>DATFYN010000310.1:0-17819 GCA_035315025.1 Myxococcota bacterium
CCGGTTGCGGGAGATCGCGATGATGCTGCCCCTCCCTTCCTCTCGAGCCCACACAGACGAGCGTGTGACCTACTCCGCCGATGAAATCCTGGCCAGCGACCCGGGCCTCGAACCCCTGATCGCGAACGGCGTGCGCTGCCACGGAGGCTTCGACTCGTCCGGCGCATATCGCTCGCCCCGCACTCTTCACCGCGCGCCCGCGATCCGCGCATGGCAGGGGCGGCTTGCCGCCGAGGGCGCTCGCCTTCTCACGATCTCTCGCGAGCTCTTGCCGCCTCAATACCCGAACGTGGCGCAGGCAAAGCTCCTGCTGCGGGCGGGCGTTCGGGACCCGATCGTTCGGGCCCTCACCATGATCGCCATCGTGGAAGGCTTCGGTGCCGTGATCCGCGACGTCCGCGTGCCCGACCTGCGAACGCTCGTGCGCGAGCCGATCGACGGGACTGCACTCGCGCACCTCGAGCGCGGACTGTTCGAGGCGCACGCGCGGGACGAGGCAGGCCACCGAAACGAGGGCGGGCACAAGCAGATGTGGGAGGCCGCTCGTGACCTCGCACTCGAGAATCCCCGCGTTCCGCCGGACGTGCTGATGCGCATCCTGGGCGGTGGTGGGCGCCCCTCCGAGCGAAAACGCTCGTTTCCACAGCTCGACGAGACACTGGAGGCGATGCTCGCCACCATGGCGAACGTCCTAGTGATCGAGGTCTTCGCCGCGGGCACCTTTGATTGGGGGGACCGCTTGCTCTCCGACCCGGAGATCTCGGCCGAGCCGGAGCGCGCCGGCAGCATGGTGCGGTGCATTCGCCATGACGAGACCCCGCACGTGGAGTACCTGCGAACGGCGCTCTCCGAAATCTGCGCGCGCACGCTCCTCACGGTCGATGGTGGCACGATCCCTGGGCGCAGCGTGGTCGATGTGCTCCTGCATCGAACGCTCGGCGTCCTCACCACGAGCCGCCCGCAGGAACAGCGGGCCGACACGCGAGCGTCCCTGGTCGAAGCGATGAAGCGCGCGGGCTCCCCGCAGCGGCTGCTCGAGGAATTCGACGCGCTCGAGACTTCCTTTACTCCAGCCAAGAAGACGGGTTTCGAGCCCATGTCCGGCGCCGAGGGACACGCCGCTTGAAGTTCAAGACGCGCCTTCGACGCGGCGCCCGCATCGCTCGCACGGGGGTGGTCCTGTGGCTGCTGTACAAGCCCGCCGACTACCTGCGGCGCGCACTCGGCCGGCCGACTGCCTGCCGCGAGCGCACACATGAGCGCGCCGCGCGCGTCATGCTCCGCACCGCGCTCGATCTGCGCGGCGTCGTGATCAAAGTCTGCCAGGTGATGGCCACCCGTTCCGACGTCTTCCCGCCGGCTTTCGTCTGCGTGCTGAAGCAGCTCCACGACGCGGTCCCGCCGCAGCCGTTCGAGCGGATCGCCGCTGCCGTTGAGCGTGAACTCGGAAAGCCGCTCGACGCGGTATTCTCCGAGTTCGAGGGAATTCCTCTCGCCTCTGCGTCGCTGGCCCAGGTGCACCGTGCGCGTCTGCGCGACGGACGGGCCGTCGCCGTCAAGGTTCAGTACCCTGACATTGAAGAAATCGTCCGAACCGATCTCGAAAACATCCGGCGCGGCTGTCAGATCTACGAACGCCTTGATCCGCAGCCAATTGAGCTCTTGCCGCTTCTCACGGAGCTCACCTCTCACCTTGCACTGGAGCTCGATTTCCGGCGCGAAGCAGACAGCGCGGACCGGGTGCGCGAGATCTTCCGAGACGACCCCTCCGTTGTGGTACCGAAGATCCACCGCGAGTGGTCGACATCGCGTGTGCTCACGATGGAGCTTGTGGACGGAATCAAGGTGACCGATCTGGACGCACTGCGCCGGGCAGGCCTCGATCCCGGCGATGTCGTGCAAGAGCTCATGCGGATCTTCGTGCGAATGATTCTCGCGGCGGGCTTCTTTCAAGCCGACCCTCACCCTGGGAATCTTTTCGTACGTCCCAACCGTCAAATCGTGCTGATGGATTTCGGCCTGTCGAAGCAGCTGCCCGAAGGTTTTGGACTCGGTCTTTTCGAGCTCATGTTCTCGATGATGACCCTCAACGAGGCCGCGATGATCCGGGCCTTTCGCGAGCTCGGCTTTGCGACCAAGACGGGGGACCCGGCTCCCTTCTTGGAAATCGCACGTCGAATGATGCGCCGCAGTGACACGGGACGCTTCGAAGGCGAGTTCACGGAGGAGATGACAGACGGGTTGTTCGAGGCCGTCCGCGAGAATCCCGTCGTCCGGGTGCCGAGCGATTTCGTGCTCGTGGGACGTGCCTTTTCCCTGCTCTCGGGCATTGCGCACACCCTCGGCCACCGCGCCAATGTGCTGGCGGCGATGGGCGCGAGGACCTAGTTCAGGAGACGGCGGGTGCCTGACTTCTTGCTGCTGTCCCCACCGGAAGACGGTGTCGCGCGCCTGACGCTTCACCGACCCGAGCGGAAGAACGCCCTTTCCATCGCGCTGCGAGACGAGATTAGCGATGCGCTCTCCGCACTCGCCGCGAATCCTGAGGTCAAGGTCGTGGTGCTGACGGGAAGCGGCGATACGTTCTGCGCGGGATTTGACCTGAAGGAGTTCCAAAAGGCTTCGGATCCCGAGTTCGCGCGCCGCCTTTGGGCCTCCAGTGACCGCTACCACCACGCGTGTCTCGACTTCCCGCTCCCTCTCGTGGCCGCAGTAAACGGGCCGGCGATCGCCGGCGGGTTTGACCTCGCGGTGATGTGCGATTTGCGCATCGCCGTGCCAGAGACCTACTTCTCCCATCCAGAGATCGCTTTCGGCGACGTCCTGTACTCGCCGCTGCATGACCTCGTCGGAGCGGCTGTGGCGCGGGACCTGTGTCTGACCGGCCGACGCGTCGACGCGGAGGAGGCGCGGGAGCTCCGACTCGTCTCCCGCGTGGTGGCGCGCAGCGAGCTCGACGAGGAGGTCGCACGCTGGACCGCCATGATCGCGCGCGCGCCTCGCGAGGTGCTGCTGCGGACCAAGGGCAAGGCGATCGCGCGCGCGCGCATCTCCTCAAGCGGCACGTTGGACCTCTAAGGACCGGCCAAGAGCGACCGAGTCGATCTGCGAACCGAGAAGCGCAACCGGGTCTTAGGCGCGGCCGATTTGACGCTGCGCTTGGTCGAGGTCGTCCCGGGTAAATCGGAAGCCAAGAAGGGCGAGCGCGGAGATCAGGTACCAGAACGCTGGGAACCAGGAGTACATCCACAGCATCCACGTCTTGACGAGCTCGGTCTGGGGAACGCCCGGCACGTACCCGACGTGCTCGAGCACCTGCAGCGCCGCGAAGCCTGTGATCGCATTTCCTGCCTTCGTGGCGAGAGACCAGATCGCAAAGTATGCGCCCTCGTGACGCAGGCCGGTGCTGGCTTCATCAGAGTCGATGAGATCGGCAACGATCGACGGCGGCAGCGCCAGGTAGTTGCCGAAGCTCATTCCTCCGACGACAAGAATCGCGGAGAAGAACCCGACCGTGCCGGGCCCGAGCCACGAGCGTCGCAGGCAGGCACCGGCGATAGCACTCGAAGCGAAGGCCGCGAGCAGTGCGCGAAACGGCCGATTCTCGAAGGTGGCGGCGATTCCCGCGTAGGGGTTCAGGGCCGGACGCCCCTGGAACTCCGGGCGTTCGCGGGCGACGAGACCGGAGAAGAAAAGGAAGGCCGCGGTCGCGGCGCCGAGAATCGCTCCCATCGCGGCGTAGCCATGCCGGCCGCCGTAGAGATCAATCAGATACGCGGGGAGGATCGTCGCCGCGAGGAGCCCCGCGAGCCCCCAGCCCTCACGCACCGCGATCACGCGGGTGCGCTCGAGGTAGTCGTCCGTTAGTTCCGCGCCAAGGCTGTAATAGGGGATCGCGCCGATGGTCCAGATCAGGAACGTGAGCGTGTAGAACCCGAGCATGTACACGAGCAGCCGGCCCTGTTGCCGCGCGGGATTCGCTAGCTCAGGGGGTGCGAACAGGAGATAGAAAGCGATGCCGAGCGGAATCGCGGCACCGACGATAAAGGGGCGGCGGCGACCCAAGCGTGTGTTTGTTCGGTCGGAGAGCCAGCCTATCACCAGATCCACGAAGGCGTCGAAGAGTCGCGCGAAGAGCAGTGCCCACGAAACAAGCCCAGCCGAGAGGCCGACGTAGTCAGTGTAGAAGAATTGCAAATTCACGGCCACGACAAGGCCAAGGAGCGAGAAGGCAAAGTTGCCAGCGCCATAACCAAGAACGGCCCGCAGGGGGAGGTTCTCGCGGCGCACGGACGTCGGTGCCAGCGGGAGGGCGACGCTCACCGGCACAGTGCGTACGTACCACCCGCGATATGGCAATCGGGGATTGCTCTATTGCTGTTGAGCGGAAGCCTCGCGCCGGATCGACACACAGACGTCGAGCTTGTGGTCCCCGCCGCCGAGGTACACGCCGCGCAGCGGCAGCACGTCATCGTAGTCGCGGCCGTGACCGATCTTGATGTGCCGTGGTCCGGTCTCCTGGCGGTTGGTGGGATCGAGGCCCCACCACCCGGCAGCGGGAATCGCGACCTCCGCCCAAGCGTGTGTTTTGACCTTGACGCTTTCGACCTGAGGTTCGTGCTCACTCTCGGAGCTCTCCGAGAAGAGGTAGCCGGAGACGTAGCGCGCAGGGATGGCCAGGCTGCGGCACATCGCGATTAACAGATGGGCAAAGTCCTGGCAGACTCCTTTGCGGCCGCGCAAGACGTCGTTCACGTCGACCCCTACGGTGGTCGAGCCCGGGACGTAAGCCAGCGAACTCCCGACCATGCGATGCAGGGAGAGCACGGCTCCGACGATGTCTGCGCCTGCCGGCGCCGCTCGGCGTTCCGCCTCCGCGCGCAGGGCCTCATTCCATGCCGTGTGGCGCGAGGGTGCGAGGTACTCGAGGTGGGCCTCAATGAACGCCGGATCCGAAAGGCGCTTCCAGGCCGGCGCTGCAGCCATCGGACCCGTCGACCGCGTTTCGACCGAGGAGCGCGCGTGAATCGAGAGGCGATCATGCGGAGCCCGCGCACCGAACGCGTCGACGCGGGTACCCCAGTAGTCGACGTAGGAATGAACGCGGGCCGCGGGCACAGTCCGCAGCTCATAGTGCAGCAGCGTCTGATGCGCATCGGTCGTCGGACAGGCCCGCAAGAGATTCTGCGACTCCCACACAGGCTCGAGGTACTTAAACTCACTCGTGTAGTCGATTTCGAAGCGCATCGCCTTGCCTCACTTCCCTACACGGATTCGAACACATGGAGCTCGGGCGGGGCGGCGGCCCGGAAAAAATGCCGCTCGACAGCCTCGGCGACCGCGAGGATCCCGTGCTGGAGGGCATCGAGTGCCGCCAGCAACCCACTCTCGACGATTTCGTGGATATCCATGAACTCGAGGTCCGCCCGGAGCCGACCGAGCAACCGCTCGGGCCGGCTCGGAATCGTCCCTGCACCGAGCCGAACCAACTCGGACTCGCTCGCCCGGAGCGCGAACAGCACGCTGCGCGGGAACTCGCGGGAGAGCAGCAAGAACTCGAGGACATCCTGCGGTTCAATCTGTGCGCGGTGCGCTCGAAGGTACGCCTCAAAGGCGGAGACCGACTTTAGAACGGCGATCCAGTAGTGGACATCGGATGGAACCGCCGCGCGGCCGGAACGGCGGAAGCGCACCGAGAGCAGTCGGCAGGTCATCTCCGCCCGTTCCAGCATCCGACCGAGCAGCAGGAAGCGCCAGCCGTCGTCGCGCGACATGGTCTCCGCGGAGACTCCGCTGATGATTTGGCAACGGCTCTTCACAAACCTGTATAGCTGGTACGGCTCGCGTTCGAGGTCAGCACGCAGGTCGCGTGCGTGCAATTCCAGAAAGAGAGTATTGATGGCCTCCCAGAGCTCGGTCGAGATGCGCTCACGAACGTTGCGCGCATTGTCACGGGCACGCGCCACCGAGCGCACGATGCTGCCTGCGTTGTTAGGGTCCAGCACCAGAAACTCCGTCACGGCAGAGTCGGTTATCGGCAGGCCCTTGGCTGCGAAAGCCTGGTCGAGATAGAGCTGCTCGAGGAGCTCGCGCCACGCGCTCGCGGCGTCTAGAAGCGGCGACTCGAGCAGGCCGTGGTAGGTGACGTCAAGAAGCCGTGCGGTGTCCTCGGCACGCTCGATGTAGCGGCCAGCCCAGAAGAGGTCTTCTGCGTGCCTCGCCAGCATCATCCCGCCGTACCATTTTCATCTGCTGCGAGGACCCAGGTATCCTTCGACCCGCCGCCCTGGGAAGAGTTCACGACGAGTGAGTCCTTGCGAAGCGCCACGCGCGTGAGGCCGCCCGGAATGACTTCGATCTTCTCCCCCGTGAGGACGAAGGGCCGCAGATCGATATGGCGCCCTTCGATCCGGCCTCCGCCGCGCTGGGCGTCGTCGACGAGGGTCGGATGGCGTGAGAGCGCGACGACCTCCTGCGCAATGTAGTTGCGGGGCTTGGCCTCGATCGCCTTGCGTACCGCGGCGAGCTCTTCCTCAGTCGCCTTCGGCCCGATCACGATCCCGTATCCTCCCGAAGCGTCCACCGGCTTGACCACGAGTTCGTGGAGTCGCGAGAGCGCTGCCGCTCGCTGGTCAGGCTCCCAAAGCAGGTAGGTCTCGACGTTCGGCAGGATCGGTTCCTCGCCGAGATAGAAGCGGACAAGGGCCGGGACATAGGCGTAGACCGCCTTGTCGTCTGCGACACCGTTCCCGATCGCATTGGCGAGGCTGACATTCCCAGCGCGTGCGGCAGCCAGCAGACCAGGCACGCCGAGAACCGAGTCGCAGCGAAAAACCGCTGGGTCGAGGAATTCGTCGTCCACCCGGCGGTAGATCACATCGACGCGGGAGAGGCCGCGGGTCGTGCGCATGAACACGACGTGGTCGTCGACCACAAGATCGCGACCTTCTACCAGCTCGATGCCCATCTGCCGCGCGAGAAAGGCGTGCTCGAAGTACGCGGAGTTGTAGATGCCCGGCGTCAGCACAACGACACGCGGTGGATCCGAGGCGCTAGGGGGTGCAAGGTTGCGCAGGGCCGAGAGCAGAGACGCTCCGTAGTGGTTCACCGGGCGTACCCGGTGCTGCGCGAAGGCCAGCGGAAGGACGCGTGTCAGGGTCGCGCGGTTCTCGAGGACATAGGACACTCCGCTCGGGGTCCGCAGGTTGTCCTCAAGCACGCGGTAGGTCCCGCGGGCGTCGCGCACGACGTCAATGCCAGCGACCAGGCAGTGCGCGCCCCGGGGAACGGGGATTCCGTAGGCCTCCCGGCAGAAGCCTGCCGACGACTGGACGAGCCAGGTCGGGATCACGCCCTCCCGCAAGGCGGCGCGTTCGCCGACGTACAGGTCTTCGAGGAAGCAGTTGAGCGCCCGCACACGCTGGACGAGCCCGCGCTCAACGTGGCGCCATTCATCGGCGGGAATGATCCGCGGGATCAAGTCCAGGGGCCAGGTGCGCTCGATGCCCTGCGCTTCGCCGTAGACGGCGAAGGTGATGCCGAGGTTACGGAGGATCGTGTCGCGCAGACGCGCCCTGCGGAGGAGTTCGTCGGAGGGCAGCGCTCGAAGGCGCTCGACCAGAGGCCGGTAGTGTGGCCGGATCTCGCCTTGCGCATCGAAGACCTCGTCGAAGAAGTCCCCGCGCTGGTAGTCCGTGAAGAGATCCGAGGTCATCTGCAGCCGCCCAGAACGATCCTAAAGCAAGGAGCGTGCCCCTTCGGGGGAAGCGCGCCCTGCGCTGCCCAGGTACGGCGCTGGCGGCTTGTGCCTGTCCTGCCTTGCCGGCGGGCAAGACCTGCGCGCGGCGCAGGCGCGCCATTGCCGGCCCATCCTCCCCGAGGGAGGCCTGCGAGAATCAGCCGAGGTAGGAGAGATCGGGACGCAAGACGGTCATCTGCCGCTCGGCGCGCTGGAGGGCGTCGATGCCCTTGCGGTAGATGCGGTCCCCTTCGGCGGCCCCGAAGGCACGAACGAGCAGTTCCTGGGGCGGGAGCACCTGGTCGAGCTCCTCGACGCGCTGGATCGGCCGGACGGTCCAATAGGTGCGCAAATCGCCAATCACGGTCTGATAGGCGAGCAAGCGGCTCGGATCGTCTGCCTTGGGGATCGCCTCCGCGACCTTCCCGATGAGCTCCTCGCACGCCGGGATGCTGCCCGGCCGCGCCCGTAGAAAGGTCACGAGCGTGAGGGCCGGGGGCGCCGCATGCACCTGGGGCGCGTAGCTGAGGTCCGGCCGGTCCTGTGACACTGTGTAGCGTAGCTCCGCCAAGCACTCTGTCATCTCATGGTAGAGCTTCGTTGCTTCGCGCTCGCCAAATAACCGCGCCAAGTAGACCGGCGGCGGGTCTTGTTCGCCGAGCGCTGCCCAGTCCGCGTGCTCCTGAACGAAGTACAGCGTCCCGATCGATCCGAAGGCCACTTCCTGGGCCTGCCAGCGTCCGCCCTCCTTCCGGTCCGCAGCGCGCTGTGCGATGCGGCGAATGCTCTCCTCGTATGCTGGAGAACGTCCCGGGCGCATCTGGACGGAGAGAACGGTGAGAAGCGCCATGGGGGGGAACCTCCGTCAGCAGTGGGGGCGTTCCAGGAGCCCTAAGCGTACGAAACTCCGCGCCTGTCCGCCCGCACCTCGAGGGTCGGGATCGCGGCCCTTCCGCCACCCCGGTCGAAAGCGCCCCTCGTTTCGCAAATCGACCCTTTGGGTTTCCGCGCAGAACGACCCGCTCCACGAATGCTGAGGCGGCGGCGCGCCGACGCCTCCCTATACTCCCGACGCTGTGATCTCGGGCAGGAGGGGTTCATGGCTCGGATTCTTGGACGTATCGCCCTTGTCGTCGGTCTCGCCCTGGCCGTGCTGGCGGTGTATGGCGTGGGACGGGTCCGCGCGCTCCGCACCGAAACGATCTCCCGAGACGTGAGCTGCATCTTCGGGCTCGGCGGGAACGTCGGCGTCCTTCGCACCTCCGAAGGCGCGGTGGTCGTCGACACCATGACGTTTCGCATGCAGGGGGACCGCATCCGAGAGCTCGCCGAGGAGCTTGGCGGTGGCCCTGTCCAGGTGGTGCTGAATACGCACTGGCACCGGGATCATACGCACGGCAATCCCGCTTTCGCGCCGGGGACCAAGATCGTCGCCACCGAGCGCACGCTCGAACACCTGCGCAACCGCGACGCCGAGTACTGGACGGGCGCTGCGGCCAGCACGCTGCCCAACGAGACCTTCACCGATCAGCACGAAATCAAACTTGGCGGTAAGACGATCCGCGCCATGCACCTCGGCCGGGGACATACCGACGGTGATATGGTCGTGCTTTTTGTCGAGGACCGTGTTCTTCACGCGGGCGATCTGTACTTCAACGGCCTCTATCCGAATATCGACCTCGCTTCTGGGGGCTCGGTGAAGGAGTGGGGAGATACGCTCGACCGCGTGCTAGCGCTCGATTTCGATCGGGTCATCCCAGGTCACGGACCCGTCTCAGACCGCGCCGGGCTGATCGCGTTCCAGCGCTTCATTCGCCAGTTGTGGCAGGTGGGCGCCGACGCGGCGGCCAAGGGCCAGTCGCTTGCGGAAGCGCAGCGCAGCGCAGTCCTCACTGCGGACAACGGATACGGAGTGATGGCCTTCCCCTTTGTCATGCGGCTCGATCGTGACTTCGTGATCCAGCGGGCCTGGCAGGAGGCCACGGGCGCGGTCCAGCCGGACGGCAAGTGACAGACAGCGGGAGGGCAAGCATGAAGAATCTGTTCTCGATCGCGGGCAAGGTCGCACTCGTCACGGGGGGAGGCCGCGGAATCGGCCTCATGATCACGCGTGGCTTCGTCGAAGCGGGTGCGAAGGTCTACATCGCGTCGCGAAAGCGCGAGGAGTGCGAGCGCGTGGCGGCAGAGCTGTCGCGGCATGGCGAATGCGTTGCCTTCGGCGCCGATCTCGGGACGGAACGTGGCTGCCGAGGTCTCGCCGACGCCGTAGCGGACCGGGAGAGCGCGCTTCACGTGCTGGTCAATAACTCCGGGGCGAACTGGGGCGCTCCCATCGCCGAGTACCCGGACGCTGCCTTCGACAAGGTCATGAACCTCAATCTGAAGAGTGTGTTCCACTTGACGCGCTTCTGCTTGCCGCTGCTTGAGAAGGCCGCGCAGCCCGGAGACCCCGCGCGGGTGATCAACATTGGCTCGATCGACGGTCTCCACGTTCCCGCCTTCGAGACCTACGCCTATTCGGCAAGCAAGGCGGCGGTACATCATTTGACGCGGGTGTTGGCTCGCCAGCTCGCGCCCCGCAAGATCACGGTCAACGCGGTCGCGCCGGGTCCGTTCGAAAGCAAGATGATGGCCGAAACCCTGGAACGCTTTCACGACGTGATCGTGAACTCGTGCCCACTGCGTCGGATCGGCGAATCCGACGATATGGCGGGTGTGGCCATCTACTTGGCATCGCGCGCGGGATCCTATGTCACCGGGGCGGTGATCCCCGTAGACGGAGGGATCGCCACAACGGTCTGATCTGCGGCGTTGCGGCGCCTCATTGCGACTCGATGCTGCATTCCTCTCTCCTCAGACTCTTCGCTCTCTTCGGCGCGTTCGGTCTCGGCGCATGTTACGGCGAAGCGCTGCGAGACCGGAAGACGCCCGAGACCATCCACTCCGCTTTCGACTTCCCCCGTGACAGCTTCGCCTTCGCCAACGAGACGGTCTTCGAGTACAACATCCCCTCCTCAAAGGGCGGGCCGAGGCGAAGACACGAGCCCAACTCGGACTACACGCTGCGCTGCTTCGTGATGGCACGCTCCGCTCGCCAGTTTTTCCAGCATGCCCGCTTCGACCCCACGCAGCACATGCTGAGCGATGAAGCGTACGCCGAGCTCGTCCGGCGTGTCGTCGCGACGGATCCCCGCGAAGATCGTCCGAACGAACCGCCGATCGTGATCCCCGGCTACCCGAACCTGCGCGCCTTCAGCGCGGCGCGCGAGCAGCTCGTCAAGGAGCAGCTCGGAGGTGCGTGGCAGAGCTTCTTGCAGCGTGGCAACTGGCGGATGCTGTTACCTTTTCCAGCGGAGCAGCAGCAGGCGACGGCAGCGGAGCTCGTCGAGTCTTTGCAGCAGAACCGTCCCCCTGTGGTGCACGTGGTCACACACTCCCTTTCCATCAATCATGCGGTACTGCTCTTTGGTGCGGTGCTCCATCGTGACACCATTTCCTTTACCATGTACGACCCCAATGATCCCCGGGCCCCGCTGCAACTGGCGTTCGATCGCCGACCGCGACGTTTCGGTTTCCCACCACGGCATATTTTCAGGGCGGACCGGTCGAGGTCTATGAGGTCTATAACGGCTGGGCCTTCTGAGGAGGCAGTGGTAGGCGGCGGAGGCGGCTTGGTGCGCTGAACCGGTGGCCCCCCCTTCGCAGTCTCTCGGGCGAGCTGGATCCCGCCCGTTTCATCGGTCTCAGATCGTTTCTCAGCGACGGTGTGCTGGGCCTCCTTGCCCGGACGTGCTAACTCCATAGCGGTGTCTGTCTCCGGGCCTGTGCAAAGTGCCTTGCTCTTCTCCGACGTCCATCTCGGCTGGGCGATTTGTTCTCGGCACCACGCGCGCTGGCTCCGCCACCTGCCCGAGGCGGTGGATGACGCCGAGCTGGTGGTGCTGAACGGCGACGTCGTCGACGGCTTTCGGCGAGTTCAGCGCGCCGCCGATCAAGAGCTCGTGGCGCAGCTCGCGGAGCTTGCGGACGGCTGGCAACGGGAAGGGCGCCGCGTCGTTTACATCGAGGGCAACCACGACGCGCTCCCTGGTCCATCGTCGCGGGTCTTTCCCGACCGCTGGTGCCTCGATTTCGAGACGCGGACGGGAGAGCGCGTTCGAGTTCTCCACGGCCATCGCTTCTCTGCATCGGAGACGCTCTGGGAGAGCTACGATCGTGTGGGTCGCAGGCTCCTTTCGCTCGAGAATTTCGTCTACGGGCGATCTGCGACGCTGCGTTCGCTCTATCGATTCGGTCCAGGTTGGCTCACCTCCGCCGGGGGGGCGCTCGAGTGTTTTCTTGGACGCAAAGCCCTCCCGAAACGCATCGCGCCCCTGCTCCACGGGGTCGATGTTCTCGTGCACGGCCACATCCACTACGGACCCGGCCGTGGTCGCATCGGCAACGTCCCTACGTGGAGGACCGGCTCCTGGGTCTCCCCCGGGCACCTCAGGACAGCCGATCGCATGCTGCGCTACCGCAGCGGCCGGTTCGAGCGAATTGGCTGGTCGGGGGGGAGCTTTCGCGCCTTTGACGACGGCCGGTGATCCCGCGGAGTCACGCCGTATCGGAGCACCGGCAAAAGAAGGGGCACAAGGGCAGCGAGCAGCGCACCCCCGACAAGGTCAATCACGTAGTGGAGCGACAGATATACGGTGGAAAAGACGATCCCCAGCACAAGCAGAGTCATCGGAAGGCGCCATCTTGGGAACAGCCTCCAGGCGAGCGCGAGAAAGACGAGCGACAATGCCGTGTGTCCACTCGGGAAAGCATCGAGTTGGTTCAATTCGACCGCGCGCAGAAACCAGCGCAAACCCCTGCTTAGCGCCGCGCCCCCAAGGACCGCGGCTTCACGATCGATCGGGATACGCGGACCCAGGGTTGGGGTCACGAAATAGCAGAGGTACGATGCGAGAAACGTGGCCACGACGGTGAACGCGAAGGCATCGAATTCGACACGCCTCCCCGCCCGGTAAAGCGCGACGCCCATCACGAGGGGAATCGCGTAGTAGCTGAAGTAGAGAACGGCCGCGGCGTCGCTCAGCCACCAGGGTCTGCCCAATGCGCCGTACCACGCCGCCGCAAGCCCAGGGAAGAGCTCGCGATCGAGCGCAGCGAATCTCGCGTCCCAGGAGATGGGGTTCACAGCGGCAATCACGGGTCCGGTCAGGCAGAACATGCAAGGGACCGTGGGAGCTGGGAAGAAGTCATGGACCACGCGACCGAGCGCCGAGCGTGCGCCCCAAAGGGCGGTCCCGACGATGGCGATCGCGAGGCTGCCGATCCCCAAGAGAAGGAGCTCCGGCTTCGGATATCCCCAGGCGGCGAGACCTGCGAGGCCCCCCAGATAGGCGAGTGTGAGCCGATCCGTGGCCGTGAGGAGGCAGAGCGGAGCCTTCGCTGACCCCTCTTGCGAAGCTTGGTCAGGCCTTCGCTCTTGCGGGAATCCCGCCCGCAGCGGACCTGCCTCGACCTGCCATCTGCCAAGGTCGCTTTCGCTCACGGGGCGCTTCCACGAGAGCGCCACGCTTGGCCCGCGCCCTTGGAGCTTCCCTTTTGCCCTGAGGATCCACGGGACAACGCCAAATGCGGAGATGGCTTTGGGACGGCGTCTCACAACTCCTCATTCCCGTCGATCCACTTCTCGACGACAGGTGCCCGGTGCTCCGCAAACGCGTCGAGGAGCGCGGCCGGCTGCCCGGCGACGAGGACAAGTCGCCGGTGGACCTCCTTCACAAAGCGCTCCTCCACCGCGCGGTCGAGGAACATGAGCAGCGGGGCAAAATAGCCCTCGACATCGAGCAGCCCGCAGGGCTTTTGGTGCAGACCGAGCTGCGCCCAGGTCATGATCTCAAGGAACTCCTCGAGCGTGCCCATGCCGCCGGGGAGCGCGATGAAGCCGTCTGAAAGATCCGCCATCAAAGCCTTGCGCTCGTGCATGGATCCCACGATGCGGAGCGCCGTCAGACCCTCGTGCGCGACCTCCTTCTTGGCCAGCGCTTTCGGGATCACGCCGACGACCGAGCCTCCCGCGTCAAGCGCCGCGTCCGCCAGAATGCCCATCAGGCCGACGCTGGCACCCCCATACACGAGACCGATGCGACGCTCGGCGAGCGTGCGCCCCAAGAGGGCGGCCGCTTCACGATAGGATGGGCGCCCTCCGAGGCTGGAACCGCAGAATACGCATATCCGTTTCAGGTTGTGCGCTCCGGAGCCTCCGCTGCGCGCGTCCGAGGCCCCGTCGAAGGCCCCTCGCATTACCGGTTCCCCGCCGGCCGACGCGACCCCTCGGCGGCGCCCCCGAGGGGTCCCGGCCCGTCGTCCCCGCGCGTTGCGCGGGGGCTCGTAGATAGCGGCTCCTCGCGTGCGAACTTGACGAGGCGCCCGCCCTCCAGGGGCGTCCCTGGCTCGAGCGCGTTCGCGATGGCGATCTGTTCCGGGCTCCAGACGTTCCCGACGCGCGCGCTGAGTTGTTCGATCGTCTCGCTAGCGAGCGCACTGGCAAGTCGCAAAAGCCTTTGCGAGATGCGTGCACGCTCGGCCAGCGAAAGCGCACCGAAGCTCTCGGCGGTCTTTTCGAAGTCTGGCGCGCGCTCCTGGAAGACGGAGGCGCCGGCGAGTCCAGTCACGCGGTAGATCACATCCCGATAGACGATGAAGGTGAGCATCAGCGGCACCCCTCCGCGCTCGGTCTGTGCCACGCCGAGTACGCGGAACGCTGCGAGGCCGGAAACGAGCAGAGCCCCGGACTGCGACACGACAATGCGTTGCGCGGCGACGAAGCTTTCGGCCGCCGCTCGCGGGTCTGTCCCGCGCGCCTGAAACTCGAGGGCGACCACCGCGTCCTGCGTCGGCGAGATGGCTCCCACCGCCGTTTTGCCGTTACTCGTCTTCCAACCGTCCGGAAATCGGATATGGAAACCAAGCTCCGGGTGCAGGAAGGTCGCCTCTTCGAAAATGCCTTGACGAGCATCGACACCAAGGGTGAGTCCGTCGAGCTTCTGGAGAAACGCCGCGCGCGTCTTTGCAATAGGCGTTCCCGGAGAGACGCCGGGCTCATGTGCGAATGCCTCCGTCGTCGAAACGCGCTCGGGCGTCGAGGGGTGCGAATCGAAGAAGCTCGGACGCCTCGACCCCTTCGCTTCGAAGTTCGTCTCCCTTTCGAGTGTGGTGAGAAACTCGGTCATTCCGGCGGGGTTGTAGCCTGCCCGCTCGGCCAGCTCTTGGCCGAGCTTGTCTGCTTCCCGTTCTTGATCACGGCTGTAGGCGGCGAGAAGGCCAGAAGTCGCGGTTTGGCCGATCGACCCCACGAGCGCTGCGGCCTGGCTCCCTCCCACGATCCCCGCCGCCAGGGCGGTCAGGCCTGTTAAGAAGCTCCCGGGGAGCGCACGGGTCTCGCGCTCGGCAGCGTGGCGCGCGAGCACGTGGCCGATCTCGTGACCGAGGACGTTCGCGAGCTCGTCCTCCGAGTTCGAAATCGCGAGCAGACCGCGAGATACATACACATAACCACCCGGGAGGGCGAAGGCATTGGGCTCCTGCATGTCCACCACGTGGAACTCAAAACGCTGATCCGGGTGGACCGACACCCGGACGAGGCGCTGGCCGATCGCGTCGACGTACTCCGCGAGCTCTGGGTCGTCGACGAGACCGATTTCCTGAATCACCTGATCCGCAGCTTTACGTCCGAGCTCGGCCTCGCGTGCCTCCGACATCAGAACGAGCTGCGGCTTGCCTGTCGCAGAATTGATCGCACACCCCGTCGCGACCGTCAGCGCGATCGCAGCGGCATAGAGAAGGAAAGCAGAGCCTCGTGCGCGCATCTCACCCTCCCTGGCTATGATCGCGGATGATGGCGTCCACCGCCTGCGTTCGCGCGCCGCGCACTCTTGCTCTGGCCGCACTCTGCGCCCTTCTCGCAGGGCTCCCCCCCTCTCAAGCGGGGGCCCAAGGCACGCTGAGCCACCCGCTCCCGAATCGGCCCCGCGCCCTGCACGAGATCGCGGCGAGCGCCGATGCGATTGCGATCGGCACAATCGTCAGTGTCTCCGAAGGCCGCATCCAAGTGCACGACGCCATCGACGTGACCGGAGCCGTTCCCGCCGAGTTCGAGGTAAAGCGTGCCCCGTCAACCCCCCCCGTCTTCCAGACCGGCGATCGTGCACTGCTTCTTTTGCGCGGAGCCCGTTCCCCGTATCTCCTGGCCGACGATCCGAAGGAAAACCTCGTGGTCCCCGCCGGCGGCGAGGTGGAGTGGATCCTTGCCCTGCGCACCTTCGCGGACGCGCGTCACGATCCCGCACAGCTCCGGGCGCTCTACTTTGATTGGATCGATGGGAGCGATCGGACGTTGCGGGATCTGGCAGTGCGCGGCCTGGTGGATCCGGCCGCGCCCTTCCAACCGATCTCGGCAGACCTGTTGACGGACCGGGCGCGTCGTGCCGTCGACCCGGCGGCCAGCGCCGCGGTGCGCGAAGCCTCCGCGAGCGTGGCGCTGCTCTCCGCCGAGAGCTATGCGCGCTTGCTCCACGACGTGCTTCAGCCCGGCGCTGCGGTCGACGCGGCCGTGTACGAGATGGCATTGCAGGGTGCGCTCCTGCGGCAGGCCGACGCGCTCGAGCTCAGCGCGGCCGTCGCTCGTGGGCTGCGCAGTGGGGATGCGGCGGTGCGAGCCATCGCCGTCCGCTACGCAACGAATGCCTCGGATCCTGCCCTCGCGAATGAGGTGGAAAGGCTAGCCGCGCAAGATCCCGACCCAGGCGTACGAAAGGCCGCCGCCCAAGCGCTCGCGATAAAGCACGAGCGCTAGGTCGTGCCGAGCTCGACGACAGGCGCGGCGAGGCTCTGTCGCATGAGGACCTCCTGCGCACGAATCCCTTCCTTGGGCTCGACGCGGCGGTGAGAGCCGTCCGGCAGAATCACCCGGGCCTTCACATCGTCACGCAGGTACACGTCAAGAATGCCTTGGAGGCGCTCGCGAAGTGCCGGCGCGCGGACCCTGCACATCACTTCGACTCTGCGGTCGAGGTTTCGGGGCATCCAGTCGGCGCTCCCGATCCAGAACTCAGGCTCTAGGCCAGCGTTCTCAAAGCGCACGATGCGGCTGTGCTCTAGGAAACGGTCCACGATAGAGCGGACCCGAATATTTTCCGACACGCCCGGGAGGCCCGGGCGCAGGCAACAGATACCGCGCACGATAAGATCGATCGCGACACCCGCCTGGGAAGCCCTGTAGAGCGCGCGGATCACTTCTTCGTCCTGCACCGCGTTCAGCTTCGCCACGATGCGCCCAGGCCGACCCGCGCGCGCATTCCTCGCCTCGCGGTCGATGCGTTCCAGCATGCCGCGTCGCAGGGTGAAGGGCGCGACCAGGAGATTCTGGAACTCCGGAGGGCGCCCGAGGCTCGTCAGCGTGTTGAAGACCGTCGCCACCTCAAGGGTCACTTCCGGATCGGTGGTGAAGATCCCGAGATCGGTGTAGATGCGTGCCGTGGCGGGGTTGTAGTTGCCGGTACCCAGGTGCAAGTAGCGGCGGATCCCGTCCTCTTCGCGCCGCACCACAAGCGAAAGCTTGCAGTGGGTCTTGAGACCGACCAGGCCGTACACGATCTGGATGCCAGCCTCCTCCATCCGCCTGGCCCAGCGGATATTCGCCTCCTCGTCAAAACGCGCCTGGAGTTCCATCACCACTGTGACCTGCTTGCCGCTTTCCGCCGCGAACACGAGGGCGCGCGCGATGGGAGAATCGTGGCTCGTGCGGTAGAGCGTTTGCTTGATCGCGAGCACGTCGGGGTCTCGCGCCGCCATGTCGATGAAGTCGACGACGCTTGAGAATGAATCAAAGGGGTGATGCAAGAGGACGTCGCCGCGGCGGATCACCCGGAGCACATCTTCCGAGTCACGCAGCAAGGGATGGACCGGCGGAACAAAGACCGGGACCTTGAGCTTGTCGTTGTCTTCGAGGCGCGCGAGCTCTTGGAGCCGCGAAAGATTGATCGGCCCATCGCACTCCTGCAGGTCTGAGGGCTCGAGGGAGAAGACC
>DATFYN010000311.1:0-2387 GCA_035315025.1 Myxococcota bacterium
CACGGGATCGAAGGGCCCACGGCCACGCCAGCCGATGACGCCGTACTGGGCGATGGCGTGCTGATACCACAACACGATCACCACCGTCACGAGGGCGTGCGGTGCGAAGCGCACCGCCCCGTCGCGCAGCACGCGACCCCAATCAAGCGGCGACTCGGGCTTGCGACGCCCCGCTAGGTAGGGATGGAAGGTCCAGTGCAATGCCAGCATCAGGACGCAGCTCATGGCCGCGATCTTGGAGAAGAGCGCGAGCACCGTGGCTGCGAGGCTCGCCCCATACCAGAGCCGCCGGTGAGGCCGGGATGGCGACTCCAGCTCGAAGGATTGGGCGAGCAAGGCGGTGAGCACAAAGGATGTCGACAGGAGATCCTTGCGCCCCATCACCCAGCAGACCGGCTCGATGTGCACCGGGACCACCGCGAAGGCGCCCGCCACCACGAGTGCCAGTTCGAAGCGCCGCGTCGCACGCAGCAGGAACAGGAAGGCCAGCGCAACGTTCACAGCATTTAGCACCACGTTGCCGAGGTGGTAACCGAGCGGATTGGCGAAGCCGAAGAGTCGCGCGTCAAGGGCCCAGCTGAGGTCGCGCACCAGGAGCGGCTCTTCACGCGGAAAGCCCGCGATGAAGATCTGGTGGAGACTCGCAAGGAGAGAGGTCCCGTTGTAGAGGTCGGGATGGGCCAGCAGGACCGTCTGGTCGTCGAAGTTGATGAAGTCGAAGCAAAGGGCCCCGGCGTAGAGCGCGAGGCTGAGCCCGGCAAGGCCGAGACAGGCATAGACGGTTTTGCGGCGGGTGGAGACCGGATCCACGTAAGCGTCCCCTCGCAGCGCAACCCTCCAGCGCATCGGCTCGGTGCCAAGCTGCCTTGAGCGCCGGGCCGAAGGGATCTCACGGCTGCATCCCTATTGCTGTCGCTCGAAGCCTTTGTCGGGGACGATCGGAGGAAAAGGGAGGGAACTAGGGGTCGCTGCGGATCCAGAAGCGCGTGCAGAGCGGAGGACGGGAGTCTGTCGGCAGGCCGCTCCCAGAGAGACCCCCGCCGCTCCCGTCCGGAGCGAGAGCTCCAACAGTTCCAAGCGGGCGTGTGTACCTACCGCTCACCGGGCAATCGGGGCTTGGATTAACCTCTGAGCGGGTGGTCGCCCGTCGCGCGAAGCGCGGGGTCCGATGCCTCGCTCCGCGCGGCTCGGTACGCTGGTTCCCCGGGATGGATTCGAACCACCATTCGCAGGTTCAGAGCCTGCTGTCCTGCCGTTAGACGACCGGGGAACGGCGCCACTGCGCGCAGTGGCGCGGCCCTTCTATACCGGAGGCCCCGCACCGCCTCAACCGTGGCGGATCGTGTGGATGGCCTCGGCGATCCGGGCCAGGGAACGGGTCTTTCCCAGCACGGCGAGCGTGTCAAAAATTGGGGGCGAGACGTCTCCCCCTGTGATCGCCACCCGCACGGGCTGCGCGAGTTTGCCCATCGCGAGCTCGCCATGGCGGGAGCGCACCTCCTGGAACACGGTCTCGAGACGCGCTGGGGTCCATTCGTCGAGGGCGGCGAGCCGATCGTGCAGATCCGCGAGCGGCGCCAAGATCTCAGGGCGCAGGTGCTTTGCGGCCACTTTTTGGTCATACGCGATCTCATCTACGACGAGAAAGCGCGCGAGCTGCGCCATTTCCACGAGGGTTTTGCTGCGCTCTCGCAAAAGCTCGACCAGCTCCTCGAGTGCCGGTGACCGAGTCACGGGGTGACCTGCTGCACGCTCGAGGAAAGGCATCAGTGCCACGAGCAAATCGCTTCGCGGCCAGGTCTTGATGTAGTGCTGGTTCAGCCACGAGAGCTTCGCGGGATCCGCCTGCGCGCTCGCCCGCTGCACTGACGAGAGATCGAAAAGGGCCGCGATTTCCTCGCGAGAGAAGATCTCCCGATCCCCGTGCGACCAGCCGATCCGCACCAGCCAGTTGCGCATCGCGTCGGGTAGCACGCCCTCGTCCCGGAACTGCTGCAGGGAGACCGGATCACGGCGCTTGCTCAGCTTCTTGCCGTCGCGTCCCACGATCAGCGGGACGTGAGCGAACAAAGGTTGCGCGTGACCGAGGGCGTTGTAGATCGCGATCTGGAGAGGGGTGTTGCTGTGGTGGTCTGCCCCGCGGATTACGTGCGAGATCCCCATGTCCACGTCGTCGACGACGACGGCGAGGTTGTAGAGCGGTCCGCCATCGGTGCGGCGCAGGATCATGTCGCCGATCTCGTGCGCCTCCTGCCCGCTTGGGCCATAGACAAGGTCGTCCCAAGTCAAGCGGCCCTCCTCGGGGAGGCGCAGGCGCACCGTGTGCGGTGGGCAATCGGCGCCGTAGCCCGCGTCCCGGCACCGGCCGTCATACACCCATTTGCGCC
>DATFYN010000312.1:0-8244 GCA_035315025.1 Myxococcota bacterium
GCTACGCACACATTCGACCCCGCACCGTGACCCCTGGGATGAGCTCCATTCCCTGGCTCGCAGGCAGGGCAGCTCGGCAAGGGTGCTCTACCGACAGAACAAGCTCACGGAGCAGGAACTTGGGGAGGACCCGCTCCGCATGAAATAGACCAGCGGCGGAGGCGGTGGTGCAACTCTCCTCTCCTCGGGCTGCGACACCGGCAAACCGCGTTTGGAACAGACCCAAGGGACGGGGAAGCCCGATGCTTCCCCAGGCTCCCGCGGAAGGCGATGCTGCTGCGCCCGCCCGGAGGAGCGCCGAGCGCTTCGAGTCCCGCCCGGTGCCCCAATTTCACATCTGATGGTCAGAGGTCGGCGGTCGGCTCGCGAGGGAGGGCAGCAGTTCGGGCCTGAGGTCCAGCGCGTGCCTACATGGCGCCTACACAGACATGCACGGCTCGTCGCCCACTCGTCTAAGTCCTTGAAAAGATGGAGCCGATGGCCGGATTCGAACCGGCGACCTGCTGATTACGAAGAATCCGACGACCCCGCGGAATAACGCGAACTTGCATGAGAGCGCGTTTCAGGAGCCGTATGGGGTGTCGCAGGGTGTCTTCGGAGACGGCTCCACGGCGCCCAGGCGGCGCCCTTCTATACGACCGGAGGGCGCGAAACATACGCGGGCAAGCACCCCACGGGGGGATCAAGACGCCCCATTGGGATTCGCCCTGACTTCGATCGCGCCGAAAAGTGCCACCAGAGCCAATCGAGCCCTGGGCCGGTGCGTAAGCGGCGGGGACAGGTAGGCTTAATATTCACAGAAAATGGTATATTCACATGCGTTGTGAAGAAGCGAGAAGTAATAAATATCGGGGGGGCCTTCCCGGCAGAGGCGCTCCGCATCCTACGCGAGATCCCCGGTCTGACCGTGGTCGCCGAGCCGGCCGCTCCCGACCGCGGCATCGACGCCACCTTGCGGTTCGCGGACAGCCGGACGCCGGTCGCCGTCGAGTTCAAACAGCGCGCGAACGCGGCCACCGCGTGGCAGCTCGTGCAACTAGCGCAGGCTCAACCGGGCACGCCACTGCTCCTTGTCTCCGGCCAGACCACCGCCAAGGCCCGGGAGATTCTGGAGGGGCACGGCATCGCGGTTGTCGACGGGCTCGGGAACGCGCACATCGAACTGCCCGGTCTGCTCTTCCATCTTGAGGGTCGGGGACGGCCACGGGGCACCCGGCTGACCGTCTCGCCGACGCGCCTGCGAGGAAAGGCGGGCCTCGTCGCTCAGGCGCTGCTGCTGAACCCGGAGCGTGTCTGGCATGTGAAGGATCTCACCGGCGAGGCACAGGTCTCGGCTGGGCTCGCGCATCGCGTCCTCACCCGTCTTGAGCGCGAGCGGATCGTCGCCGCTGAGGGCACCGGCCCAAAGCGCTGGCGGCGCCTCACCAATCCGACCGCTCTCCTCGACCTCTGGGCCGAGGAGAACGTTTGGGCCGAGGAGGACGTCGACCGACATACCCGGATCCACGCCTACCTCCTCGCGCAGACGCCCCGGCGGCTCATCAAGGACCTCGGTGGCAGCCTAGGCCGCAGCCGCATCAACTACGCGCTCACGGGCGCCGCCGCAGGAAGCTTAGTCGCGCCCATTGTTACGGCGGTCCCCGTGGTCGAGGTGTGGGTGGAGGCCACAGCAGCCGCCGAGCAGCTGTACGACGCGACCGGGGCCACCCCCGTCGCCGAGGGCCAGAACGTCGTCTTTCTTCAAGCAAAGGACGACGCGCCGCTCGCCTTCCGTGAGCAGGCCAATGATCTGTGGGTGGTCAACCGCTTCCGCCTCTACATCGATCTACGGCGCGATCCCCGCCGCGGCAGCGAGCAGGCGGACCATCTGCGGCGGGAGGTGATCGGATTTTGAGCCGACGGGAGCACCACTCTGACTATGACGAGGACACGACGGCGCGCTGCGGGCGTGTCCTGCTCACCCTGCTCGGCGATCTCGGCCCGTGGCGAGAGCGCATCTACTTGGCCGGCGGCTTGGCCCCGAGGTACCTGATCGCACAGCTCCCCGACGGTGCCCGACCCCATGTCGGCACGACGGACATCGATCTCGTCATCGGTCTTGCCCTTGGCGACGAGACGCCGGAGACGTACCGAACGCTGCAGAACAACCTGGAAAGGACTCACTTCGAGCAGCGGGGGCCGAGCTTCCGATGGGCGCGCAACGTCGATGGTGTGACTGTCCTCGTCGAGTTCCTGTGTGAGACGGACGAGGTCGAGCCCGGGCGCATCTTCCGCCCGAAGGGTGAGTCCACCGGATCGAAGCTCGGCGCGTTCAACGTTCGAGGCGCTCAGCTCGTTCGCGATGACTTCATCGAGCGTGAGATTGCGGGCGAGCGCCTCGATGGGGGTGGCCATTCGCGAGTCACCGTGCGAGTGGCGAACGTCTTGCCGTATACGGTGCTCAAGATCTTGGCGTTCCAGGATCGGCACGAGAACAAGGACGCGTACGACTTGGTGTTTACGCTCCTCAACTATGAGGGCGGTCCGCAATCCGCGGGACACGCAGCCGCGGCGAGCCCCCTGGCACGGCACCGCCAGGTGATCGACTGCCTCGGACTTCTCGAGGAGCGGTTCACCGATGCCCAACAGGATGGGCCGAATGCCTATGCGTCATTCCTCGCGCTCACGGATAGTGAGGAGGCGAAGGCCAGGCTCCGCCAGGAGGCGGTCGCCACCGTTCGTGCGTTCCTACGTGGCCTTCATGGCGAGCACTGAGAGCGCGGCCGAGGCTTCACGGGCGACACGTCGCCCTTTTCAGCCGTAGTGTCGCGACGCTCTCAAATGTAAATTGGCGTAGGCCCTAACATCGGGTCGCTCACCCTGTCCCTTCCGATAACTCCATCGCGCGTCACGCTGCGACTCGTTCGTATCGATGATGGAGTCCGCGGACTTCTGGGAAGGCGATCACGGGTCCGAGCTGTCTCCCATGAACACGCCGCCTCTCCGGAGAGTCCTTTTCCAGTGCCAGTTGGGTGCGCGCGCAGTTGTAGTAACGGGCGTAGGCGGGGAGGATCCGGCAGACCTGACGCTCGTTTAGAACGATGAGGTGATCCAAGCACTCGCGACGGAGAGATCCGATGAAGGAACGGGTCTCCTCGGGTAGCGCCTCGACCATCTGTTGCGCGCTCCAGGCGGCTGTCGGATGGGAGGTCACGTTCACATGAAGAAGGCTGCGTCGTTCTAGACTCAGCACGACGAACACGTAGAGCAGCCGGAAAGTCACCGTCGGCACCACCGCGAGATGATTCCGGAGGAAAGCGCGCCAACTCTGGGAGGGCGGCTTCTGTCTCCTTGGCAGGTACTTGGAGACCGTCGACTGCGCGAGAGTGAAACCGAGTTTAAGCAGCTCCCCATGGATCCGCGGCGCGCCGAAGGTGTGATTCGCACGATGCATCTCCAGCATCAGGTCACGAATCTCGACCTCGATCGATGGCCGTCCCGGGCCTCGCGAGCCGACTCTTCCACCGCCAGTACAGACGAAACCCGCGGCGGTGCCACCGGATCACCGTCTCTGGCCGGACGAGGACGAGTGCTTCGCGCCAGCCCGGCCAAAAGCGCGATAGCCAAGACCACAGCATCCGATCCGAGGTCCGAAAGCCAACCCGCCTACCTCCGCGCTGGCGGTTGAGGACGAGGGGTTGATGGCGAAGGGCAAGGACCTCGGCGTGAACCGCGGCTCGCCCCCAAACGAGAGATCGAAGTGCAGTGACCAGGGCGGAGAGGGCAGGAGGCATCGACGCAGCTTGATCGAGCCCGGCGAAAACTTCAACATCTTCAACGTGGATCGGGTTCTCGGGAGCCACGACGACTGACGCTGGCCGCTCGAGTTCCTTCTGATGAGCATAGGCGGCGCAAGAACTAGACGAAGAGCGTCGATAGGGGCAGCATGATGCGCATGGAGTCCGGAGGCGCCTATACCGCGGAGCGGGCCGCTGCGCTCTCAGGCATACCGCGGTCGACCGTTCACTACTGGGCTACAAAGCGCTACCTGATACCAAGTGTGTCCGCAGAGCGTGTAAAGCTCTGGTCTTACGCGGATTTGCTCGGCCTTCGCACGATCTACTGGCTTCGGCGGCCCAAGCGAGCGCGCGATGGCTACGAGATCCGCCCGACCACAATGCGTGCGGTTCGACATGCGCTGCAGAAGCTTCGGGATCTTGATCTTGACCTCTTCGAATTTGGCCGACCCTCGATTGCGGTGGATATAGCTGGTGAGGTCTATATCACCCCTCCGGGCGCTGCTCCCCGGACCCCTAACGGTCAGGTTGTCTCAGCCGAGGTGATCGACCTGATCGCACCCTTCTCGTCGCTCGAAGGGGGCCGCGGACCGGATCTGCGAGAGCCGAGCACATTCGTCAGGATCCTTCCGAGGAAGCTCTCCGGCGAGCCGCACGTTGTCGACACGCGGATTGAGGCGCAGGCGCTCTACGCGCTGGAGTGCCGCGGTTTCTCGATGGACAAGATCGCGCGGCTCTACCCCGTTCTCGACCAGGCGGCGATCGAAGATGCCCTGAGGGTTGAACGCCAGCTCAGCGCGAACCTGACGCTCCAGGCGGCGTGAGCGGACGCCGGTTCGCTCTCGACCAGAACTTCCCGACGCCGATCGTCGAAGCGCTGCGAGAGTTCCTCGCAGAGGCCGAGCTCGTATCAGTACGCGACATCGATGCCCGTCTTCCAAGGCTGACGATTGGAAGCTGTTGCTTGCTCTTCACCACCACCCAAGTGGGTTCGACGGGCTCATCACGACCGACGCTAAGATGCTGTCATTACCGCGTGAGGTGGCGGTGATCCTCCAAACGAAGCTGACTCTCGTGATCGCTGAAGCGGCGGGGCACGATCCGCTGCGCGCCATCGGCCTCGTTCTCGCCCACCTCCCCGACATCCGCGAACGCACCCGGTGCGATGTCGCGCAGATTTGGCGGCTACGCACACATTCGACCCCGCACCGTGACCCCTGGGATGAGCTCCATTCCCTGGCTCGCAGGCAGGGCAGCTCGGCAAGGGTGCTCTACCGACAGAACAAGCTCACGGACGAGGAACTCGGGGAGGACCCGCTCCGCATGAAATAGACCAGCGGCGCAGGCGGTGGTGCAACTCTCCTCGGGCTGCGAGCGGCAAACCGCGCTTGGACCGGGCCCGAGCGATGGGTAGCTCCCTTGCTTCCCCTGGCTCCAGCGGAAGGCGATGCTGGCGCGCCCGTCCGGAGCATCAGCGCCGAGCGCTTCGAATCCCTCCCGGTGCCCCAATTTCAAATTTGATGGTCACAGTTCGGCGGTCGGCTTGCGAGGGTGGGCAGCAGCCCGGGTCCGAGGTCCAGCGGGTGCCTACATGGCGCCTACACAGATCTCCACGGATCGCGGCCCACTCGTCTAAGTCCTTGAAAAGATGGAGCCGATGGCCGGATTCGAACCGGCGACCTGCTGATTACGATAAGGCGCCTTCGCGGACCGCCACCGTGAGAGGGTCCGCCGGTCTTCAGTCGGGTTGAATCGTCAAAAGCGTCTTGAGGAGGTCCGAAGTTGGCCGGTCGGAGCGAACGGGACCGAGCCGCTTTCGGCGCCAGTTGGGCGTCCGAGGAGGGATCGAGTTCCTTCTTGCGGGTTACGTCAGGGTTACGTGAACCTCGGACAGGGAGTTTGCGATGGCTCTAAGTACTTGATTTTATGGTGGCCCAGGGCGGAATCGAACCGCCGACACTGCGATTTTCAGTTTGAGACCTCACACTTCTCCATGTTACTCCCGGCTGCGCTGAAATTCTCCAAATGCCTGCCAGACTGCGAGAATCGGCAGATCTGCCGATTCTCTGGATTCCTCCCACATACCATGCCATTCTCGTTCTGGTTGTGACCCGATTGTGACCCGCCTGTGGCCGACGACCCGGAGAGACACATGAAGCTGACCAAGAGAAGCGTTGAATCCATCCAGCCGACGCACCGAAAGCAAGTCACATGGGACGAGGACCTGCCGCGGTTCGGGGTTTCGGTCACGCCGAAGGGCTTGCGTACCTACGTGCTCGACTTCACGGCGAAGGGGCGTCGGAGACGGATGGCCCTCGGCCGACACGGGATCATCACGGCGGAGAATGCCCGTCGGAAGGCGATTGAACTCCTGGCCGCTGTGCAAGGTGGAGCGGACCCGCTTGAGACTGTCCAGAGCGAACGGCGCGCACCGACTGTGGCTGAACTGGCCGAGCGGTTCCTTCGCGAGCATGTGCAGGCGAAGCGTAAGCCGTCCACCTGGATCGAGTACGAGAGCTTGCTCCGCGTGCACATCATCCCGGCAATCGGCCGGTTCAAAGTCGCCGAACTGACCCGGGAGCAGATCACGAACCTGCACCATGAGATGCGTGCGATACCCGCGCAGGCCAACCGCGCCATCGCAGTTGTGAGCCGCATGTTCACCCTCGCGGAAAGGTGGGGACTACGGCCAGACGGGACGAATCCCTGCCGCCACGTTGAGCGCTACCGCGAGGGGCGGCGGGAGCGGTTTCTATCGGCGCGTGAGATGGCGCGACTCGGCGAAGTGCTCGCCAAGGCGCAGCGCGAGGCCGTCGAGCCCGAGGCCGCCATCGCCGCGCTGCGGCTCCTGTTGCTTCTGGGTGCGAGAAAGTCGGAGATTCTCACGCTCAAGTGGCAGTTCGTGGATCTTGAACGGCGATGTCTGCGCCTGCCTGAGAGCAAGAGTGGCGCCAAGGTGATCCCGCTCAACGCGCCCGCCGTGGAGGTCCTGGCAGGGCTCGCGCACACACGTGACGAGCGCGCGAAGCGAAACGAGGCAGTGTCCCCGTGGGTCATCGCCGGCCGGCACCCCGGCAAGCCCTTCGTGGGACTGCATCGCGTCTGGGAGCGAATCCGCAGACGCGCTGGACTTGAGGGCGTGAGAATTCACGATTTAAGGCACAGTTTCGCGTCTGTACTCGCGGCATCGGGGACCTCGCTCATTGTGATCGGTCGCGTTCTCGGACACACGGTCCCGGCGACAACGGCGCGCTATGCGCATCTTGCTGATGACCCGGTTCGCGAGGCCGCGGACGTGGCTGGAGCGCGCATCGCAGGTGCCCTGAGCGGCGAGGTCGGCGCAGAAATTCTGCCCTTCCGGCGGGAAGAGCGAGCCTAGAGGGCTCAAGCACCGATTGTTCCCGAAGACCGCGAGGTGATCTTCCGATGGGGAGTTCAGCGAGGTAGCGGCCGCGGGCGCTCTGCGAGGAGTGCGAGCGCTACGGGAAGAAGTGCCGTGCTGCGTCTCCGAGCCCGGTTTTGCCGCAGCGAGCAGGAGGTGGATGATCCCGTTCCGGTCTCGAGCGGCGGAGTTCAAATCCGGGGGCCGCTACATCCAATACGACGCCCAATTGAAGCCGGTGTCGCACTCGCGGCGTAGCCCAAGCGCGCGTTGCCCAGCCCGCCGAAAACTTCAACGTTTTCCGGGCGAACCAGCTTTTCGGAAACCACAGGTCCGGTGATCTGATCGGAACCTATCGTTTGCCCAGGCTCGGCGGTCTCTGAAGGGGTCGGAGGTGGCGGGGGGGGGTGGACATCGGAGACCGGCCTACGTCTTCCCAGCTGATTGTGTCGAACGTGCCAAGATCTCACTAAACAAACATTGATAGAGCTTTTCCTTCCAATCAACGACATCGCGAAACCCCTTGAACAGGAGCTGACGTTCTTCAATCAATTCCTTTTGGAAGGCGAGGACACGATTCAATTGCGGGCCTGGATCGCTCAGTTTCCCAGGATCGACATCCTTGAATCCTTGAAGAACATCGCAATTGACGGCACCTGGGTATTCCTATGACGTTCTCTCGCTCTCTGAAACTCCTCGGCGAATCCCGAGTCAGTTGTTCCGGTGGGTTGACCCCACCGTTCCCAGAGCAACCCGAGAAATACATCGCACGCGTCAACGTCGCAATTGATGAGATCCTGAGGGCGACCCATTCCTGGCAGTGTATCTTCCCACCCGCGCAACTCGATTGCCCAGTCGAGGTGCTCCCTGAAAATTAGGTTCGCCTGCTCGACGACATCGCGAGTCGCCTCTCTTTCCGCCCGCAGGTCAGACGGTGAAGCAATGAAGGCCACGAGAATGTTCCTGGTCTTAGCCCAACTTCGCCAGTTGTCGGGTCGGATTCGTGGCTTTTCGCGGGGTTAGGTTCAAAAGTCGGCACTACATTTCGTCGATCCGCGGGGGGACGCGGAGTCGCTCGGGAAGCGT
>DATFYN010000313.1:0-5722 GCA_035315025.1 Myxococcota bacterium
GGAAGCAAGGCGCCCGGAAGTTGCCTGCGTCGGCGGCACTCCCTGTGCCACACGCACGGGCAAGAGCATCGTCACCAGGAGAAGACCGATCGCCCGGCTGGCCAGCCCCATCGCGTCCCCCGCGGCTCTCAGCCTTCTCAAATTCTCACGAAAGGCGCTGTTCCACAAGGGCTCAGCGGGTCCTCCGCGCGATCGTACAGCCGAGTTCTCGGCCACCACCGGCAGCGGCCCAGGAGAGCGCCTCGCCGTAACCTTGTCGGTGCTGCCGCTCGATCGTCGCGACCCAGTAGATCCCCGTCGCGATCATCATCGCCATCGCGTCGAGCCCGTTGTTGAAGATATTGACCGCGAGGGCGCCAGCGGAGGTAGGTCTGGCCGCGATGAACAACAGCGATGCCACAAGGAGAAGCCGCCGCCTGCGTCGAGTCACCGCGAGGCCGAGCACTCCTCCCATCACGAGCAGGCCAGTAGCGGGCTCTGGCACTGGAACCACCGCGAGGCCTTCCGGGTGACTGGCCCCTGTGATGAAGCTCTGGCTCACACCTGTGCCGTCGAGGTTCGCACGGCCGATCGTGCCTGAGCTTTCATTCGTCATTCCGGCAATGACGAGAGCTTGGGTGAGGAGGCGCATCGGATGCAAGAATTGTCGGGCGGCCGCTGAGGTGGAACGCTATGACGCCAGGACACAACCCGCTACAGGTGGGGCGTCCAATTTGGTGATCCCTTCGATCCAGCGAGCTGCTCGCTCCGGCCATCGGCTCCATCTTTTGCCAAGGTAGGCATAGGCGGGAATCGCCGTAGGGCGTAACCACCGGGAGCGAGATTCCGAATGCAAGCAAAAGAGGAGATCGCCTCCCGCGGTCTTACGGAAACAGAGGCCGCTCGCCGTTTGGAAGAGTATGGCCCGAATGCCTTGCCTCGGGGCGACCGCCGGTCGCTACTCCGCATCGTACGCGACGTCTTCCGGGAGCCGATGTTCACGCTCCTCATCGCGGCCGGCTTCGTCTACCTGTTTATCGGAGATCTCGGCGAGGCGCTGATGCTCTTGGGGTTTGCCTTCGTCAACGTCATGATCGCCGCCTACCAAGAGAGCAAGACCGAGCATGTCCTCGAAGCGCTGCGGGACCTCACGAGCCCCCGCGCGCTCGTGATCCGGGACGGTACCCGACGCCGTATCCCGGGCTCCGACGTGGTACGGGGCGACAGTATCGTCCTTCAGGAAGGGGACCGCGTTCCTGCAGATGCTGTCCTCATCTCTTGCGGCGATCTTGAGGTGGACGAGTCGTTGCTCACGGGCGAGTCGGCTGCAGTCCGGAAGGTGACATGGGATGGCATCCTCGCCGCAGCCCGCCCGGGCGGCGACGACCTGCCCTTCGTCTATTCCGGCAGCATGGTTGTCAGAGGCCACGGGATTGGCGAGGTCCGCGCCACGGGCGCTGAGACCGAGATCGGGAGAATCGGCCGGGCTCTGGGCTCAATCAAGAGCGAGCCGACGCTCCTCCACCGCCAGACCCGGCATATGGTCCGGATCGTTGCCACCGTTGGACTGTCTCTCAGCCTCCTCGTTTTCGTTCTGTACGGCACCTTGCGCGGGGGCTGGCTCGCCGGGCTTCTGGCGGGGATCACGCTCGCCATGGCGACCCTGCCGCAGGAGTTCCCTCTCGTTCTCACAGTGTTTCTCGTGATGGGCGCCTGGCGGATCTCTCAGCGACGGGTTCTGACGCGCCGATCCGCGGCGATTGAAGCCCTTGGCGCAGCGACGGTTCTGTGCACGGACAAGACGGGCACGCTCACCCTGAACCGGATGTCCGTGGCTGAGCTCCACGAGGGGCGCGAGATCCATGCGGTGAATTACGAGAACAACCCCGAGCTCCCCGAGCAGTTCCACACACTGGTCGAGTTCGCGATCCTCGCGAGCGCGAAAGATCCTTTCGACCCCATGGAGAAGGCCTTCCTTGAGCTGGGCGAGCACTACCTCGCCCAGACCGAGCATATTCACCGCGACTGGGAGGTGGTGCACGAGTACGGCCTCAGTCCGGACTTGCTGGCGATGTCGCAGGTCTGGAAAGCCGTGGGCCGCCCGGAACACGTGGTTGCTGCCAAGGGAGCACCCGAGGCGATCGCGGACCTCTGCCACTACGACGCGGCCCAGCTCGATGAACTCCGAGGGGCCGTGGCACAGATGGCGAAACACGGGCTGCGGGTCCTAGCTGTCGCGAAAGCCTCCTTCCGAGGGGAAGAATGGCCCCCCATCCAGCATGATTTCACCTTCGAGCTGCTGGGTCTTGTGGGTCTCCTCGATCCCCTGCGACCCGGCGTTTGCGAAGCCATCCACGAATGCCATACCGCGGGGATGAAGGTCGTCATGATCACCGGTGATCATCCAGTCACCGCACTCGCGATTGCCCGGAACGCAGGAATTACAACCGACAGTGCGGTCGTGGATGGCGAAGAGGTCGCTCGGGCAAGCGACGAGGAACTGCGCGAGCGGGTCCGAAACGCGGCCGTCTTCGCCCGAATCATGCCGGAGCACAAACTGCGTCTCGTGAACGCTTTCAAGGCCAATGGCGAGATTGTCGCCATGACCGGCGACGGTGTGAACGATGCCCCGGCCCTCAAGAGCGCCCACATTGGAATCGCGATGGGGGGACGGGGCACTGATGTGGCGCGTGAGGCGGCCTCAATCGTTTTGTTAGATGACGACTTTGGCTCGATCGTGAGTGCGGTCCGGCTCGGGCGACGGATCTACGACAATCTCCGAAAGGCCATGGCGTACATCCTGGCGATTCATGTGCCGATCGCAGGTCTCTCCGTACTCCCCCTCGTACTTGGCTGGCCGCTCCTCTTCTCGCCCGTCCACATCGTCTTCCTAGAGCTTGTGATCGATCCCGTGTGCTCGATCGTATTTGAAGCCGAGCAAGAGGAGGAAGGGGTGATGCGGCGACCGCCCCGGGACTCTCAGGCGCCGCTCTTCTCGCCGTGGCTTCTCGGGTGGAGCCTCTTGCAAGGCGCGACGGTGCTGCTTGTGGTCGGAACGATGCTGATGGTGGCGCTCCACCGGAAGATGCCCCCAGAAGAGGCGCGGGCCCTTAGCTTCGTGACCCTGGTGACCGCCAATTTTGCTCTCATCTTCATCAACCGATCAGGGGTCGGAACTCTGTTCGCCGGCCTCTGGCGTCCAAATCCAATCCTGTGGGCCGTCATCGTTGCTGCGCTCTCGGTGCTGGCCGTCGTCGTCTATCTGCCCGGCCTCCGGACCATGTTCGCGTTTGGCCCGCTCCATGCCGATGATCTCACGGTCTGTTTGTCCGCTGGGATCGGAACATTTCTCGCACTGGCGCTCCTCAAGCGAGTCGCCGGGGCAGGACCTCTAAAGGCTCCGTGATCGGCAGGTCCCTCCTTGTCACCATCGCCATCGTAATCGGGCTGCCACTCTTCCGCAGAGGCGGAAGCGTCGCATCTGGGGACCGCATCTCCGATCGCGATTCCATGTCAAATAGTTCCGCTGTAGACCGACGCAGAATTAGTATCGCGCTAAGGACCAGCTTCTAGAGCCGCGATCTGACCCGAGTGGTTCGCAGCACATTGGCATGAGGTTTGCTCTGTAGTGAAGAAGCGAGTGTGCTCACGTCCGGAGGTGCGTCGGCTAGTTGCGGTTAAAAATACGAACCCGCCGAACGCAAGGGCGTCAATCGCAGCGTTTGCGTTCGGGCGCTTCAACAAAGCTTGCTGCCGGCTCGTACCGGAGGTCGGAAAGAATCAGTTGCGACCGGCTTCGGACCTTCAGGAAGGCTCAATCAAGACTTCGATCGATTTCTCTCAACTTGAGATCGTGGGATAGCATGGACATGCTGGACTTCCATGGGATATAAGAGACGATCAATCAGAGAGGGTGGTATGAGATCCATTCTGGTAGCAACGGTTGCCGCTTTCGCCCTCACCGTCGCCTCCGCTGTGGCGCAGCAAACGCAGACCCCGGTTCAAGACCCATGGGGTGGCTGCTGCGGTGTCGATCGATGGCCGATGGGCCCAGGGATGATGGGACCCAGAAGTGGCAGCATGCCGAGACACCATCAAGCCATGATGTCGGGTATTCCTGCGCCTTACGGTTCCTACAGCAATCCGTTACCCAAGACCAAGGAGACTGTCCAACGGGGAGCTGCCGTTTACGCCAAGAGCTGTGCCTCGTGCCACGGGACAACGGGGAGAGGGGATGGTGAGGCGGGTCGGGGGCTCTCACCGCCGCCCGGCAATCTTGCGTGGCTCTCGCAGATGCCGATGGCGCAGTGGGATCCGTTTATGTACTGGACCATCGCCGAGGGCGGTGCCCAGTTCGGGACGGCGATGCCGGCATTCAAGAGCGTGTTGTCGAGCGATGACATCTGGGCAGTTACGGCTTACATCCAGGCGCGCTTGCCGCAGAAATCGAAGTGATCGGTTCTCTTCGACATCGTCCCCGCCGGCAGCTCTTTACCGATGCTTTCCTGGGAGCGGGCGTGTGCCCTGTCGGCCGCTGTTAGACCGCAGTAGGCTTGGTCAGGTTCATCGTGAAGGAAAGCCAGCCTCGAATGATTTGGCTCTCGTGAAAGCCTACCTCCGCCGCAAGCTGGCGGACGCGCGCCACCGTCTGATAGTGCGGGTCCGGCAGGACCTCCGTTATACCGAAAGGATGCCACCAGGTCGTAGCGAGCGATGGAGTTCACGAAAAGCGGCCCCTCCGAAGGTGGTCGCCTACTCAGCGCGGCCGGGCCGAGGGCGCGAGAAACATCCGGCCAATCGAGCAGCCCGAGGAGATAGAGCGGCGACAATCCTGCAGCGGGCCCGCGTTGGTCAGCGTGCACTCAAGGACCTGCTGCGCGATACCTACGCCTCCCAGTTGCTCACAGCCAGGGTCCAGCTCGGGTACGTCTCGCGGCAGCTTGGCCACTCGGACGTGGCCGTGACCGCACGCCCCTACGCGCGCTGGGCGGGGGTGACGCCCATCGCCCGGCGATGGTGCCAACCCCGTGTGAAGTCCCTGCCGACCTGCTTGCGCGGCTTGGCGAGTCCCACCACTTACGATCGCGAAGTTTGGCCCAACGACGGAGACAGCTGGATTCGCACAGGAATGTGGCGCGCCGGGAGGGATTCGGACCCCCGACCCTCAGGTTCGAAGTACGAACTCGCACCAAGAAGTGACGCGGAGTTACGTCTGCGGCGTTGCGAGGGCCTGCAAGGAGCGGCACCAGGCTGCACCTGTGACGGCTCCCGGCTCTATCCGGCTCCAACTGCGGCTCTCGCCGGGTAGCTGGTACGGCGTCTCCTGGGTGCCATGGGGCCTCCGCAAGGCGGCCCCTAAGCGGGTGGGCCAGCTCGTCCTGCTGGCCAAATCACCCATCGCTGGCCCACACCGGGAGGGGGCACAGAGGGTGTGTGCGGCCGAAGTGTGGATGAAACGACATCTGCTCGAACGCTTGGGCGAAATGTCCAGCCGTGGGGCGGTGGATCGAGTGGTACAACGCCTCCCGTCCCCACCAGGCGCTTGGCTACCTGAGCCCGCGTGAGTACCGGGCTCAAACAACTCAACTGAGTGGCTTGCTAAGCCGAAGTTCCCCGGGCGTTTGGGCGTAAGCGGTTGATTCTTCTCGCAGTCGAGGAGAATCGCCGGCTCGTTACTGGGAACAGCGGACGCGCAAGAGGTCGAGGGCGTGTTTCTGGTGGGGAGTGGGAGTGGTGACCACGT
>DATFYN010000314.1:0-18466 GCA_035315025.1 Myxococcota bacterium
CTCTGAATCTGTCTCGATGGGCCACCCCGACAAGATGTGCGACCAGATCTCGGATGCCGTGCTCGATGCCATGCTCGCCCAAGACCCTCGCTCGCGCGTGGCGTGTGAGTCGCTCACCACGACCGGCCTCGTGGTGGTGGCGGGCGAGGTCACTTCACAGGCACGCGTCGAGATCGCGCCCGTCGTGCGCCAGGTCGTACACGATATCGGCTACACAGATTCGGAGATGGGCTTCGACGCCAGCACCTGCGGCATCCTGGTTGCGCTCGGCCGTCAGTCGCCAGACATCTCCCAGGGGGTCACGGAGGGGGAGGGCCTGCACAAGGAGCAGGGCGCCGGCGATCAGGGGATGATGTTCGGGTTCGCATGCGACGAGACGCCGGAGTTCATGCCGGCTCCGATTCGCCTCGCGCATCGGCTGATCGAGCGACACCGGGTTCTCTTCGAGTCTGGAGAGGTCGGCTACCTGCGCCCGGATGCCAAATCGCAAGTCACCGTCGAGTACGCAGGCGATCGCCCGGCGCGGATCGCCGCGGTCGTGCTGTCGACGCAGCACGCGCCCGACGTCTCCTACGACCAGATCCGCAAGGACGTGATTGCCAAGCTCATTCGCCCGACGCTTCCCGCAGAGCTGTTGCGGGAAGACACTGTCTATCACGTGAACCCGACGGGGCGCTTCGTGGTCGGAGGCCCGATGGGGGATGCGGGACTCACCGGACGCAAGATCATCGTCGACACCTACGGAGGCATGGGTCGCCACGGCGGCGGGGCGTTCTCCGGCAAGGACCCGTCGAAGGTGGATCGCAGCGGCGCCTACGCGGCCCGCTGGGTCGCGAAGAACCTGGTGGCCGCGGGGCTCGCCCGCCGCTGCGAGGTGCAGATCGCCTATGCCATCGGCGTGGCAGAGCCGGTGTCGATCCGGGTCGATCATTTCGGGACCGGAACGAAAGATGAGGAGACCCTCGTGCGGCTCGTGCGCAAGCACTTCGATTTGACGCCCCGGGGCATCATCGAGACGTTGGATCTGCGGCGCCCGATCTATCGCGCGACCTCCTACCATGGCCACTTCGGACGCGAGGACCAGGGGTTCCCCTGGGAGCAGACCGACCGCGCCGAAGCCCTGCGCCGCGACGCTTCGCGCTAACGCCAAGCCGCCCCCCCGAGCCCGCCTTGACGGCGCGGGAGGCGGCTCATACATTCCCGCATCCTCATAACCTGATTTAAACCCCTTCTCGATCGGAGGACCCCATGCACAAGAACGACCGGCAGGCGGTCGCGGACCTTGCTCTCGCTCCGGCGGGACAACGCAAGATCGAGTGGGCGGAGTCGCGCATGCCCGTGCTGCGCGCGCTCCGGGGACGCTTCGAGAAAACCAAGCCTCTGCGCGGCCAGCGTGTCGCCGGCTGCCTCCACGTGACGAAGGAGACGGCCGTTCTCGTGCGCGCCCTTGTGGCGGCGGGAGCGGAAATCGCGTGGTCGGGTTGCAATCCGCTCTCCACCCAGGACGACGTCGCGGCCGCGCTCGCGGCCGAGGGTCTCTCCATCTTCGCCTGGCACGGGCTCACGACCGAAGAGTTCTACTGGTGCATCGAGCGCACGGTGGCCATGCGCCCCACCCTCACCCTCGACGACGGCGCGGACTTGATCTTCACCGTCCACAGCAAACACCAAGAGCTCGCTCGGCAGATCGTGGGGGGCACCGAGGAGACGACGACCGGGGTCCACCGGCTCCGTGCGATGGCCGCCGCAGGCAAGCTTCTCTACCCCGTGATCGCCGTGAACGATGCGGAGACCAAGTGGGACTTCGACAACGTTTACGGCACGGGCCAGTCCTCGATCGACGGCATCCTCCGCGCCACCTCCGTCCTGCTCGCGGGCAAGAACTTCGTGGTGGCGGGCTATGGGCACTGCGGTCGAGGCTGTGCCATGCGCGCGCGGGGCATGGGGGCAAACGTCATCATCACCGAGGTCAAGCCCACGGCGGCGCTCAAGGCGCGCCTCGAGGGCTTTAGCGTGTTGCCGATGGACGAGGCCGCGAAGATCGGAGAGATCTTCATCACCGCAACGGGCATGAAGGACGTGATTGTCGGGCGTCACTTCGACGAGATGCGCGATGGCGCGATCGTGTGCAATACCGGCCACTACGATTGTGAAGTGAATCTCGTGGACCTTCGGACGCAGACGCGGGTCGTGGGCGAGATCGGCCAGATGCGAGAGATGCGGCCGAACTGCGAGGAATACACCCTAAAGGACGGTCGTCGCATCTACGTGCTCGCGCAGGGGCGGCTCGTGAACCTCGCAGCCGCCGAGGGCCACCCGAGCGAGGTGATGGACATGAGCTTCGCAAATCAGTTCCTCTCGATGGTGCGGCTCGCGGAGGAGGGCAAGTCCCTCACGGTGGGCGTCCATGACATTCCCGTGACGCAGGACCAGGAGATTGCCCGGGTGAAGCTCGAGACCATGGGAATCTCGATCGACACGCTCACGGAAGAGCAAAGGACCTACTCCTCCGACTACTCGGCCGGCACCTAATCGCTCGATTGCTTGACCGTGCCAGGGGTTTTTGCGATACCCCGACGCGGTTCCCCCCGCGCAGGGGGGTTGCGTGCGCGCGCAGCGGATGAGCGCCAGCGTGCTTTTGCTGCTCGCGGGTGCGTGCGCTTCGGGAGGACCAGAGCCCCGGGCGCCCGAGGCGGACGTCGCAGGCGACGTCCCCACCGTCCGGGTTCTCTTGGCCAGCGGCCCGGGGCCGTTTCGAGTGCGGGGTACCACGGCGGGGGACGTCACCATAGGCCCGGGTCCCCGCGGCGTCTGGGTCGACGGGGCGGATCGAGGCGAACGCGTGCATTTGGAAGGCCAGGCGCTGGTCGCGAACGGTTTGCGCGTCCGGGGAGCCCTGGAAGTTCTACGGATTGAGGGCGGGCTGGCCGTGGTGAATGAGCTTCCCCTCGAGGCTTATGTGGCAGGGACTCTCGCGCGGGAAACCTATCCGAGCTGGGGGGCGGAGGTTTTGCGCGCCCAAGCCGTGGTCGCGCGCACCTACGTCCTGTACGAGCACGCGCATCGCCACGGGCAGGCCTACGACGTGAAGGCGACCACCGAGAGCCAGGTCTACGGCGGCATGGATGCGGAGAGCGAGATCGTCGTCCGAGCCACGGACGATACGCGCGGCGAGTACCTTGCGTTCGAGGGTGAGCCAATCCTTGCCGTCTACCACTCGGCGGCGGGCGGCGAGACGCAGGGCGCCGAGGAAGTCTGGACCCGCTCACTGCCCTATTTGCGGCCCGTTAGCGTCGAGGGCGAGGAGGCCTCGCCCGACACCTACTGGCGCGCCATGGTGTCGCGCGAGGTGCTCGCGCGGGTGGCGACGGCTCTCGGTCACCCCTTGGGTAGCGTACGCGACGTGCGGATCGAAGAGCGCACCGTGAGCGGTCGGGTTCGCAGCGTGCGCATTGTGGGGACGGGGGGTGAGACCGTCGTGGCCGCGGGGTCGCTCCGCGCGGCCCTCGGTGAGGATGTGCTAAAGAGCACGCTCTTCGAGGTCCATCCGGGGCGCGACGAGCGGCCGCAGGATTTTGTCTTCGTGGGCTCAGGCCGGGGTCATGGCGTGGGCATGAGCCAGTGGGGCGCCCGAGCGATGGCCGAGCGCGGCGCCGGTTATCGCGAGATCCTGCAGCACTTCTATCCCGGCACCACGCTTCGTCGCGTGAGGGAAGGTGGGGCATGAAGCTTCTGCTCCCGGTCGTTGTTCTGCTCCAAGCCGCGGGCGCGCCGCAAAACCCCTTGGGTGGGCTTTCGATGCTGGTCCCCATGGCCGCGATATTTCTGATCTTCTACTTCCTCCTGATCCGTCCGCAGCAGAAGCGCCAGAAGGAGCACGAGGAACTCCTCAAATCGATTGCAAAGGGCGATGAAGTCGTCACCTCGGGGGGGATCTACGGCAGGGTCACGGGCACGAGCGACGACGTCCTCACCCTTGAAATCGCCGCCGCGAAGGGGGAAGCGATCCGAGTGAGGGTGGATCGCTCGAGGATTGAGCGCCGCGTGAAGAAGGCGAAAGAGGGGGAGGAGAAATGAACCCGGGCCTGCGCTGGCGCCTCGGCGCTACGGGTGCGCTGGTGGCGCTCATGACCTACCTCACGATCGCGAACTTCGTGCCTGCCGAGACGCGGAGAAACCACTGGTGGCTCCCGAACCAGGGTATCCGTCTCGGTCTTGACCTCCAGGGCGGGATCCACTGGGTCCTCGGTGCGAAGCTCGACGTGGCGATCGAGCACGAGCTCGACCACCTGCGCGGACGCCTCGCGGACCAGCTCGCCGAGGAGAAGATCACCCCGACCCACCTCACGATCGACGGCCCGCGCATCGTGCTCGAGCTCGCGACGAGCCAAGACGCGGACAAGGCGCGCACTCTCGCCGAAGACACGCGCGTGCTCCGCGTGTCCAAGGCAGAAGGCACGAAGCTTGAGCTTGAGCTCACCGCGCAATGGATGAAGGACGTGCGTGAGAAGGGCATGGCGCAGGTGCTCGAAGTGCTGCGCCGGCGCATCGAGGATCCGATCCAGGGGATCCAGGACTCGGTCGTCACGCGCCAGGGCGAAGACCGCATCCTGGTGCAGATCCCAGGCGGCCAGATGGACAGGGCCCGTGCGCGCGAGATGCTGAGGGTGACGGGCTTCCTGGAGTTCAAAATCGTGCAGGACCAGGCGCCCACAGAGGACCTGCTCCGTGCCAAGTACAAAGACGGCCTTCCCGAGGGCACCGAGATCATCTTCGAGCGGGAAAAGCAGTCGAACCGGATCGTGGGCGCGTTCCTCGTAAAGAAGACCGCCGATTTGACCGGCGACTACTTGTCCGACGCCCGCGTGACCACGGACCGGACCAACCGCTGGGTGGTGAGCTTCACCTTCAACTCCGAGGGCGCGAAGATCTTCTCCGAGCTCACGGAAAAAAACGTCAACCGACCCCTCGCTATCGTGCTCGACAAGCAGGTCTACAGCGCCCCGAACATCAAGGAGAGGATCGGCGCCCAAGGCCAGATCGAGGGTCGCTTCACCTCCCAGCAGGCCGCCGATCTCGCGGTCGTGCTGCGTTCGGGCTCACTCGCGATCCCCGTCGCGATCGAAGAGGAGCGCACGGTCGGTCCCGAGCTCGGGGCCGACTCGATTCGCAGCGGTCTTCGAGCGTCGGTCGTGGCGGTCCTCGCCGTCGTCGTCTTCGCGACCCTCTACTATCGCCTCTCCGGCGTCTACGCGAGCATCGCGCTGGGCGCGAACCTCTTCCTGCTGCTCGGCATCATGTCCATGGCGGGCGCGACGCTAACGCTCCCAGGAATCGCCGGCCTTGTGCTCACGGTCGGTATGGCGATCGATGCCAACGTCATCATCTTCGAGCGGATCCGTGAAGAGCTGCGGAGCGGGAGGACGCCGCGCGCAGCGGTGGCGACTGGCTTCAACAAGGCCCGCTGGACAATCCTCGACGCGAACATCACCACCCTGATCTCCGCGGTCGTGCTCTTCCAGTACGGCACCGGCCCAATCAAGGGCTTCGCGGTCACGCTGTGCATCGGCATTCTGACGAGCGTGTTCGCCGCGATCGTGATCACACGGCTGCTCTACGACATTTGGCCCGGCGACCACCGTGTCGCCGAGCTCTCGATTTAGGAGGATTGCGTGAAGTTCATGGAGGTTGTGCCGCCCGGCACGAACATCGACTTCATCGGGAAGTGGAAGATCTGCGTACTCATCTCGAGCGCAATCATCCTGATTTCCCTCGTCGCCGCGCTGCCCCAGGTGCGCGGCGTGAAGCTCGGCCTCGACTTCGCGGGCGGCGTGGAAATGCTGGTGCGGTTCCCGGCCGGGGTGAAGGCCGACGAGGGGATGATCCGCTCGGCCGTGAGCAGCGCCGGCGCCAAGGATCCGGCCGTCGTGCGGTTCAGCGAAGGCGAAGCCCAGGATTTCCTCGTGCGCTTCCAAAGCGAGACGACCGGCGAGAAGGGCGAGCTCGTGGACGCGATCCGGGACGCCCTCACCCAGCAGGTCGGGTCGGCCGACATCCAGCGCGTGGATTTCGTAGGCCCGCGGGTGGGCAAGGAACTGCGGCGCGATGGCCTCCTCGCCGTGGGCGTCTCGTGCATCTTCATCTTGATCTACATCGCCTTCCGCTTTTCCACGCGTTTCGCCCCAGGGGCGGTAATCGCCCTCTTCCATGACATCGTGATTACGGCGGGTGTTTTCGTCCTGCTCGGCCGTGAGTTCGATCTCACGGTCCTGGCGGCCCTGCTCGCCATCCTGGGATACAGCCTAAACGACACGATCATCGTCTACGACCGGATCCGCGAGAACATGGCGGTGCACACCAAGCACGACCTGGCGGCGCTGCTCAATCTCTCCGTGAACCAAACCCTCTCGCGCACCCTCCTCACCTCCGGGGCGACCATGCTCGCGGTGCTTGCGCTGCTCTTCCTTGGGGGCGAGGTGATCCGGCCCTTCGCCATGGCCATGGTGATTGGGATCTTCGTGGGGACGTACTCTTCGATTTACATCGCCGCGCCGACGCTCCTCGTGCTCGAAGAGCGCTTTGGGAAAGAGAAAAGCAAGAAGACGGCCGCCGCCGCAAAGAGCGGAGCCAAAGGGGGGCCGAAGGCCGCCAGGGCCTAGGCGAGATCCAACGGGCAAGGGGCAGAAGGACGGGCCTCGACGTTCGAAGCCCGGTCGCTTCTCGCGAACCGCCCTCGCTAGACCAAGCGCCGCGCTTCGCCGCCTGCCGCCGCTGCGGCCTGGGGGAGCGGGACCGGACGCGCAGCCGGTTCCTTCGCGTGCTCCTTGGCATGCTCCTTCGCTTGTTCCTTCGCCGCGGACATCTGGATCGAGCCGTTTAAGACGGCTCCTTCCTGAACCGACAGACGCGGGGCGCGGACATCGCCGTCGACGATGCCGCTGGCCTGGACCTCGACCCGCTCGCCCGCGCTCACGTTGCCGGCCACGCGGCCGATGACCACCACCGACTTCGCGTGGACTTCGGCCTGCACATTTCCCCCTTGACCGATGGTGAGGCGGTGGTTGGGAAGATGGACCTTCCCTTCGACCCTGCCCTCGATCACGAGGTCCTCTTCTCCGGTCAGGTCGCCCTTAATCACGATCGACTTGCCGATGTTCGCCATGACCTCCCCCCCCCCGGCGGCGCGCGCCGGTCCAGGCTTTGCTCCACGCTCCTCCGATGGACTCCAGACGGGCGCCGCCGCCGGCGCAGGCGCGGGCAAGGCCCCGCCCGCACCGGCCGTCGTCGGCTCGCTGGGACTATCGGAGACGTCCTCCTTCTTACGACCTCCGAACAAGCTCACGCTGCCCTCCACAGATCTCGAGTGGCGCTCACCTTAGCGTAGCGTACTCACATCCTGGATCACGATGCTGTGGCTCTGCAGGATCGTGCCCTGGGCACGATCGAGAGCAGTAGCCGAGTTCTGGTAGACGCGCAGCGCCTCGATCTTGTCGCGCTCCGCGGAGACGAGCTGCTCCTCGCGCAAGAGCACATCGAAGGGCGTCGATTCGCCGTGCTCGAGCCGGATCCGCTCCGCCCGCAGCTGCTCGTCGGCGGCGATCCGCGCGCGCTCCGATGCCTCGATGCCTTCGTAGGCGGACTCGAGGTTCCGCACCGCGTTGCGCACGTCGAGAATGATGTCCTGCTCGGTGCGCTTGGTCTGCGCGTTGGCGCGGCGAAACTCGAGCTGGCTCCGCTCGAGGTTGTGGTATGCGGTGTTGTTCCCGATCGGGATGGAGAGGATCCCCTTGGCCGACCAATTGAGACCCGAGCGCCCATCGAAGAAGTCCCGATTGGCGTCCATGATGTTTGCGCTATTGGGGACAGAGCCAGGCGGGAGGAGCGGGATAAACGCCGAGCAGGGGCTTCCGGTTTGTCCAGGGACAAACGTCCCACTGAAGTTGGGAATGGTGCAGTCTTTGCTCGGTTGGCCCGTCAAGCCCTGGTAGCCGTACTGACCGACGACGTCGAGTTGCGGCCAGCGCTGGCTCTTGGCGTACTGAACAAGATACTGCTGGCGCTGGACCTCGTCGTGCGCGATCGCGAGCTCGGGGCGCTCGCTAAAGGCCTTCTCCACAGCGAGGTCAAGGTTGACCTCGTATTTCGACTCCGCGAGCGGGTGGTCCGTCGGCTCCACCATGAACTCAAGCTTTGGGCGCAGGCCCGCCCCGTACACCAGGTCGATCAGCTGGTCCTGCGTGGCGAGGTAGGCGTTCTTCGCGCGGATCACGTTCACTTCGCGGGAAGCGACGCCCGCCTCCGCCTCGGTCACCTCGACCTTTGAGACGACCCCCACGTCGTACTGGGTCTTGGTCTGGTCGAGGAGGGCCTTCGCGCTGTCCAGGCTCTTGTTCGCGACGCGAAGCTGCTCTTCGCTCGCTACAAGAAACCAATAGGCGTTCTCGATGGCTTGGACGGTGTCCATGAGCTGGCGCCGGAACTCGTCCCAGGCCGCACGGCTCCCGACCTCGGAAGTCTTGACCAGCGTCCAGGGCTGGTTCCAGATCAGGTTGCGCAGCAAGGGCTGCGTGACCGTGAAAACGATTGAGGTCCGGATCTCAGGCGACAGCAGGGAGAGCGGGTCGGTGGTTTGCACCCGGCGGCCCCCGTAGGTGACCCCATAGCTCGTTCCCGTGAAGGGAAGGATTCCGCGCAGCCCCGCCTCGCCCGTGAAATCGCGCTCGAGGATGCTTGAGTTCGGGAACGTAAGGAGACTTGCCACGGGCGTGTCCATGCTCGAGTACTGGTAGTCGGAGTAGAGCTCGGGATCGTAGGCCCCCCATGCCGATGCGAGAACTTCGTTGGCGATGTAGGGGCCGTAGCGCTGGACCTCGAGGGCCAAGCCGTTTTGCAGTCCCTTTTCGACCGCATCGCGCAGCGCGAGCGGAACCCGCGGCGTCTTAGGCTCGACCTGCTTCACGATGTCAGTCTCGGCGCCCGGCGCCGTGGGATTCATGATGATCGGGAGCTCTCGTTCGCCCTGCGCCGCTAGGGCGGCGGTGCAGAGGAACGTCACGAGCACAAAGAACACCGAAGCGACCAAGCGCATGGTGGGTCCCCCCGCGCGCACGGTAGCAGCGCGAAAGTCGCTCGCCTGGGTCTGGCCCAGCGCGCCCGGGCCTTTGCGCTTGGCTATCGTGCGGATCCATGGCGACTGCGGCCCTCGTGCTCGCGGCCGGGCGAGGCGATCGCCTGCGCTCGGGGACCCCCAAGGCGTTTGTGCGCCTCGCGGGGCGGGCTCTGCTCGCCCATGCGCTCGAGGCCCTGGCCAGCTCGCCCGAGATCGACCTCGTGATTCCCGTGGTCGCCGCAAGCGAGCTCGACCGCTTCGCGGCAGAGGTCGCCGAGTGGCAGGAGATCCCGAAGCTCGCAGCCCCCGTGGCGGGTGGCCTCGAGCGACAGGATTCAGTGCGGGCCGGGCTCGCGTCCCTCGGCCCCGAGATTACGCTCGTCGCTGTCCACGACGCGGCCCGGCCTCTCGTGCGAGGGGGCGATGTCTCGCGCGTCGTGGCGGTAGCCCGCCTCCATGGCGCAGCGCTCCTCGCGGTGCCCGCCACCGACACGGTGAAGCGGGTCCGGGCTGGGCTCGTGGTCGAGACGCCGCCCCGGGCGGAGTGCTGGGTGGCCCAGACCCCGCAGGTCTTTCGCGTCGAGATCTTGCGCGAGGCCCTCGCCAAAGCGGAACACGAGGGGGTGCTCGGGACCGATGACACGCAGCTCGTCGAGCGCCTCGGTGTCGCCGTGCATGTGGTGGAAGGGGACCCCGCGAACCTGAAGATTACGCGCCCTGAGGATCTCGTCCTCGCCGAAGCTCTGCTCGAGGCGCGGGTCCGAAGGGGTGGGGCGTGAGCCGCGGTCCGCGGATCGGCCACGGCTGGGACGCACACCGCCTCGTCCCCGGGCGACCCCTCGTTCTGGGAGGTGTGCGGGTCCCTTCCGAGCGTGGCCTCGAGGGTCACTCCGACGGGGATGTGCTGCTCCACGCCGTGGCAAGCGCACTGCTCGGTGCGCTCGGAGCGGGCGATCTGGGCCGGCATTTCCCCTCCTCGGACGCGCGCCTGCAGGGAGTCTCGAGCGGAGAGCTCCTCGGTCAGGTGGTGTCGATGGTGAGAGAGCGCGGGTTTGCGCTTGCGAACCTCGACGCCACCGTCGTGGCGCAGGCACCGAGGCTCGCTCCGTTCGTCGAGGCGATGGAAGAGGGAATCGCCAAGCTCCTCGGTGCCCCCCGCGAGGCGGTCAATGTCAAAATCACGAGCAGCGACGGGCTTGGCGCCATCGGGCGCGGCGAAGGCATGGCCGCGAGTGCCGTCGTCCTGCTCGCGCCCGTGGAGCGGCCGGCTGCGCGATGAGCGCGCTCACGCTCTACAACACGCGCACGAGACAAAAGGAGCGGTTCGAGCCGATCGAACCGGGCCACGCCGGCGTCTACTCCTGCGGTCCCACGGTGTACGCGGCGCAGCACCTCGGGAACCTACGCGCCTATCTCGTAGCAGATCTCCTGCGCCGCGCGCTCGTGGCCGAGGGACTGCGGGTCACCCACGTGATCAACATTACGGACGTCGGGCATCTCTCGAGCGATGCGGATACGGGCGAAGACAAGATGGAGCGGGCGGCCGCGAAGACCGGCCGCAAAGCCTCAGAAATCGCGGACTTCTACACCGAACAGTGGCTACGTGACCGAGAGCGGCTACACTGCCTTCCCCCCGAAGTCCTGCCGAAGGCCACCGACCACATCCCCGAGCAAATCGCATTGGCGCAAACCCTCGAGGGGAAAGGCTACACCTACCGCATCGCAGACGGCCTCTACTTCGACACGACGAAGTTTCCGCGATATGCGGAGTTCGCTCGGCTGGACCTCGCGGGCCAGGAGACCGGGGCACGGATCGGAGACGTGCCCGGAAAGCGTCACCCTGCGGATTTTGCGCTCTGGAAGTTTCCGGCGGCGGGTGTGCGACGGCAGCAGGAGTGGGATTCGCCCTGGGGGCGCGGCTTTCCGGGATGGCACCTCGAGTGCTCGGCCATGAGTGTCAAGTACCTCGGGCGCAGCTTCGACATCCACACGGGCGGCGTGGACCATATTCGCGTGCATCACACCAACGAGATCGCGCAAAGTGAATGCGCGTTCGATGTGCACCCCTGGGTCCGCTACTGGCTACACAACGAGTTCTACGAGTTCGGCGGCGAGAAGATGGCCAAGTCTACGGGAAACGTGGTGCTCCTCGAGAATCTCGTGGAGCGCGGCTTCGAGCCGCTGGCCTTCCGCTACTTCTTTCTGCAAGGCCACTACCGGCAGCAGCAAAGCTTTACGCTCGAAGCCATGGAGGCCGCCGCGACGGGCTACCGGCGGCTCTTGGCGCACGCCGCCGAGGTGCGGAGCGAGAAAGGGGAGCCCGATCGCGCACGGATCGCCGCCCTGCGCGCGCGATTTCGCGAAGCCGTACGGGACGACTTGAACGCCCCGCGTGCCCTCGCCGTCGCTTGGGAGGCGACGCGCAGCCCGGAGCTCTCGAAAGCCGACAAGCGCTGCTTGCTGTTAGAGTTTGATGCCTGGCTCGGGCTTGGCTTCGCCACCGAGGAGCCTCGCAGCGCAAGCGGCGAGAGGGACCCGCGCATCGACGAGCTCCTTGCGCGGCGCGAGGCCGCACGAGAGGCCCGGGAATTCGCGACGGCCGACCGCATCCGAAAAGAGCTTGAGGCCGAGGGCATCCTGATCGAGGACACACCGGAGGGGCCCCGCTGGAGACGACGCTGAGCAAGAGTTTCGAGCTGGTCTCGGAGTTCCAGCCCATGGGGGATCAGCCGCGGGCCATCGCGGAGCTTGTCTCCGGCGTTCGCCGCGGCGAACGGCACCAGACGCTCCTGGGTGTCACGGGCAGCGGCAAGTCCTTCAGCATTGCCTGCGTGGTAACCGAACTCAAGCGTCCGACCCTCGTGATGGCTCCCAACAAGACCCTGGCGGCACAGCTCTATGCCGAGTTCAAGGGCCTCTTGCCGGGGAACGCCGTCGAATACTTCGTTTCCTACTACGACTACTATCAGCCCGAGGCCTACATCCCGTCCTCGGACACCTATATCGAGAAAGACTCGTCGATCAACGATGAGATCGACAAGCTGCGGCACTCTGCCACGCATTCGCTTCTCACGCGGCGCGACGTGCTCGTCGTGGCGAGCGTCTCGTGCATCTACGGCCTCGGCGCGCCGACCTCGTATGGATCGATGCATGCATTCCTCGAAGCCGGACAAAAGCTTTCACGCGACGACCTGCTGCGGCGGCTCGTCGATATGCTGTATGAGCGCAACGATCTTGATTTCCACCGAGGGACCTTCCGCGTACGCGGAGACGTGGTGGAGGTTTTCCCCCAGTACGAAAATGAGCGCGCCCTGCGCATCGAGTTCTTTGGTGACGAGATCGAGCTCATCTCGGAGATCGATCCCCTGCGCGGGAAGGTCGTCGCGCGGCCCAAGCGGGCGATGATCTACCCCGCAAGCCACTACGTCGCCACCGATGAGACGATTCGGCGGGCCGTCGAGGGCATTCGGGGTGAGCTGCAGGAGCGACTCGCCCATTTCCGCCGGGAGGGAAAACTCCTCGAGGCCCAAAGGCTCGAGCAGCGTACGCTCTTCGACCTCGAGATGCTCGAGCAGATGGGCTTTTGCCATGGGGTCGAAAACTATTCGCGCTGGCTCGATGGCCGTGCCGCCGGTCAGCGCCCCTACACGCTCTACGACTACTTCCCCGATGACTATCTTTTGGTCTTGGACGAGAGCCACGTGACGGTCCCGCAGATCGGCGGCATGTACCGGGGCGACCGCGCGCGCAAGGAGACGCTCGTCGAGTACGGCTTCCGCCTCCCGTCGGCGCTCGACAACCGTCCACTGCGTTTCGACGAGTGGGAAGAGCGCGTGGACCAAGTGATCTACGTCTCCGCCACGCCGGCGGAGTTTGAACTCGAGCATTCCAAGGGGGTCGTGGTCGAACAAATTATCCGACCGACCGGCCTCGTCGATCCGAAGATCGAGGTCCGCCCGGCGGCGGGCCAGGTGGACGACCTGTTGGGCGAAATTCGGGAGCGGGTCGCTCAAGGGGACCGGGTGCTCGTGACCACGCTCACCAAGCGCATGGCGGAAGAGCTCACCGAGTACTACGCCGAGCATGGCATTCGCGTGCGCTACCTGCACAGCGACGTCCAGACCATCGAGCGCATGGAGATCATTCGCGAGCTGCGGGAGGGAGCATTTGACGTGCTCGTCGGCATCAATCTCTTGCGCGAGGGACTCGACATTCCGGAGGTGGCGCTGGTGGCGATCCTGGACGCGGACAAAGAGGGATTTCTGCGCTCCACACGGTCGCTCATCCAGACCATCGGGCGCGCTGCACGCAATGTGAAGGGAACGGTCGTTCTCTACGCAGACCGGGAGACCGACTCGATTCGCGCGACGATCGCCGAGACGAACCGCCGCCGGGAGATCCAGGAGCGCTACAACCTTGAGCACGGCATCACACCGCGGTCGGTGGTGAAGAAGATCTCGAGCCTGCGCGAATCGATTTGGGAGGCGGACTACGTCACCGTACCCACGCGAAAGGAGGCATCCGAAGAGATGCTGCCCTCGCACGAGCTGCCGGAACTGATTGCGGGGCTGCGGCGCGAGATGGCCGAGGCCGCGAAGGGCCTCGAATTCGAGCGCGCCGCCGAGCTCCGCGACCGCATCCGAGAGCTCGAGGCGATGCGCCTTCGGACTTCCTAGTGAGCTGGACGGAGCGCGTCGACGAACTCCCGGCGACCCCCGGGGTCTACCTGTTCAAAAGCGGCACCGGACGGGTGCTCTATGTCGGCAAGGCCCAGAGCCTAAGAGCTCGTGTGCGGTCGTATCTCGGCCCGGGCGGGGACGGCCGCCACCAGGTGCCCCATCTGCTCGAGCGTGTGGCCGAGGTGGACGTGCTCGTGACACCCTCGGTCAAGGATGCGCTCCTGCTCGAGAACGAGCTCATCAAGCAGCATCGGCCGCCCTTCAACGTGCGGTTGCGCGACGACAAGCAATACCTCGGGCTGCGCCTTGACGCGCGCGAGGCCTGGCCGCGCCTGCAACCCGTGCGCCGCTTTCGCGACGACGGCGCCCAGTACTTTGGTCCCTACACATCGAGTCAGTCGCTTCGCGAAGCGGTGTCCAATCTCCGTCGCATCTTCCCACTGCGCTCGTGCAGTGACCCGACCTTCAAAGACTACGCGCGTCGGGGGCGGCCTTGCATCGAGTTTGAGATGCGGCGCTGTCTCGCGCCGTGCTGCGGACGAATTGATGAAGCGGCGTACGCGGAGCTCGTAAAGGGGACGGCCCTCTTCTTGCGCGGGCGCTCCCTGGAGCTCGTCGGGCACTTGCGCGAGCGCATGCAGGAGGCGGCGAGAGAGGAGCGATTCGAGGAGGCCGCGCGGGCGCGCGACCAAATTGGAGCCGTCGAGCAGACCGTCGAGCGGCAGGGCATCGTCGGTGCGCGAGGCGTGAATCGCGATGTCTTTGGCGTCGCTCGCAGCGGTGGAGAAGTGCAGGTCCAAGTCCTGTATGTGCGCGACGGTCGCGTGGTCGGCGCAAGCGACCACGGCTTCTCCGACGTGCGCCTCGACGACGGCGAGGTCATGAGCTCGTTCCTTGGCCAGTACTACGGCAGCGCCGAAGAGCGCCCGGTGCCCGGCGAGGTGCTGACCCCCGTCCCTGTCGACGATGACGGCGCCCTCGAGGCGCTGCTCACCGAGCGCGTCGGGCGCAGGGTACGTGTGCGCGCGCCACGCAGGGGAGCCTTGCGGGAGATTGTCGCCATGGCGAGCGCGAATGCCGAGCTTGCGCTTGCCCGCCGGGTCGAAGCGCGCGAGAGCGTTGACGCGGCAGGCGAGGAGCTGCGGGAGCGCCTCGCGCTTCCCTCGCTTCCGCGCCGGATCGAGTGCTACGACGTGTCGACACTCCAGGGTGTCCTGTCGGTGGCGAGTCGCGTGGTCTTCGAGGATGGGCGCCCCGTGAAGGCCGGCTATCGGCGCTACCGGATCCGCGAGGCGGCGGGCGGAGACGACTACGACTGCCTGCGCGAAGTGCTGCGACGCCGCCTTGCCCGTGCGGACCAGGACCCGCTGCCCGACCTTCTCGTGGTCGACGGGGGCAAAGGGCAGCTCGGCGTGGTCACGGCCGCCCTCCACGACGCCGGACTCGAGGTCCCGGCGATTGGGCTCGCAAAGGAGCGAGACGAAGGAGCGCCCTCGCCGCGCGTCCGGCGTTCCGGGGGACTCAAAGCCGAGCGCGTGTTCGTGCCGAGACGCAAGGACCCTGTGCTTCTGAGCGCGAGTTCGCGCGGCCTCCTCCTCCTTCAGCGTGTGAGGGACGAGTCACACCGATTCGCGATCGAGTTTCAGCGTGCGCTGCGAAATCGGGTGAGCCTCACCTCAGTGCTGCAGGAAATCCCGGGGATCGGGCCGGCCAAGCGGCGGGCGCTGCTCAAGCACCTGGGTTCTCTCCGGGCGGTGCGCGAGGCGAGTCTTGAGGCACTCGCGGCGGTGCCGGGCCTCTCGGCCCGTGACGCACAAACTGTGCGCCGCTTCTTTGATGCCGCAGGCCCGCCCGAGGCCGAGGCAAGGTCCCCCGGAGGCGCTGCCTAGTCGCCGTTTGGATCCGCTCTCCGGCAGGGAGGGCGCAGATCGAGCCCGGGGGCGTCAAGAGCGCGGGCGGACCAGCCGATTCTTCCCCGGGATCCCCAGAGGAGAGCCGATGTTCCACGCCTCGACGCTGGCACGTCGCTCGGTGCAGTCCGTCGTGCGCGGAATCCTCGCGTTTGCGCTCGGTACGGCGTCCCTCCTGCCCCTTCGCGCTGCTGCGGACATCTACCGCTGGGTCGATTCGGAAGGGCGGCTTCACGTGGCACAGCACCTCGATGAGGTTCCGCCGGAATACCGCCCCGCGGCGACCCCCAAGCCGAGCGAGCCCGGCCGCGGCAGCGTGCAGACCTTCAACACACCGACAGCCCCTCCGGCCGCCCAGGCGCCGGGGGCCGCGCAGGCTCCGCTGAGACGGACCTATCGCATCCCCGTGCAGCGCGCAGGGACGGGAATGCTCGTGCAAGTCCGGCTCAATGACCGGGTGACCGCACCCTTTCTGATTGACACCGGCGCCAGTGACGTCCTCGTACCCAAACCGGTGGCGGACGAACTCGGCCTCGGCGCGGGTCCGGACACACGCACCGTGCGCTACGCAACCGCGAACGGACATGTCGACCAGCCCGTCGTGATGCTCGACGCCGTCGACCTTGGCGGAGCCCGTGTGGAAAAGGTTCCTGCCAGCGTCAGTGCGGGGATGGAAGTGGGCCTTCTTGGGCTCTCCTACTTCAACCACTTCACCTACAACATCGACGCGGCCGCGGGAATCGTGACCCTGACGCCCAACGACCTTGTCGAATCGGGAGCCATTCGAGGCGGCCGCAGCGAAGCGCAGTGGCGCGCCGAGTTCCAAAACGTGCGTGTGCGCATTGTATCGATCGAAGCGAAGCGCGAATCGGTACCGCCGAACCACACACGCGAGCTTCAGCGACTGGACGACGAGAAGGCAAAGCTCGAGCGGCAGCTCGATCTGCTCGAGACGGAGGCCGACGCTGCGCGGGTTCCCGTGATCTGGCGCGAGTAAACCGGCTGCAAAGAGGCTCGTCCTGGACCACCGCCTGCGCGGTGGGAACCACAATTCCCATATCGAGCCTCGCGTGCATCCTTCGGCGCTTGGCGCCTCCCTCCCGCTCCCCCTCCGACAGCGCGAAATTTCCCGCGGATGCGCGAGGCTCGCGAATTTCTTGCCGGCTCCCGAGGCGTGGCATCGATCTTGCTCCGCTCTTCAGCGACTCGCGGAGGAGCCTCCCCCCATGCCTCACAAGCCCGACGGAAACGAAGCCGCGTCCAGCTCGTCTGCTGAGGCTCGCGAGGTCTCACGCATTCGTGATCGGATCCGCGGGGAGCTCGAGCAGCGCGGCGTATCGCCTGAGCTTGCCGGTGCCCTCGCCCTGCGCCTCGAGCAACTTGTGACGGCGCTCGGGGTCTCGGGCTGCCAGGCCGTATGCGACGCGGCGCTTGCCGCAAGCGGCGCCCCTCCGCTTCTACCAGCGCCCCTCGCGCGCAGCACGCACCAGCTCGACGAGATTCAGCGTCTCATGGGTGCGTTCGTGGGTGAGCTGCGAAAGCTCGACGAGGCCCTTCAACTCCTTGCGACCTACCTGGCGCGCATTCGCGACCAAGCAAAGGGCGCGGTGCCGGGGACGGTGCATTAGGCGGGACTCGCGCCCGCACTTCTGAGCGGGAGCCCGCCAGCACCTCTGCCTACTCTCCTCTCCAGCTCGGCCGGCGCTTCTCGAGGAACGCGCGCTGTGCCTCGGCGGCGTCACGCGTGGCACGAAGCGGACGACCGAGCTCTTCCTGTCGGCGATAGGCTTCTTCGAGGGGGAGTGCGAGAAGCTCGCGAACCCCTTGTCGGGTCGCGCGAACGGCGAGCGGCGCATTGGCGGCGACCGTGTCGGCAAGGCCTAGCGCCGTGGGAAGAAGCTCAGCCGGCGCGACCAAGCGATTCACCAGCCCGATCTCGAGCGCACGCTCGGCCGAGATCGGCTGGGCGAGGAGAAGGAGCTCGAAGGCGTGGACCCAGGGAATCTGGCGCGGGAGGAGAACCGTGGCGTTGCCCGTTGGATAGAGGCCTAGGGCAACCTCTTCGAGCGCGAAGGTCGCCTCGGGCACCGCGACGCGGAGTTCTGCCGCCAGCATGAGGTCGAAGCCACCGGCGCGCGCGTGGCCGTTAATGGCGCAGATCAGCGGGGTTGCGAGATCGAAGCCGGCGAGCAGGGCGGTGCTCACGCTGCGCAGCCCGTCGAACTCCTGCTGCGTCACGGTCTCGCCGCGGGCCAGACGCTGGGCCGCGGGAATCGTAAGCCGCATGTCCATGCCTGCGCAGAACACGCGACTGCCCGCCCCGGTGAGAACCGCACATCGAATCTCGGGCGACGCTGCGATGCGTCGCCAAGTGGTCGCGAGCGCGTGGAGCGTCTCGGGGTCGAGCGCGTTGGCGCACTCTGGGCGATCAATCGTGACCAGCGCCACGCCGGGATGCTCTTCGGGCAGCTCGAAGCGGACAGGCACGAGGCCTCCGGGGCCAAGGCCCGCTAGCGCGGGCTCGAGCGAGGTGCCGCGTCGAGGACCTCACGCACCTTGCGGGTGAGCTCCTCGGGGGCAAAGGGCGCCTCACCCTAGCACCGCGGTGCGCGCGCGGGGGCTGATACACTGCTCCGATGGCAGTCACGGCCGAGCGCCCCACGGCGTGGCAGCGCTTCTTCCCACGCCCGCCGCACTCCCCGGTGTGCCGCTCGTCGTGACCGAAAATGGCTGTCCGACATCCAACGAAACATTTCGGATCCGCTACC
>DATFYN010000315.1:0-2293 GCA_035315025.1 Myxococcota bacterium
GAACTGGATCTATACGGAACTGGAATGTCAGTCCGCGAGCCGTCCTTCCAAAAGACCTCGCGCCCATCCTCCTTCGTTCGGGGAAAGCAACGGTCGACCGCGGCAAGCACGAGCGTTTGAATATTACCACCAGACCGCTGAAATCCGTGCGCGCGGGCAATACGTGTCACAAGCACATCATGGTAGATGGGTGCCTCTACCTCGATGACGTGGGCGACCATCTGACGAAGGAGCGGAGCGTAACGCGGCTCATAGAACATATCTGGTCTTGGTGTCACGCCAATCGTGGCCATGTCCGCAACTGCATAAGTGCTGCGTTTGGACGGACTGCCCTCGGTAGGGGGCGCCGCGTTCGCCGGCGATTTGCGCGAAAAGGCTTGCTCCTCGGAGGATGGCAGGGTGATCGGCAATGTCACCGTCAAAGAGCCGCTATCGACGATCCGCTCAATGATCTCGCAAATACGGCTTAAGAACAGTCTCTTTTCAACGGGATTTGTAGCCGATCTCTGATATTGGGGAACCTTTCGAAACCAATCCTCCGGATCCGTCATGCGCTGGCGCACGAAGGTTTCAATCATGCCGTCGCGCAGGATCGACCGATGCGGTTCCCAAGCGGTCATTTCCTGCTTGATGACGTCTTCACGGAACCGCTTTAAAATTTCGAATGCTTGCTCCTCGGTCAGCGGACCATCGCTTGCAAGGGGCGCTTTCTCTCCGGCGGCAGGCTCGGGCGTCGACGCAGCTGTGGACGGCATATCCTCAGGGGTTGACGATGCGACCGCTGGGTCATCGATGACCACCGCTCGCATAGGCGCCTCCGCGATTGGCTCGTCCTGTGGCCAGGTGGCTTCGCGGACGAGGCAATAGTCCTCAAATGTGCGCCGCGGCTGAGACCGGAGCTGCTCTAACCGTTTCGACAGTTTTTCCGTTTCGAGATCTGGGTTGTCGAACCAGTCCGTCGACCAAACCCGCAGGATCTCCCAGCCAAGCCCGCGAAGCACCTCTTCCCGGAGGCGATCTCGATCGCGCGCACTCTTGCTCGAATGGTAGCGGGCACCATCGCACTCGACGCCCGCGAGGAACCTCTCGGGATGATCCGGATGGCGGATTCCAAGATCAAACTTGAACCCCGACACACCCACCTGGACCTCAACCCCATACCCTCTCGCTTTTAGACGATCCGCGACCTCGACCTCAAAGTCGCTATCAGCCTCCGACCCGATCTTCTCTACGACAGCGCGCCCGCGGCTCTCGGCGTATTCCAGATAGCGTTTTAGGACGCGCATCCCTTCCGCGCTTGTTTCACTCGGTTTCACATCGCCAGACCCGAACGACGCGAATAGGCCTATGCGCATCCGCGCCCGTGAGAACAACACGTTGAGCCGCCGATGGCCCTGTTTCCCGTTGATCGGACCAAACCGCTGCTTCATCGCCGTCGCACCTGGCTCTCGGCCATAGGTGAGCGATATGAAAATGTAATCCCGTTCGTCTCCCTGCACGTTCTCCAAGTTCTTCACGAATAACGGCTCGCCCTTCTTCTCCACCTTCTCTCGATAACTGTCGACAAGGTCGTCGTCGGCACAAAGGCGACGAAGCTCTTCCTGGATGACATCGCGCTGGTCGGTGTTGACAGCCACCAAACCGAGCGTGGGGACGGTTTCTTCGTCCATTTCAGCGAAGTGCCGCATGAACTGAACCGCTTCTTCTGCGACGCAGCTGGCTTCGGCGACGTTCCGGCGAGCCTGATATGCGCCATCGACACGGATAAGATCGATTGCGAATGAGCCCGGTCGAGCCGTCGGAAAAGTGATGAGCGAGCGATCGTAAAACTCTGCGTTCGAGAACGCGATGAGGCTCTCACAACGGCTGCGGTAGTGCCACTTCAGCCGCCGAGTCTCACGGAATGTTCTCTGACAGGCCTCCAGGATTGACTCGGCGTCGACGTCTTCGAACTCGTCGTCCAATGAGGTCTCGTCGGCCGATCGCATGAAGAAGTCCGTTGGTGGAAGCTGCTTTGGGTCACCAACGACGACGATTTGTTTTGCCCGTAACATCCCGCCGAGAGCATCTTCAGGCCTCATCTGAGACGCCTCGTCGATGACGAGGAGGTCAAACTCGACTCCGCCGGGCTTCAAGAATTTGGCGAGTGAGAGTGGGGACATCATGAAGCACGGCTTCAAAGCCCGTATCGAGTCTCCGGCGCGCGATAGCAGATCCCGGACCGGCGTGAAGCGCCTCTGCTTTCCAAACTCATTCCCCAAAAGCGCCATCTCTGTCCAGGTCTTCCTTGAGC
>DATFYN010000316.1:0-10145 GCA_035315025.1 Myxococcota bacterium
CTATGCCCTCTCGCGCACCTCCACTCGATCCAGTGCGCGCAAGATCCACTACTATCGCTGCATCGGCTCGGACGGCTGGCGGCGACTCGGCGGGCCGCTCTGCGACAACCGTCCCGTGCGCCAAGACCTGCTCGATCAGATTGTCTGGGCGGAGGTGATCCGCTTACTCGAGGATCCGGCACTGATCCGGCAGGAACTCGACCGCCGCCTCGTCGCGGCGCGCGCGTCGGATCCGACCACACAGCGGCAGCAGAGCTTGCAGCGGGAACTCGCTCGTGTGGATAAAGGCATCGAGCGGCTGCTCAACGCTTATCAGGAAGAGCTCCTGTCGATCGAGCAGCTGCGGGAGCGCATGCCCGCGCTGCGCCAGCGCCAACAGGCGCTGCGCGCCGAGCTGCAATCGATCGCCGACCAGGCCCACGATCGCGCGGCGTTCCTACGCCTCGCGCAGACTCTCACGGCTTTCCTTGCCCGGCTTCGCAGCGCCGCCGAGACGCTCGATATCACCGAGCGCCAACGCATCGTGCGCCTCGTGGTCAAGGAAGTTCTGGTGGGGGAGGACGACATCGTCATCCGGCACTGCATCCCGGTGTCCTCTGGACCCCCGCAAAAAGGCGGTGCGCCCGCTCCCAGCGGTCCCAAAAGACCCTCAGGCGGCCCAAATTACCTTTTGCGTAAGGGGAGTGACGACTCCGCCTTGCGGCGTGCCCTTTGTCCGCGGTACCAGCGATCCATCCTCCTGTTGAACGGGGGCTTCCAGCCACCGCTTCACGTAGAGAAGGATCCATCCACACCGCGTGTACTTCCCCACCGCACGCATGACCAGCGCGTGGTCGAGATTGTCAAAGAAGCCTCGGACATCCAGATCGATCAACCAGTCGTAGCGCCAGCATCGCTTCCGCGTTACTCCGACCGCTTCGAGCGCGGACTTCCTCAGCCTGTACGCATAGGAATCGGGGTGGAAACTCGGCTCCACCATCGCCTCCAGGTACACCTTGACCACCGTCTGGGCAATTCGATCCGTTACGGTTGGGACGGTTGTTGCATAGTGCACCTCCTACCGCAGGACTTTTGAGTTGGATCTTCGTTTCTGAATGCGACTGGATTTCCGGACCAACGCGCGAAGCTCCTGCTCCTTCTCATCGGTCCAAGCGATCCAATAGCAAGATCCCTGATCTTGTCGTCGAGCCACAAGTCGGCCACGTGCGATCCAGTAGTAGATCACACCGCGACTCACCCCGAGCGTGTCGGCGATCTCTTGGACGGTTTGCTCTCCACAGCGCCGGAGCTCGCGCGCGGGAATCTGGTGCGCGTATCGGATCCAGCGCACGATGGAGGCCTGGAATGCGGCTCCCTTCGACGGACGGCGACCCTCTCGGTTCAGCGCCTCCGCGATCTGCTCGTTGGGGAGCATGCGGGCGAGCTCGCGCACGCGTTGGACCACCTCCTCGGGATATCGCATCTGATCCGAGGCGGCGGGAGGCCGTTTCACGCGGATGTCCTCGCACGCACCTCCCTGCCAGCGAACGTGAAGCACGGTGATCTTGGGGTCGGAGCCGGGTTCGACGGTGATGTCCTTGATCAGGAGCCGAAGGATACGCTTCTTGTCCTTCGGCTGGGTGGACGGCGCGTTCCACAAGCGGGGAAGGTCCCGTGCCAGCGCGAGCACCCGTGCGCGTTGTTCTTCCGTGAACGTGATCGACTCTTGGCTCTGGATCTCGACCCACTGCTTGCGCAACTCTTCCAGCTGGACCAGCGCCTCATTCCAGCGCTGCTCGAGCGTGGAGGCCACCAGCCGATTGGAGGGATCGACCTCTTCGTAGCGACGTTCGGCGAGCTGCGCTTCGTACTCCGCCCGCTCGAGCCGCCTCTGCCACTGCAGGGAGCCCGCTCGCTCTTGCGCTTCCAGCTGACGGAGCACTTCCGCGGCAAGCTCGATCTGCGCGGGTTGAAGGACCGTGAGCACGCGCTCGACCATCGCGCGATCGAGAAGATCGCAGCGAACATGGAGGCAACTGCGCGTCGAGAGCCCCTCCCGCCGCAGCGCCGTACACTGGTACGTCGGATAAAGACCCCCGTTCCCCGTGTAGCGCACGGAGATCCGCCGACCGCACTGCGCGCAAAGCAAGAGCCCCTGAAGCAGCGCCAGCCCCTCCCGTGCGGCACCGCTCAGCACCATGGCGGCTCCGTTCGTTCGGTTCCTCGCCAGAAGCTCCTGGTTTCGCTCAAACTCCACCCACGGGAGATAGCCCTCGTGGTGATCTTGAAGCGTCACGCGCCAGGCGTCCATGGCGACACGCTTGGTCTGAGTGCGCACCTCGCCACTGGCAGAAATCTCCTTGCGGCTTTGGTAGCGGCCAAAGCTGTACACGCCGGCGTAGGAGGGATTTTTGAGGAGCTCAAGCACGCGACTATGGCCCAAGTGGCCCCAGATGAGCCGGCCGTTCCACGCGCCGCCGTACGCGCGCTTCGGAAAGAGGAGGCCTTTGCGAGCGAAATGCTGGACCACGGCATATGCGCTCCCCGTCTCGCGGAAGAGGCGGAAGACCAGACGCACCGCACCTTGCACCTCGAGGTCTGGGTCCAAGACGATCCGCTGCTCGGCGTCGTGGCACAGGCCCACCGGCAGGGGGAAGCGCAACTCGCCTTTCTTGGCCTTATTGAGCTTTCCACCCTGGAGGCGCGCGCGGATGAAATGCAGCTCGGCCTGCGCCAGCGTGCCCTTGAGCCCCAGCAGCAACGCATCGTTGAAGTCGCCCGGGTCGTAGGCGCCGTCTTCGTCGATCACCAGCGTCTGCGTCAGCGCGCAGATCTCGATCAGGCGATGCCAGTCCAGATTGGAGCGGGCCAAGCGCGAGGCCTCGAGCGCGAAGATTGCGCCGACGCGTCCCATCGAGACGTCCGCCACCAGCCTCTGGAAGTCTTGCCGATCGCTCGCGTGCGCACCCGAAAGCCCCAGATCTCGATCCAAGATCCGGATCTGGTCCGCCGGCCACTCGAGCTCCAGCGCCTTTTGCTGCAGCGCATACTGGCGCTCGGTGCTCTCCCGGTGATGCCGCACCTGGCCCATCGTCGACTGTCGGATGTACACATACGCGGGCCGCTGCCGGTGCAGCGGCTGCACTTTGGTCGCGATCATCGGGCGCTCCTCCGCTCGGGTCCTGCAAGCGACCTCGGGCAGGAGGGGGCGGCCCAGCCCGCGGCAAACCAGACACGACATCGGGCTCGGCCACGAGAGCGCTCGGGCGGTCGATCTCCAAAAGGGACCGAACCATCTGGGCCATGAGGCTCCCGGCGGCCTCGATGTCGATCGCAAGGGCAGATCTCACGTGCGCTTAGCCAAGCTCCTCTCTGCGGCGCAGCAGCTCGAGGTTGATCTCGCAGATCTCCTCGAGGACTGCTCGCACGCGGCGGTAGTTCTCGAGCCAGCGAACGACCTCGCCGTGAGCTGCGGCGGGGACATACTCCATGAGGGGCCGTTCGCCGGAGCGGCTCACCGAGAGGTAGAACTTGGGGCCGTGCCCAGGTCCATCGGCACACCTGCACCCCAGCTTCCCACAGCGCTTGTAGCGCTCGATGAGTGAACCCCGGACCACCGCATGGAGCGGCGGTAGCTGTCGCAGGAGCGTCAACCGTCGCTGACGCAGAACCCCGGCCGAGTACCGGCTCCAACTCTTCGGACCAGTCATTTACGTGGTCTGATCTCATACCGAGCGTCCTTTGTCAATGCCTTCGTCACGACGCTCGATGCGTTCGAGCAACTCGGCGAGCGCCCACAGCTGGTCGAAGCTCACCACCAGGTGCGAAGGGAGCTCCAGATGGGCGTAGGGCGAGGGCTCTGCGCGGTCCGTCCACTCTCTCGGGACGGCGAACGTGCCGCCGGCACCGCCTCGAAGGATCAGGCTCTCAATGCCGGAGAGACACCGACTCTTGAGCACTGCAAAGCGTTGCCCGCGCAGTGGATGGAAGGGATGCGTAATCTCGGCCCACCCCCATTGCTCGCTGGACTGCGGTGCAGTTGACGATGGGCGTCGGGATACCCAGGGGTCGCTTGGACCCGTCGGGCTTCGGGATCCACACCCGTCGGACGGCTTGGGGTTGGTAGGTCTTCTTCCTGAGTTCTTCCGTCAGTTCTCCAAGCCACTGCTCGACGCCGTACGCCTCAATGTCTTCGAACCGTTCGCCGTCCACTCCCGGCGCACCGCCCTGGTGGCGGCAGCGTCGGTAAGCGAACTCAAGCACGTCGGCTCGATACACCTTGTCGTACAAGGCGTAGAAGCGGTAACCCGGAGATCCCTTCGCTTTGGCGTGCAGCGTCTCCTGTAGCTTCTGAACCTTCTCCGGAGGTCGTAGGCTCATTCGCCAATCTCCCGGCTCTCGCCACTTCTTCCGCTGACCTTGAACCGAGGCCCCTTCCCTCCACCGGCATTACCCGGCTTCCTCGGTAACTACGGACCTCTCCGTCACCCCGCCCGGCCCGGCCTGTCCCTCGCGGGCTTCCGGTTGATGGTCACGCGCCACCACCCGGCGGGGCTTCCCGTGTTGCATCCGACTCCCTTTCCACGCATGCCGGCGCCAATACCCCGGCGGGACCGTTGGGTGCTGTCGCTCATCTCGCCCAACGGCAGCGGTCTTCCCGGAACGACAACCCAGTCGACCCCCGCATCACCCTTTTCGAGGCTTGCTCAGCGTTCACTCACGTTCCGGCCTGCGTGTTCGCCAGGTCAGCCAAGCTGACCCTATCCGAAGGCTTCGATTGCTTCGTTACCTCCACAACCGCTTCGGCGGCTACCGGCTGAAGCGACCAGTTGCCGGGTGGGACTTGCACCCACTGAGTGTCGGCGCCTTTCCACGGCGCACTGTCCCTTTGGGGCTAGTACCGTTTCCGGCGAGAAACACGAGCGCGCCTCGGAGCGCAGCCGGGCCGAGGAACAGTCCACCGCCGGACGCGGACACTGCGTAAGTAAAGTGCCCCACCGGCCCGCGCCGCACCAGTGTATGCTGTGCTTTAAATTCCCAGGCTCTCGCGGGAGAGACGGAGCGGAAGGGACGAAGTGAAAGGGAAACCCCGCAGCGGACGGCGCGCCACAAGCAAACGGACCGAGTTGCAGCGCGCCCCTGCGCAAGCTGCGCGCCGGCTGGCGAAAGAAGCCGCGGAGCGCGAGTGGCGGGTGTTCCTCACGGCGAAGTTCGACCGGACCTGGAAGGCCATGACGCGGTTTCGCGCGAAGGTGGGGGCGTCTCGCTTCCGCGAGCTCATGGCCGAGCTGGCCTCCACGATCGATAACATTGGCAGGAGCGATCAGCGTCGCTCGATCTGCTTCCGCAACTCGTCCGCCTTGCGCAACCACCCCAGCATGCCGATTTGCTCGAAATGGCCGCGCGCAGCGTCGAGAAGTGCGAGTGTGCGCTCGCGGTTACCGTCCCGCCCACGCCGCACCTCCATGCACGCCTCATCGAAATCGGTGATGGCGCGAAGCGGTCGTGCCCCCTGCTCATCCAGGACATGGCGTGCCTTCTCGAACCACTCCCGCGCTTCATCGAACCGGCCCGTGAGTGCACAGAGTCTCGCCAGCGCTAGGCGCGCGTCGGTATGCGGGCAGCGGAAGTCGGGGGCGAGCGTCTTCTCGCGAAGGTTGTGCTCCAGCACGTCCGCGTGATCGCAGCGTTCCAGCATCCAGAGGGCTTCGATTGCCCAGTAGATCGTTGCGGTGTAGTTCGGTGCCCAGCCCGCAGCGCGCTCGACGGCGGGGAGAACGCGTTCAAGCGCCTGAAGTGTGTCGTCAGCGCGCTGCTCGTGCGCGCAAACAAGCGCGCCGCTCGCCCAGACTGTGGCTGTCGCCCAGCGGATCTCTTGAGTATCCGCAGCGAGAAGTTGCTGAATCACAGGAAGAAAGCATCCGTAGCCCTCGCCGACAGTGGCTGTGTGACCGAATGCCACGGCGTGGATCAAGAGTGTGACAAAGGGCGTTCCGACCCGATCCGCGATCCCAGTCGCCTGCGCCAATGCCTCACGCGAGCGGGCTAAGCGCCCCAGTGCCGACTCGCAGCGCGCCACCAAGACCAAATGGAACACCGCAGGCGCGAGCTGACCTCGAGCTGCAAACTCCGCCGCGAGCTGGTTCGCCAATGCCGAAGCTCGTATGTACTCTCCGGCAATGTCCGCCATCACCTGTGGTATCAGGCCGGCACGAGCGATGGCTTCCTGTCGGGAATCGAAAACGACACTTGGCAAGAAGAACACACCGTGCTCGAACCATGCGTTCGTGTTCGCCAGGAGGACGTTCGAGACCTCACGGCGCTGGGGTGCGTTGAGAGGGAGGCCGGGAAAGTCGGGATCGCTCGCCTCATGCCGCTCGAGATCATACGCCGCGAGGCGCGCCCACGTGAGATCGCGACGTGTTCCGGCGTGTCGCAGTCCCTCTTCGGCAAGGGTCCATGCCCGCGAATCGTAGCTTGAGCCATAGACAGCTCCTGCTGCATCAGCGAGGTAGTCGGCGGCTGCGTCGCTCCCCTCACTTGCGGCGATGAGCTTCCCCGCCTCGCTTGCCATGCCGACGGCTTCTTCAATCTTCACGCCCCACGCGAGCGCGAGCCCAAGCCGGGCCAGGAGGCGGGGGCGCCGCGCGTCGCTTGCCGGCAGGAGGTCGAGGGCCATGCGCAGTGCTGTGGCCGCTTCCTCGTGCGCGGCCGCGCGCTCAGCACGATCCGCGGCAACGAGGCAGTGCACGACTCCTCGGTCCGCATCCGGGAGTGCCGCGCTCCTGTGCCACTGCTGCGCGATCTCGAGCGCAGGCTCCGCCGCGTGCTCGGCGTAGCGACGCTCCATCTCCTCGGCGAGGCGTCGGTGGAGCCGCACCCGCCGCGCAGGATTCAGCTCGTCGTAGAGCGTGTGGCGGATGAGCGCATGTGTGAAGTCGTAGACCTCAGGATCGCCGGTTGTGCACAGGAGCTGCGCCTCAAGCGCAGAATCCAACGCGTCGAGCGCGGCCCGCTCGTCCAAGTCGGCGACGGCCGCCGCAATCTCGAAGCGGAAGCCACCGGGGCAGCCCGAAGCATTGGCGAGAAGCCGGTTCGTCTCTTCGGAGAGGCGAGAGAGCCGACGCCCGATCACCTGCCTGAGGCTCTGGGGGATGCCCATTCCGTCGATCGAAAAGCGCGAGGTGAACCGTCCTTCGGAGAACTCGATCTTGGTGTCTTCCAATAGATGGAGCAGGACCTCGCGCAGGAAGAAGGGGTTGCCCCCGGTCTCGGAAGTGATGGCCTTCGCAAAGTCCGCCGGCACCTCATGCCGTGCGAGGGCTTCGAGAAGCTCCGTCACACCCTGGGAGTCAAGGCCGGAGAGCGCGATCTGCTCGAGCTCAGCTTCGCGCCGCAGCGCAACGAGCACATCTTGCAGGGGATGGCTGCGGGCCAGCTCCACATCGCGGTATGCGCCCAGCAGGAACACAGGGCGGCGCGGCAGGAAGCGCGCGAGATGGCGCAGCAAGACGAGCGTCCCTCCGTCCGCCCAGTGCAGGTCATCGAGGACGAGGACCAAGGGCGCACGGCGCGCTACCGCCCAAAGCATTTGGGCCACAGCGTCGAGCAGCCGATGGCGTTCCTCCTCCGGGGTGAGAGCCACGGGCTCCGGCAGATCGGGCAACCGCTTGCGCAATTCGGGCGCGATCTTGGCGACGATCCCGCCAAAGCTGCCGACGTCCTCACGCAGCGCCTCGACGTCGGACTCCGTCGCATGGCTGGCGATCGCCTCCGCGAAAGGTCCGAAGGGGCGGGAGAGCTCACCCTCATGGCAGCGGCCCCATAGCACTGTCGCTCCCGTGATGGCCGCCTTTGCCGCGAACTCCTCAAGGAGGCGGGTCTTCCCGATGCCCGGCTCTCCCACCAGGAACGCAACGCCGCCCTTTCCCAACCGTGCGGCGTCAAGGCGCCTCTCAAGTCGCAAGAGCTCACCCCGGCGGCCTGAGAAGGGGAGGCGGGCGAGCATGTCGAAGACGGACAGGCTCTCTGTCGAGACGTTTTCGTCGGGCGACACCGCACCGTTCTGCGAGGGGAGCCGCTCCCCGGGTGCCTGGCGAGCCGTGTGCCCTGGCCTGAACACCGGACGGAGGATCTCCTGGTAGAGCTGCTTCGTCTCGGCCTCGGGCTCGACCCCAAGCTCCCGTTTCAAAATATCCAGGCAAAGCTTGTATTGGCGCAGCGCAGCGCCGCGCCGCCCGAGACGAAGCTGCAGGCGAATCACGGCCCGGTGTACCAGCTCCTGCCCTGGCTCGAAGGCCAGAAGGCGCAGCCCGGTCTGAAGCGCAGCTTCGATTTCGCCCGCGCCACGCTGATGGGCAAAGAGCTTCGCCAAGGCCTCGGCGGCCTGCTCCCGCCAGCGCTCGCGCTCGATCACAAGCCACTCCTCAAAGAGCGGCGCGTCGGGGGCGACGCCCTCGAGGAAGTCCCCCCGGTAGAGCGCCATCGCGGCTTCTAGGGCGGGGGGCGTGCCTTCGCTCACCAGGCGCTGAAAGCGGAGGACATCCACCTCCACGCTCTTCGGCGTCAGCGACAAGCTGTCGCCCCTGAGACACAACGCCTCGGACTCGAAGGGAGCCAGCTCTCTCCGCAGGGCGTAGAGCTCCTGACGCAAACTTGCGCGCGCCTGGGTGTCCGGGCGATCGCTCCAGAGCAGGGCGGCGAGCTTATTTCGCCCATGCGCCCGACCGGGCGGGCAGGCGAGATAGGCCAGGAGGGCCGCGCCCTTGCGGGTCGAGAGGACCAGGGCTTCTCCCTGCTCATCAGGGAATAGCTCCAGCCCACCCAGCAGGTTCACGCGGAGCGCCATGGTTCCCGGGTCCTCTGTACCCCGCCGACAGCTTACCAGAGAGGGCTCCGCCGAATTGACGCTGAATTGACGAACTTCTGACGAATCGTTGGCTCCTCCCGTTCACCGTCGCAGGGAGCGATTGGAGTCCGCCATGGCGGCGGGCCCAAGCGCCATGGGAAGGGGAGCCGCGATGGGCGCTGCTCCTCATGTCACAAAGGAGTGGGTCATGACGCGGCGGCAGGCATCAGTATTCCTACGTATTCAACGGACGCTTGGGACACGCCTCGTGAGGCTCGCAGGCGGATCTGCGCTGGCATTCTTGGGGCTTTATGGCACATCTGCGTGGGCAGATGTGATCTACAGCTATACAGGTAACCCCTTTACCCAAGTATCTGGCTCACCCTACACGACATCGGATTATGTAACGGTGTCGATGACATTGCCTAATGCAATTGCTCCAAGCCAGACCGATCTGGTCGTCACCTCACAGTTGATCAGCTTAACCATGTCCGACGGCGTTCAGACGATCGATCTGTTCATCCCAAATCTGATCGCAGGTGACACTTTCGCCAAGTTCACAACGGATAGCCAAGGCAATATTACGGCTTGGAATGTCGACTTGGCTGTCTCTGACGTTCCCAACAACGATCAGATCAACACCTTCCTCAACCAAGATGCCGGTGTGAACGACATCGCCGAAATTGGCAACAACCTAGGGGCTCCGGCTGGAGCGTGGGGACAGAACAGCAACCTACCGGGAACCTGGAGCGTGGTCCCCGAGCCCAACACCGCGGCGCTTCTGGCGACGGGCTTGGTGGGCTTGTTCGCGCTGGGCAGCCCTCGCCGCCGGAGCGGTCTAGGGCGGGAGGGAGCCGTTTCTGACACGCATTCGCGTGCAGCGGATCGACTGGCCACGGAAGCTGAAATCGTATTGGAGCCAATGCGCTTGCACCTGGTGCTCGAGCCGACCTCGGGCAATCGCCGCCGAAGTGGTCTTCGGCCCATTGCGTGCGGGCTGGCGGCTCTTGCTGCCCTTCTACTATCCGCGTCGGCTTCTGCCGTGAACATCGACTGGGTGCAGGTCGGGAACCCGGGCAACGCGCCCGACACCTCCACCAACTGCTTAGGGCCCACTGGCTCGGGCTCGTCCACCTGCGGCTCGGTCGGCAACACCTACTACATCTCGAAGTACGACACCACGAACGCGCAGTACGCGGAGTTCCTGAACGCGGTGGACCCGAGTGGGAGCAACACGCTCGCACTCTGGAACTTGAACATGCAAACTGACACGAGCAACGGCGGGATCAGCTTCGTCTCCGGCAACGCTTCGGGCTCG
>DATFYN010000317.1:0-11336 GCA_035315025.1 Myxococcota bacterium
GAGGGCGGACCCGGCCTCGCCGCGCGGGAACGTCATGCGAACGACCGGCAGGCCCACCCGTTCGGCGATCAGCTCGTCCATGCGATGCAGACGAGCGCTTCCGCCGAGCAGCGTGAGCTGATCGAGGGGCGCCTGGCCGACGAGGTAGCTCTCGAAGCCACCGAGGGTCCGAACGATTTCGCGGCCGAGCCGGTCGATCACGAAATGCGCGGCGGCGGAGGACTGAACGCCTTCGTCGCACTTTACACCCTCGGCTTCATTCCAGACGAGTCCGCGTTCGTGCGCCATGGCCTGGGTGAGGGCGCGACCGGCGATGGGAACGGTTCGCATGGCGAGCGACTTGCCCTCGGCACAAAGGGTGAGCGTCGTCTTGCGGTGGCCGATGTCCACGTAGAGCTTCGTCCCGGGCTGGGGAAACAGCGCAGTCAGATTCGCGAGCACAATCCCCTCGACCTCGAGCGTGCGAGGTTCAAGGCCGGCTTCGCGCAGCGTCTCCAGTCGACGGCCGACCTCGCCTCGAGGCGCGGCGAGCGCGATCACCTCGGTGCGCGAACCGTCGCTCCGGATCACGTCCCAGTCCACCACCACGTCCTCGAGCGCGAAAGGCATCTGTCCTTCCAGTTCGAAGGGGATGGCCTGTGCAAGCCGGCGCCGCTCGCGAAAGGGCAGGACGAGGCGGCGAGTCGTGACCCGATCCCCCGGCAGAGCCGCCACCACGTACTCCGCAGGAAGCCGGTAGAGGGCGGCGAACCTTTGCAGCTGTTGGGGAAGGGGCGGGGACTCCGTGTCGTCCGCCGCCGCCTCATGCACGGTCAACGCCCGCAGTTGTCCGACCTCGATGCCCCGAAGAGTCTGGCGAAGCTCGACCGCCTTGATGGTGTGGCTTCCAAGGTCGAGCCCGAGGATGCGGCGCATCATTACAGCCACGAGAGAAACCTCCTCTCCCCGACCCCGTTCAGGCGCAGCGGCCTCATGTTTTCACTCCACCCGCCACGCAAGAAGCTGGGGCTGCGAGGGCTTGGAGCGATCCACGACGGCCTCGATCGTGCGGCGCACCTCGCCGACCTTCGCCTCCGCCCGAATCGTGAACACGTTCGAGGCGAAAGTGGGTGGCGGGAAGATCTCGCCCGGCAGAAGCTCCCCGATACTCTGGCAGCCCGGCGTCTTTGCGCTGTCGGCGCATAGCACATCCCCTTGGTCCCGCGCCTTGAGAACGGATTTCACCTCGGCTTCTGTAGCGAGGCGAAAGTTGGAGGCGAGGCCGTGGAAAAGCAGCGCCAGCACGTGGGGCGGCGCGGTGTTGGGATTGATTCCGTCGGCTCGGGCGTAGGGGTAAACGGTCACGTAGGGCCGGAGCGCTTCGACGAGTTCACCGTCGAAACCCTCCACGAGACGCAGCTCGTCCACAGAAAGAAGCGGGCGGCTCGCGGCGTGCCCGGGTGGCTTGCGGCGCTGGTAGGGCTCGTCCTTAGGGCCGCCCCCGATCCCCACTTCGTCCTCGGAGATGTAGTCGAGGAGATTTCGGGCGAGCTTACCGGAATCGTACGAACGAGCGTTCGCGCGGCTTGGGATGTCCTGAATCACCTGGTCGAGGACATTGGTCAGGAAGAGCTCCGAATACTTTCGCGGATGCCCCTTGTCGAGGAGGGCGTTCAAGTTGAGACGAGCTCCCGCGTCTTCGATCTTGAGGCGGAGTTGGACGCCGTCTTGGGCGGGCAGGTCGATCCCGCTCGCCCGCGCCCACACGTCGTCCAGCGTCTCGCTCTTGAACCCGCTCACCGTCTCCTCGAGCCGGTCTTCGAGCAGGAGCGTGATTCCGAGGCGGACTCCGCCCCGCGCCGCGGCCTCCGCCTCGGCGGCGGCATCACGATGGTGCGCGATCATCCAGTCGAGCATCGCCCGGCGCTGGAACGTAACGATGCTGGCCGTGAGCAACAGCACGAAGACCAGTGCCACCACCAGCATGAATCCTCGTTCATCTCGCGGGCGACGCGTCATTTGCAGTTGCTCGGTAGATCGATCCCCGCGCTCTTCGCCACCGACGCGACGCTCTGGCCCTGGATGGAGGCGAGCGCCGATGGATCAATCGGCAGGGAGAGGCCGGGGTTGAGCGCAAGGCACTGGCTGACGGTCATTCCTCCGTTCCCGGAATCGTCCTTGTTCGAGTCCTTCGCTTGATCTTGCTTCTCAGGGTGCAGCATCTTCTCGAGGTCGAGCGGGCGCAAAGGCATGAGCACACGACGCACATACGGCGCTGCCGGTTCATTCGCACGGTTCTCCGGCGGCTGCTCGTCGACAAGCGCGATCGAGATCTCGGCTGCGAGGGGCAGCTTGCTCGAGTCGGCGACCCCGGAGGAATCCCAGGTGCTCTTCCACTCCCCCTTCTCCGTGAGAAACCGCACACCAAATCGCTCGACCCCCCGCGCGAGGACCAGGGCTCCTTCCGCCGGATCACCGGGAAAAGAACGGTCGAGTCCGTCCGGAAGCTGAGGCGACGACCAGCGCAGAAGCTGAAGCTCGCCTTCCTTGTCCCGATGCAGCACGTACGCCACCACCTCGAAGTCGCTCTCGTGTTGAGAGCCGGTGCGGGGCACATGGCTGCGGGTCATGAACTTGATGTGGTCTGCGCCCAATGCTTCGTCCCGCGCCTCGGCGAGGAAGAGCCAGGGATGCTCGAGAGGGTCCTTGGCCTCGGGCTTCGTGACCAGGACCGTCCCCTCGAGGTCTCGCGCCACGCGGTCAAGGATTGCGCTCGCAAAGCGGACGTCGCGGGTGAGCTCCACCGCGTGCGTGCTCTTGCGGGAGAGGTCGCGATAGAAGTTGACGGCGGCCGTGAACACGAGCGCCGTGAGGAGCACCACGCCCAGCACCTCGAGCAAGGTGAAGCCGGCGGCGAGAAGCGACGGGCGCGGCGCGCTCACGGCGTGGGTCCCATGCCGGGGTTGACTGCGCCCGTCGGCGAGGGCTGCCCGCCCGTCTCCCCGCCCGGCCGCCCGCCCGGCTGTGGCAGCGTGGCCGGTGCCACGCCGCCGGCCGCCGCGGCCTTCTCTGCCTGGGCTGCGCTGTAGAGCGCGAGGAGAAGGGGCTGCGCAGCGCTTTGGTCGAGCCCATACGTCTCGCGGACCACCGCAGACTCGGTCGTGCCCTCCGTCCAAGAAACCCGCACCTCGATACGGCGGCCCGGGGGGGGCTCTCCCTGCGCCTGCGGCAGGAAGAAGGACTGTGTGGGCCCGCTCGACCCGGCCTTGGCGCCGGGTGCCGAGCCCCCGCCCGGCCGCTTCCCGGCGGCTGCCTGCATTCGTTGCGTAGCGGCCTCAGACCGCGGCGGGATCTCGATCTCCGAAGGCGTGACACGCACATGGATCAGGTACTCGTCGCGCGTTGCGTCTTTCTCGCCGAGTGGAGGGGCGCTCCCCATCTCCAGCTGCCCTTCGATCTCCGCCAGCAGGTCATCGGCGATAAGCGACGCACGAAGACGCCGGTCCGCTCCTCCCTCCGCGCGGAAACCCTGGATACCGACACGGGCGAGCACGGTGTAGACGAGCGCCAAGATTGCGACCGCGGCCAGCACTTCGAGCAGCGTGAAGGCCAGAAGGTGGGGTCTAGCGCGCTGCATCGTGCACCCACACCGTCTCTTCGAGCGGCTGCACTTCTATCGCCACCACGTGGCCCCGCGCGTCGGCGAGGACGACCCGGACCGGGTCTGCGGTGCCGTCGCGCTCGAATCCCACGGCGACAGTGCCGCGATTGACGGGACCTTGGGTCGTGTCGATCCTCGAAAACACAAGCTCGTCCTCGAGCACGCTGGTCTCGCCCACGTTCGCGGGCACCGGGCGGTACGCGGGCGTCTCACCGCGCGGAGCGGAGAGGTCGAGGCGGTGCCGCGGATCGGATCCCTCACTCGCCGAGCCATCGGCCTGGACTTCCTGGCCGAGGGCCTCGGCCTGCGTGACGAGCCACTCGACGTGCCAGGCGCCGCCGTCGAGATCGATCACCACGCGGTGCGGTACCCCGAGCAGGACGCTTCGCACGCGAGCAAACTCGAGATCGGATGCGAGGCGCTCGGCCTGCGCGCGCAGCGGTCGCGCTCCCAAGATCGAAAGACCGGGAATCACGATCGCGGCGAGCATTCCGAGAATCAGCATCACCGCCAGCAGCTCGACCAGCGTGAAGCCGTCCGAGCGGCGATCCCTCACCCGCGCGTCGTCTCCGTATCGTCCGTCCAGTTGCCAACGTCCGCGTCGTTATCGGTGCCGCCAGGTGCGCCGTCCGCGCCATACGACCAGATGTCAAAGCTGTACGGATTGTGCGTGCCGGGCGAGGCGTATTGGTAGGGGTTGTCCCACGGATCGAGCGGGACCTTTCCGCCGGACAGGTAGCCTTCTGGTGCCCAGCGCTTCGGGACGGGATCCCCCGACGGTTTGTGCACGAGCGCATCGAGGCTCTGCTCGGTCGAGGGGTAGCGGCCATTGTCCATCCGATAGGCGTCAAGCGCCTGCTCGAAGGACTTCAGCTGGATCTTTGCGGTGGTGACCTTGGCCTTGTCGATCTGACGGAAGACGACCGTCCCCACGATCCCGCCGAGCAGGCCGATAATCAGCACGACGGCCATGATTTCGATGAGTGTGAATCCACTGTCCCTTTGTCGCATGACGACGCGTCCTCTCATTTACTTCAGTGAGCTCGTGACCTGCAGGAGCGGCACGAGTGTGGCAAAGATGATGACGAGCACCATGCCGACCATGATCAGGATGAGCATCGGCTCGAGCAGCGCGGTCAGCCGAGTCATGCTGGTTTCGACCTGCTCGTCGTAGGTATCGGCGACCTTGCCGAGCATCGCCTCGAGTTCACCGCTTTGCTCACCCACTTCGACCATATGAGTTACGAGCGGTGGGAACTGGCCGCTCGCGCGGAGCGGCTTCGCCAGCGACGCGCCGCCCGTGATGCTCTCCACGGCGCTGTCGATGGCCTGACTGATCACCACGTTGTTCGTCACGTGTTTGGAGATGTCAAGCGACTTCACGATCGGGATCCCGCCGGCCAGAAGCGTCGAAAGCGTGCGGGTGAAGCGCGCGATGGCGAGCATCCGCACCACCCGTCCAAAGACCGGCAGCCGGAGCTTGGTTCGGTCCCAGCGTTCCCGGCCCGCCGCAGTCTGAAGCACGGCGCGCACGGAGACCCCCGAGACCACGCCGAGCACGGCGATCGCCCACCACCAGGCCCTGAAGAAGTTCGAAAGCCCGATGATGAGCCGGGTATAGAACGGCAACTGCTGGTTCAAGCTCGTGAGCAGCTGGGTGATTTGCGGCAACACAACGGTCACCAGCGCTACCACCACGAGCATTGCGAATCCGAACATCACGGCGGGGTAGATGAGAATGGAGCCCACCTTGTTCCGCAGGCGCACCTGGCTTTCGAGATAGTCGGAAAGGCGCGCCAGCACCTGCTCGAGGGCGCCACCGGTCTCTCCCGCCCGCACCATGCTGACGAACAGCTCGTTGAACAGGCCGCTCTGGCTGAGAGCCTCGGCGAGGGATGCTCCTTCGTTCACGCGGTCCCGTACGCGACCGAGCACTGATTTCAGGCGCGCGTTCTCGACCTGCTGCGAGAGCGCACTGAGCGACTCGACGAGGGGGATCCCCGCTCCGACGAGGGTCGAGAGCTGCCGGGTCGCCAGGGCGAGGTCCATCCCCGAAATGCGCCGGAGCGATGGCAGGGAGATGGCAAAGCGTCGCCGCTCGGCGGTCGGGGCAGCTGCGGCCACCGCTTGTGCGCGCCCGCTCTCGCTGATCTCCGTGGGATACACGCCGTCGCGGCGCAGCTTGGCACGGGCGGCACGCGCGCTGTCCGCATCCACGAAGCCGCGCGTTGCGCGGCCCGCGTTCGTCATTCCCTTGTATGCATAGACCGGCATGGTTCTTTCCGGATCAGGCGACGAGCGGTGGCGTTAAATCTGGGCGACGACGCCCTCTTCCTCGGTCGCGCGCAGCACCTCCGCGATCGAGGTCACGCCTTCGAGCACCTTTCGCGCTCCATCGGAGCGGAGCGTTTGCATCCCCTTCTCCATTGCGCGTCGCTTGATCGTTTTTGAGTCCGTATTTTGTGTCACGAGCGCACGCAGATCGTCGTCCACGAGCATGAGTTCGAAGATCCCGAGTCGCCCGTGGTAGCCGGTGTGGTTGCAGCGCGAGCAGCCGACGGGCCGGAAGACTCCGTGTTCGCCTCGGATCCCGATCTCGGCCAGCTGCTCCGTCGTCGGCGTAAAAGGCTCCTTGCATTCCGTGCACAGCACGCGCACCAGGCGCTGGGCGAGCACGGCCACGAGCGACGAGGCCACGAGGTAGGGTTCGACCCCCATGTCCACGAGCCGGGTGATCGCACTCGGTGCGTCGTTGGTGTGAAGCGTCGAAAACACGAGGTGGCCGGTCAGGGAGGCCTGGATCGCGATCTCCGCGGTTTCAATATCACGGATCTCGCCGACGAGGACGACGTTCGGGTCTTGACGCAATACCGAGCGCAGCCCACTCGCAAAGGTGAGACCGATGCGCGGGTTGACCTCGATCTGGCCGATCCCCGGCAGCTGGATTTCGACGGGATCTTCGATGGTAATGATGTTTCTGTCGACCGCGTTGATCCGAGAGAGCGCGCCGTAGAGCGTGGTGGTCTTGCCGCTCCCGGTCGGGCCGGTCACGAGCACGATTCCATTGGGACGCGCGATCAGCTTTTCCCACACCGCAAGCTGGCGCATGTTGAACCCCAGGCGCTCGAGATTCAGCATCTCGGTCGTGCGCGGAAGCAAGCGCATCACCACCCGCTCGCCGTGGCCGATGGGCACCGTAGACAGGCGCACGTCGTAGTCGCGCCCGGCGATCTTGAGCCGGATGCGCCCGTCCTGGGGCAGGCGTTTCTCCGCGATATTGAGGCCCCCCATGATCTTGATGCGCGAGGTGATGCTCGACTGCAGGGAGCGCGGCAAGGGGCGGATCGGCTCGTAGAGCAGGTCGTCAATCCGGAAGCGCACGCGGATCTGTTGCTCAAACGGCTCGATGTGGATGTCGCTCGCGCGCTCCTTCACCGCCTGCTGCAGCAGGGAGTTCACGAGCTTGATGATTGGTGCCTCGTCCGCCGATTCGATGAGATCTTGCGGTACCTGGTGGCTGATCTCGTCGGCGAGCGTGTCCAGGTCGGTGGCTGCCTCTTCGGCGAATTCTGCGGCCGACCCCGGGCCCCGGTCGTAGACTTGGTTGATCGCCGTCTCGATCACGCGCACGCCGGCCAGTTCCGCCGCAATCTCGGCGCCGTCGAAGAGCAGGCGCAGGTCGTCCAGGGGGCCGGTATCGAAGGGGTCGGACACCGCGATCCGAACCGCCCCAGACTCGTCGTAGCGAAGCGGGAGCAGTCCGTGGGTCTTGGCGAAGGCGATCGGGACACGCGCGACGAGCGCATCGTCGACGCTTTCGGCGGGGATCACATGCAAGACGGGCAAGCCGAGGCGCGCGCCCAGCGCGGCCAAGAGCTCCTCCTCCGGGAGGGCATCCTGCTCCATCAGGACGTCGAGCAGCCGCCGGCCCGTCTCTCCCTGCCGCTGCCGGGCGGCTTCAAGCTGCTCGGGGGTAAGGCGGGTAGTGCCGAGCAGAAGCGCTCCGAGATCGAGCCCACCGCCGTTGCGGCCCGCTGTCGCGTCTTGGCTCATGGCTTGCTTTCGGTGAGCACGCTGATCGACGGGGACAATCCGAAGGATTCGCGCAGCATGGCCGCCGCGTGATTCGCCGCGGCGAGGTCGGGGTAGGGGCCGACGCGAATCTCAAAGACGAGCGTGCCCGCCTGGTCTCGCGTCACGATCGTGGCATCGAAGCCCGCGTCGAGGAGCTCCCTCAGCTTCTTTCGCGCTGCGGCTTCGTCACGGTAGACCGCGGCGAGCAGGAGGTAGCGAGGACCCTTCTTCTCGGCCTCCTCTGCCTCCTTTTGCTTCTCCGCCTTTTCACCCTGGAGCTGCTCGATCTCGCGCATGCGCTCGAGGGGATACTTCTTCTCGTGCTCGAGCAGGACGTTGCGCGTAGGATTGCGGTAGGTGTCCTCGGGATAGGGGATGCCCGCCGCTTCGGCGCGTTCTCGGTGCTCCTTCTCCTCCTCCATCATCTGGTCCGAGAGCTGGACGCCCTGTGTCGAGCGGGCCCGGAACTCTTCGCGCTTGCGGATCGTCTCCTTTTCGAGGTCGATCGCCTCGCGCACGATGTGTGGGGTGAGGAAGACCAAGAGGTTCTGCTTCGAGAGGTTCCTACTCGTGGTCTTGAAGAACCAGCCGATGAAAGGGATATCCCCGATCCACGGCACCTTGGTCACCGTGTCGTTGAAAATGTCGGAGATGAGGCCACCAATCACCACCGTTTGGCCGTCGGCTACCACGACGGTGTTGCTCACCTTGCGACTCGAGAGCGGCACACCCACCTGGTTGGGGTCGCCGACCCCGGCGGTCCCGATGAGGGAGGTGTTGATCGCGGTGATCTCCTGGTAGAGATCGAGCCGCAGGCTTTCGCCTTCGCTGATCGAGGGTGTGACCTTAAGGTCGATGCCAATGTCCTGGCGCTCGACATTGACAGAGGTTGCAAGGGTGCTCGCCGGCGTCGTCGTCGTAATGCCGGCCGCGGACTGCACGCGGCTCGAGATGATGGGAATGTTGTTGCCGATCTTGATCTCTGCCTCCTCGTTGTCGGAGGTGAGGATGTGCGGCGCCGAGAGGATGTTCGTGCCATTGGTGCTCGCCGAGGCTCGGATCAAGCTCTGGATGACCGAGCCATTGCCCGTGTAGATCGGGTTCCCGTTGGCGTCGAATCCGGCGACGGTTCGGGTGTTTTGGATGAAGTTCGTGACCAAGGGCGCGGCGAGGAGAGAGGCCCCGCCGGTCGCACCGGCCGCCGCCGCCGTGCCGAGTGCGGCCGCGGTGCTTGTAAGGCCGGAACTGCCAGTCTGAGACTGGGAGGTCGAATCCGAGAGGCTCGCGATGGTGAGATTGGTCGCTCCGTGGAAGAGCTGCAGGACGCCGTTTAGGCCGAGCTCCTGGGCGTCCGTCACGTCGACTTCCATGATCAGCGCCTCGACCAGCACCTGCGGCCTGCGGATATCGAGCTTTTCGATCACCTGCCGGAGCGTGTCGTAGCCTTCCTGGCTTGCCTGGATTACGAGCGAGTTGGTGGGCGCATCGGAAGTCACCGTCACGCCCTCTGCGAGCTCGGTCACCGCCGCACGCAGTGCCTGCGCTTGCGCGGCCTGGGCTGCGCCCGGGATGCCGCCTCCACCCCCGCCCCCGACCTTCGGCGCCCCCGAGAGCATGGAGTTGAGCGTGTCCGCCATGTCGTCCGAGTTGGAGTACTTCAGGTAGTAGACGTGGATGCGTCCCCCGCCCGTCACCGGGACGTCGAGCCTTTCCACGAGTCTGCGGATGTCCTCAATGCGATCGCGCGAAGCCAAGACGATGAGTGAGTTGGTGCGGCTGTCTGTGATGATGCGAATGTGCTCTCGCTGCGCCTCGCCGGTTTGGGCCTGCGGCTGGCCGGGCACCTGGGGCTGGCGCACACGGCCCGCGCGCAGTCCGCCTTCCCCTGCGCTCGAGACCTCTGCGCCATAGACGTCGGCGAGCTGCTGGCCCAGCACGGTCGCGTCGGCGTGGTTTATCTTGATGACCGCGAGCTCCTCTTTGTAGGTCTCGACGTCGATCGCTTCGAGGATCGAGAGCACGCGGCGGATGTTCGACGCCGAGTCGGTCAGGATCACGGTGTTGGTCGGCGCATAGGCCACCATGGCTGCGTCCTTGGAGACGAGGGGCTTTAGCGAGTTCGTGATGGCTTCGGCGTCGATGTAGTGAAGGGGAATGAGCCGCGTGACGAAGGTGTCGCGGTTTGGCGTTGGCGACGGTGCGGCCACGGTGTTGATGTTGGACTCCTTGGCGTCTCGGATGGGGATGATCTTCACCGAGCCGCCTGGCCCCTCGACCGTCGTGAAGCCCTTCACCTGGAGCACCGACTCAAAGACCGCATAGGCCTGCGCCACCGGGATTTTCGTCGGCGAGACGATGGTGACCCGGCCTCGCACGCGATCGTCGTAGATGAAGTTCGTGCCGGTGAGCCGGGCGATTGTGTCGATCACCACGGCGAGCTCGACGTCGTTGAAGTCGAGCTGGACGAGGTCGTCGGCGTGCGGCGGCGCACCGCTGGCGGCCGGCAGAGGGGGCGCCGCGGCCGGCAGAGGGGGCGCCGCTGCCGGCAGAGGGGGCGCCGCTGCCGCCCGCGGAGGCGGAGCCGCAACGGGCTGCGGCGCGGTCTGAGCCCCGGCGCGTGCGACCATGAGGCCGGCTGCGAGGCTCGCAAGGATGGCGAGTACGCGACGCTCAAACACGCTCTTCCCCCGCACCGACAAGCGGTGCTGACCCTTACTCCGAAAGGTCATACGTAAGAGTACGCTCGCGCCCGTCCGAGCCCTGCACGGTGACGTTGAAGCTGTGCGCTTCGGTCAGCTCCCGGAGGAGATTGGCACTCTGCTCGGGCCGGTCGATGCGCACGCCGTTGAAGGTAGTCACCGTATCTCCGCTCTGGATCCCGATCTGTTCGAAGAGACTGCCAGGCTGTACGGAGTTGAGCTGGACCCCGACCATTTGACCGTTCTCATACTTCGGCAGAATGCGCGCCTGCGAGAAGAGGGTGGCGGGGTTTCGAGCGGCATTTTCCACGTCGCTCCGCGCCACGGCGAACCGGTTGTCCGCAAGACGCTTGACCCGCATGTTGGGGTCAGAACCCCCCGCGGCTGCGGTGGTCGTAATCCCTACGCCCGCGCCCTTCTCGAGGGCGAGCTCCTCCCGGCGTGCCCCGTTTTCCAGCACGATCCGGCGCCTCTCGATCCTCACGACCTTGGCCTGCTGCCGTAGCACGTCGTCGATGCGCACGACGGTGTGTTGGTGGGTCTCGAGATCTTCGACCGCTGCCCAGGAGAGGCGCGCATCCACGGAAGCCGCGGTTCCGAGCAGCCGGAGCGGGAGCTTGGTGGCCTCGAGTGCCTCTTCCTCGGAGAGCGCTCCGCCCACCGCCAGCGTCGAGACGTTGAAGAGATTCCGGCGCAGGATGACCTGCCGGTCATCGCGGAGCCTGGCAATCGGAGTGGTACCCGTCTGCGGCGTGAGCTCGACCGTCGGCGAAGGCAACAGCAAGGACTCAAGGATGAACAGGATGGGACGCGACAGGAGGAAGCAACACAGCACGCCGAGCCCGGTGTTTGCGATCCAGATGGCAATGCGCCCCATCCCCTCGCTCACCCCCCGCCCCCCGCCGACGACTGTGCCTTCAGAT
>DATFYN010000318.1:0-17054 GCA_035315025.1 Myxococcota bacterium
CGAGCTCCTCGTCATGGCCGGGAGTGCGCATCACCACCGCGAGCGGAGCTCCGGCGAGCTGGATCTCAAGAGGTTCCTCGCAGGCGACAGCATCTCGACATTCGGCCACGCTGCCGCGGCCAAAGCGTACGACGGAGACCGCGTGGACCGCATCTTCGACCTCGACCGAATTCGGAAGCTCCGTGGTGGGCTCGCTCACCATGCCGGTCATTATCTGCCCCTTCTCCCGCCCTCACAATCGCCCCAAACGACACAGTCATGCCCGCCGCTAGCGCTTGCGGAATGGGACCATCCCGTTAGAGGAACTGCGCCGAGGCGCATCCTGAACGAACGTGTTTCACCAGGGAGAGAAACTCGGCAACCACGTCGCGCGCCCACTAAGATCTTGCCCAGCTGAGATCACTCCCTTCGCGAAGCGCCATCTTGCGCGTGCGATTAGACTCCCACCAGCCCCAAGACGAGCGGCCGGCCATCAATCTCAAGCTCCCGAAGCTCCCCGGGCTCCGCCAACCGAACGCCGACCGACACCTCGGTGGCGAGGGTCTCTCGCGCCAAATCTTCCACACGCGGCCGCACAGCTGACAGCAACGTGGCATCGCCGTCCAGCCAAAGCCGGATGCGACCTGTGTATTCGAGCTCGAGCTCCTTGCGCAGCAGCTGGACGCGATTCAGCACCTCGCGGTAGAGCCCTTCCTCGACGAGCTCTGGAGTAAGCACTGTTCGAAGCACCACAACACCGGCCGGACCACTCGCCGCCGCAAATCCCGGCTTTGCCTCAAGCGCAACGGTGATCTCCTCCGGACCCAGCATGAATTGCTCGGCATCCGCCTCGATCATTACGCGACGGTGCGTCTCCAGCTCGCGGAGCAGCGCGGCACCATCGGCCGCCGCCAGTGCGGCTTTCACCGCCGGCATGTGCTTTCCGACTCGCGGCCCGAGCGCACGGAAATTGGGCTTCACGAGGTACCGCACGTACTCGTCCGCCTTCGGCACGAAATGAACGTCGTGCACGTTCAGTTCTTCGCGCACCAGCTCCATGTGACCTGCCAGAGTCCCCGTGAGCGTGGGATCTGCCAGCACGACCTCGGCGGCCTCGAGTGGCTGGCGCACACGCAGCTTCTGCGCGGTCCGCACCTGCATCCCGAGCGAAACTACCTCGCGTACCACACGCATCGCCTGCGAGAGTGGTTCATCGACTGCTGTCCGGTCAGGTTCTGGATAGTCGCAGAGGTGAACACTATCGTCCTTCAGCTTCGATCCAAAGCTTCGGACCATCAGATTCTGCCAGATCTCCTCGCTCTGAAATGGCAGAAAGGGTGCGAGCAGCTTGGCCAGTGTGATGATCGCTTCAAAGAGCGTCCAGTGCGCGTCGAGTTTGTCCTGTTCGAGGCCGGAGACCCAGAAGCGGTTGCGGCTGCGACGCACGTACCAGTTGGAGAGGGCATCCACAAGATCGGTAAGAACCCCGGTTGCTTCATAGATGCGATACGCATCCATGTGCTCTACGACGCGCGCCGTGGCAAGGGCAAGTTCGGAGAGGATCCAGCGGTCAAGCAGCGCGCGCTGCGTTGGGGATCGACGGCCTTGCTTGCACGCGGGTTCGGTCGGATCGAAACCATCGATATTCGCGTAGATTGTGAAGAACGCGTAGACGTTGCGAAGCTTGAGCGGGAGCTCACGCTGGAGCGCGCGGACACCGCCAAGGGAGTGTCGGGTGTTGTTCCAGGGCGGATTCGCGGCGAAGAAAAACCAACGGAAAGCGTCGGCACCGGGTGCAGGTGAGCTCGGGTCCTCGACGAAAACCCGTGCACTGCTTGAAAGGCGCGGCACCTCGGGCGGTAGGGTTTCTAGTCCGTGTGGCGCGCAAGACAGGTTGAGTGCACTTCGGTCGACGTCCGAAAGGAGAACAATGCGCCGAGGAATCTTGATCGGCCGTAGCGCAAGCTCGACCGGGCGAGCTTCATCGTCCGGGCGGTAGATCCGCACGTTGGTGCGATCGCCCTGCAAGTCCAGGCCGTCGTAGTCTTCGCGTGCGACCCACGCTTCGCCCGCAGGCGGCGCATTCCCCGCGGCGTCGACCGCACCGACTGCGAACTCGAGGCGAACGCGCTCGAGAATGACCGATGGTGCGGTGTAGTTGCCCTTGCTCTTCGATTCCTTCTTCCCCTCGCGATCGCATATGTGACCGAGCACGATGCAGGTGCGATAGGGGTGCGGCTTTTCGGCTTCGGGAAAGAGCAGGGTAGAGACCCACAGCAGGGAGTTGAACCAGCCGCGGGTCTGGTCGATGGCTTCGCAGATGAAGTCGGCGGGGAAGTTCGCGCGGAACTCCTCGTGACGACGGTGCGGCCAGCCCCACTGCGCAAAGGGCATGCAGCCCGAGTCAAACCAAACGTCGATCACCTCGGGCACGCGACGCCATACGCCCGCCTCTCCCGGCTTCGTCCAGGTGACGCCGTCGATCCACGGTTTATGAACACGCAGGTGCGGGGAAAGCGTGGGGTCCTGGGCGCGCGCGGCTTCGAAACCGTCGAAAGCGCGCGGGTTGCGCGCGAGGATCTCTGCAACCGACGCAGGTGCGTCGATCGCGCCTGTCACGTCATTCATCCAGATGTTGAGCGGCGTCCCCCAGAAGCGTTCCCGGGAGAGCGCCCAATCCACGTTGTTGCGCAGAAAGTCTCCGAAGCGGCCGTCCCGGATATGTTCAGGTAACCATTGAATGCGCGCGTTGGTCGCGAGGGCCTCCCCCACGTGACTCGTGGTGCGTACGTACCAGGCCGGCCGCGCGTACTGGATCAGCGGGTCCCGTTCAGAACGCTCACAGAAGGGGTACTCATGCCGGATCTGTTCGACATGCCAGGCAAGGCCGCGCGCCTTGAGTTCGCGAATCAGGTCACGGTCGGCGTCTTTGACCCACCGGCCTGCGAACTCGGGTGGTGCGACCTGCGGATCGAAGCCCCCGTCCGGCCTCACCGCACACAAGAGGGGCAGATCTGGATGGCTTGTGCGCTCGCGGCGCAGCAGATCGAAGTCCACCTCACCGAAAGCGGGCGCCACGTGGACGACTCCCGTTCCAGCGTCGAGTTCCACGAAGGGCGCCTCGACGATCCGCCAGAGCTTGGGGTGGGCTCGCGTGCGCGCGAACCAGTCGAATGGAGGGAGGTAGCTTTGGCCTACCAACTCGGAGCCGCGAAGCGTCCGCTCCACGGGAAGTTCACGCCCGACTTTTCCCGCCAGCTGCGCCACGAGAGCGGCTGCAACAATCAGCCTGCCGGGACCGTCACGTACAACCACGTAGTCTACGTCGCCCTTGACCGCGGCGAAGCTATTTGAAGGGAGCGTCCAAGGAGTGGTCGTCCACACAAGGAGCGCAGTGTCCGGGTCCTCAGACAGCGGAAAACGCACGTACAGAGACGGATCCTCTACCGTCCTATAGCCCTGACCCACTTCCGCGGCCGAGAGCGCCGTACCGCCTTGCGCCCACCACCACACGACCTTGTGCCCTTGGTAGAGCAGCCCGCGCTTGAAGAGCTCCGAAAGGGCCCACCATACGCTCTCGACGTAGCTCTCGTGGTAGGTAACGTAGGCATGCTCGAGATCAAGCCAGCAGCCGAGCTCCTGGGTGAGCTGCGTCCATTCTTTGGTGTAACGAAAGACACTTTCTATGCAGCGACGTACGAATGGTTCGACTCCGTACCGAATGATCGCTTCCTTGCCCGAGATGCGAAGCTCCTTCTCGACCTCGATCTCGACCGGAAGGCCGTGGGTATCCCATCCGGCCTTTCGCGGAACGTCGTACCCGCGCATACTTCGGTATCGTGGAAATACGTCTTTGAAGACGCGCGTTAGGGCGCTGCCATTGTGTGGGAGGCCGTTCGCGGTGGGAGGACCATCGTAGAAGACGAATCGCTTCCCTCCCCGACGCTTTTCGAGTGTGCGGGCAAACACGTCGCGCTCGCTCCACAAGGCACGGATGCGTGACTCCAAGTCCGGAAAATTCACGATGGGCGCCACTCGCTCGAACCGCGTTGCCATGACCAGAAGCTAACATGATCCTTCCAGCTTGACCCAAGGAAGCCCCACCATGAACGCCTACTTCGACGCCACCATGCGCTTGTATCTTGAGAAGCTGATCGACTGGGACAGCCTGCTCCGCCTGCTCCGCGAAGGTAAGGTGGAGCGTGAGGCCGAGGTCGGCGCTTATCGGAGCGTTCTCGAGACCGTAGCGGCGCTCGCGTCGACCTTCGAGCGTCCTGCGCGAGAGGCCTGGGATGCCGCAGCCGAGCTCACGCCGGATGGTGGAGCTCGACCGCCTGCGCACATCCGAAAGGCGTACGACGCGCTTCGGGAGAACGGCCTCGTCGCACTGCCCGTTGCCGAAGAGTACGGCGGTGCGGCGATCCCCATCCTCATAAACGGCATGGTTCTTGAGATGATCTCGCGTGCGGACACAAGCCTTATGACCATCATTGGATTGCAGTCCGGTACCGCCGGTGACATTCAGAAATTCGGCAGCCAGGACCTCAAGCGAACATGGCTCCCGCGGTTCACCTCCGGCGAGGTCCAGGGCTGCATGGATCTGACGGAGCCCCAGGCCGGGAGCGACCTCGGCCAAATCTCGACACGCGCGACGGACCTTCCCGACGGCACGATCCGCGTGGATGGGCAAAAGATCTTTATTACGAATGGCGGCGCCGAGGTGCACCTCGTCCTTGCCCGCGATGCAGACACCTTCGAATCGTCGCGCGGCACCACGAACGGGCTGTCCCTTGTGCTCGTGGCACGTCACCGACCCGATGGTACACCGAACGGCGTCCGCGTGCCGAGGCTCGAGCGAAAGCTTGGCATCCACGGCTCGCCGACCTGCGAGGTGGTCTTCGAAGGCGCGATCGGTAAGCGTCTCGGCGAGAAGGGCAGAGGCTTCCGCGCGGTGCTCGAACTCATGAATAACGCGCGGCTCGGCGTGGCGGCCCAAGCACTCGGGATCGCCGAAGCAGCGTTCTGCGAGGCAGCCGCCTACGCCAACCAGCGCGAGCAGTTCGGAAAGCCCGTGGCTCAGCAGCCGCTTGTGCAGAGCATGCTCGCAAAGATGGCGGTGAACATCGAAGCGGCGCGCGCACTTCTCTACCGCGCGCTTGAGCTCTACGACTTCACACTCGCCGCGCACGCCTGGCTCGCTGCGGGTCGCGGAAGTGCGACCGAGCGCGCGGAGGTATCCGCGCGACTCGAACGCGAGGAGATCCGCGTACGCCTACTCACTCCCTTGTGCAAATACTTCGCAACCGAAATCTGCTCGGACGTAACCCGCGATGCCGTGCAGGTTTTCGGGGGAATCGGCTACACGATGGACGTGGACGCGGCGAAGCTCCACGCGGACAGCCTGATCATGACGATATACGAGGGAACGAGCGAAATTCAGGCCTCATTTGCTCTCCGCGAGATGGGAAAGGGCGCACTTGGCACCGTGTTCGCGGAGGCGCGCCGTGAGCTCGAGGGGATAAAATTGGATCCAAGACGCAGCGCCTTGGCGAGCCAGGTCGAACAGGAGATCCCGCGGATCGAGAATGCAACAAAAGTGTTGTTTGGTGACATCAGTTACGCATTGCTGCGCGCGAAGTTGCTGGCCGAGATGGTGATCGATGTCCTCGCCGCGACGGAGCTGCTGCGCCAGGTGGGGGCGGACTCGACCCGACTCGACCTCGCGGAGAGCTACGTGCGCCGGCGGATGGTGCAGGTTGAGTTGGGAGCGCGGCGTATCGAGCAGAATCATGAAGGTCGCATGGATCGCGATGCGCGTGTGCTAGCTGCGTGGGGAGTGAGTGGCGTTTCCGAGAGGAGTTGATCTGGGGGCCGGGAGGACCGGCGAGGGGATCAGGGCAAGTGGGTTCTCGAGGAGCGGCGTGAGTGGCGGCAGGAGGAATCCAGCGAGCCGACGCCGTGTCGCCCCGGGAAGGTCTGCGGCACGGGGGATCCTCTCCGGGGGAGCCGTTGCGCGGGGTCGACCAAGATCGCCGATCGGTCGAGGCGGCAGGGCGATCGCCCTGAGCCACCTTCGCAGGTCCGCGGTGGAATGGGGAGTCGGCCTCGACGCCGAGCTTTCTCAACCCCAATCCTGCCGCACAAGAGAAGTCAGCCGAAGCGCGGCGCCGCCTCCTCCAGCTCGATCTGAATCGCGTTCGTTACGAAGGAAACGGTGTGATAGAAGCCGGCGAGCACCAGCAACTCGATCAGCTGATCGGCACGGAAGCAGCGCGCGAGCTCGACCCAGAGCGCTTCTGAAATCGACGCGAAGTCGTGGAGTTCGTCCGCGAGTCGCACAAGCAGGCGATCGCGCGGCGACCAAAGCGCGTCGTCCGTACCGGTACGGAGCGAGGCGGCCACCTCCGCTTGCGTGAGGCCGCAACGTGCCGCGAAGACGGCAACGTGAACACCCCACTCATACTCGGACCCACAACGCGCGCAGGTGCGCAGAATCACGATCTCGCGGTCCCGCCGCTCAATCGATCCGTGGTCAAGCAGGGATCCCAACCGGAACTTGCGAAGCACCCGCGGGTTGTGCGCGAGCGTTCTGAAGAGCCGGAGCGGGGGTATGCCGGGCGGCATGAAGCGCGCTAGCTCCGCCGCGAGCTCGGGATCGTAAGGCGGATCGAGCGGCGGAATGCGCGGACGCTGCATGAAAGCCTCCTTGTGGGCTGCGCGGAGCACGGTCCGCTTGCTACTGTTTGGGTAGCATATCGCCACTTTTTAAGCAGTAGCAGGGGCGTCACTCCCGGAGGAAAGCCCGATGGCCAGGGTTCGACCCGGCTTGCCCGCGCGCGGATCGAAGAGCGGCCGACCGATCATGGCGCTGCTGGACCTGCTCGGACGGCGCTGGGCGCTGCGTCTCGTGTGGGAACTGCGCGAGGGCAGCCAGACTTTTCGAGCATTGCAAGAGCGGTGCAGTGGGCTCTCTCCCACCGTCCTCAACCGGCGGTTGAGCGAGCTGCGTGAGGCCGGGATTATCGCCAGAGGGGAACCCACGGGATACGCGCTCACGGCCGAGGGGAGTGAGCTGCTCGCCGCCCTCACTCCGCTTCGCGGCTGGGCCGAGCGCTGGGCCCGGAGGTCCTCCTGATCCGGAACCGGGCGAGCTGCACTCGCCGATGAAGCGCACCTTTGTGCTGTTCTCGAGAGACACGCATCAAGCGCTGTGCGGGCCATCACAAGCGACCGCCCCGCAACCGCACCGAATCTCCACCGATCTCCCCGTCGGCGATCCGGCAAGGCGCGCGCCACAATGGCATATTGCCGGAGATGAGGGCGCGGATTCTGGGCTCGAGTGCGGGCGGCGGGCTCCCGCAGTGGAACTGCGGATGCTCGAATTGCGCTCGTGCCCGCGCCGGAGACCGGTCCGTACCGACGCGCACGCAGCCCTCGCTCGCAGTTTCGGCGGATGGGGCGCGTTGGTCGCTGATCAATGCAAGCCCCGACGTGCGAGATCAGTTGGCTCGCTTCCCCTCGCTCCACCCGCGCCCCGGTACACGAGACCTTCCTCTTGACACCATCGTCCTCACGAACGCCGACCTCGACCACGTGCTCGGCCTGCTTGTGCTTCGCGAGTCCCTCCCCTACCGGATCGTGTCGACAGTGTGGGTGCGGGACGCCTTGCTGAAGCACAACGCGGTCTTCCGAATCCTCGAGCCGGCCTGGGGCCTCGTGAAGCTCGACGAACCTTTGTATTTGGATCGTGAAAGCAGTCTTGAAGCCCGGCTCTTTCCCGTTCCGGGTAAGGTACCGACCCATCTCGGGAACTTGGCATCGAACGCGCCAGAAGCTACGGTCGGAGTGCGCATTACCGACACTCGCACACGTCGAAGAATCGTATACATCCCCGGTATGCGCGCGATGGACGGCGGAATCATGGCCGAGCTCGAGGCCGCTGCCTGCGCCTTCGTGGACGGAACCTTCTTCACGGCAAATGAACTCGCCTCCACAAGGCCGGGGGCACCGGATGCCCCGTCGATGGGACATGCGCCGATCTCCGGGGAGGGTGGGAGCCTGGCTCGCCTCGCGACGCTTTCGGGTCGGCGAATTTACACACACGTCAACAATACAAACCCGCTGGTCGATACGACCTCGGCCGAGCGGCGCTGGGTCGAGGCTGCCGGGGTGGAGGTGGCGCACGACGGGCTCGAGGTCGAGCTCTGATGCGCGCGGCTCTGATCGCGCGACAAGGTCCGGCGCGAGCGCTGGGCCCGTTGCGCGTTGGGAGTGCGGGCTGATGTGGAGTCCCGAAGAGTTTGAGCAGCGGCTGCGGCGCGTCGGTGAAGAACGCTACCACGACAAGCATCCCTTCAACCTTCGGATGCATGACGGGACGCTGACCCGCGAGGAGCTCCAAACCTGGGTTCGCAACCGTTACTACTACCAGACCCGCATTCCAGTAAAAGACGGCCTGATCCTCTCCAAGGCGTTAGACCCGGCGTTTCGGCGAGAGTGGGTGCATCGTCTGCACGACCACGATGGCCAAGAGCCCGGTGAAGGTGGGCTTGAGCAATGGCTGGACCTCGCTCATGCAGTCGGCCTCGAGCGCACCGACGTCGTGGCGCTTCGGAGCGTCCTGCCAGGTGTGCGAGCGGCCTGCGACGACTACGTGCGGTTCGTTAAATCGAACGATCTTCTGGCGAGCGTTGCGGCGTCGCTCACGGAAATGTTCGCGGGCGACATCATGCGCCGGCGGATCGCAGCCTTCGAGAAGCACTATCCGTGGGTTCTCACGGAAGGGCTCCGCTACTTCCAAAATCGCACCCAACAGGCGCCGCGGGACGCCGCGTTCGGCCTGCGCTTTGTGCTTGAGCACGCGAGCAGCGCCGACGACCAGACCCGCTGCGTCGCAGCCCTCGAGAGGAAGTGCGAAATCCTCTGGCGTTTGCTCGACGCGGTCGAGGCCGCCGGCCGCCGCCCACGCTTCTCCCGCCATGCCCAGCTGCGTACCGAAGGCGACACGGATCAGATTCTGGTCGTGCTGCCCGAGCGCGCTGTGCGCCTAAACACAAGCGGCCGCGAGATCTTGGAGATGTGTGACGGCGCGCGCAGCGCGGGCGAGATTGCTCGCGTGCTCAGTTTGCGGCACCCGGAGATCGAGCAGGTCGAATCGGATGTACACCACTTCCTGGAGCAGATGGAACGGGTGGGTGTTCTCGAGGTGGCTCCCTGAGCGGCCCGAGCCCTCCCCGACCCTACAACCTCGTAGCGGAGCTCACCTACCGCTGTCCACTGCGCTGCGCGTATTGCTCCAATCCCTTGAACTTCCGAGATGTTCCCGAGTCGCTCGACGCTGCGGCGTGGGGACGGGTATTCGCTGAAGCTGCCGAGCTCGGCTGTGTGCACGTTGGACTGACGGGCGGCGAACCCACAGTCCGGCGCGACCTTCCCGACATCGTGGCGGGCGCAGCGAAGGCCGGGCTCTATTCGCTCCTCGTGACTGCGGGAATGCCCCTCGACCGCGCTGGGTTGGTACGGCTGCGCGACGTTGGCCTTCGGAGCGTGCAGCTCTCGCTGCAGGACGTGGACTCTGCCACCGCTGAGACGATCGCAGGGGTGCGTGTCCTCGAGGCGAAGCTTGCCTTCGCCGCTTGGGCACATGAGCTCGACCTGCCCCTGATCCTGAACGTCGTGCTCCACCGTCACAACCTCGCGCGAGTCCCCGAGTTCATCACGCTCGCGCGGACCCTCGCAGCTTCGCGCCTTGAGCTCGCGAACACGCAGTACCATGGCTGGGCACTGCGAAATCGTGCCGCCTTGCTGCCGACCCGTGCCCAGCTCGAGGAAGCCGCCAAGGTCGTCGGCGAGGCGCGAAAGGCGAACCCGACCCCCGAACTTGTCTTCGTGCTGCCGGACTACTGGGCGGATCGCCCAAAGCCTTGTATGGGGGGTTGGGCCAGCAAAACGATCGTGGTGACGCCTTCGGGTGTCGTTCTGCCGTGCCATGCCGCCTCCGAGCTCCCGGGCCTCTCCTTTTGGCGCGCAGACGAGCGCGGGCTGCGTGCCTGCTGGGCGGACGCGCCCGGAATGCGCGCCTTCCGTGGGGATTGCTGGATGCCGGAACCCTGCCGCTCGTGCCCGGAGCGTGGACGCGACTTCGGGGGCTGCCGCTGCCAGGCCTTCGCTCTCCTGGGAGACCCGGCAGCCACCGATCCCACGTGTGCGAAGGCCCCACGCCACGACGTGGTACTTGCTGCGCGCGCGGCCGCTGAGGGCGGAACCGTCACTCGGGTCGTGCTTCGCGGGGCAGCGACAAGCTAGAGACCCCCCGCGCAATGCCGAGCATCTTCGGCGGCTACGGGATACGTTCCGATCGCGTCGCACGAAGCCCGGAGGCGTCCCCTCAACGTGCTGACAGAGCATCAGCTTCTCGTCTTCTGGCTTGAGCTGTTTGTGCTGCTCCTCGCGGCGCGCGGGCTCGGGACGCTCTTGCGGCGGATCGGCCAGCCATCGGTGATTGGTGAACTCGCCGCCGGCCTCTTGCTAGGTCCGTCCGTTCTGGGCCAGCTCGCTCCCGCCGCTGAGGCTTGGCTCTTCCCCTCCGAGCCCGTCCAGCGCGCGCTGCTCTCGAGCGTAGGATGGCTCGGCGCCTTCCTCCTCCTGATCGTGACCGGCCTCGAAACCGATCTTGGTCTCGTGCGACGCCTTGGCACGAAAGCCGCCCGCGTTGCGGTCGGGAGCCTCGTGATTCCCGTTCTGTGTGGCCTTTGTGTTGGCTTCGTGATGCCAGACGTGTTCCTCGGGCCCAACGCGCGGCGCGAGGTCTTTGCCCTGTTCATGGCAACGGCGCTCGGAATCTCGGCGCTGCCGGTCATCGCGAAGGTTCTGTCAGAGCTTGACTTGATGCGTCGCAATATCGCGCAGGTGATCCTTGCCGCGGCGATGGCCGACGACGTCGTCGGCTGGGTCTTGCTCGGGATGGTTGCCGGTCTCGCCCAGTCAGGTGAGATCGCGGTCGGTCGGGTGATCTGGACCTTCCTCGGTTTGGCACTCTTTCTTGCCGGTGCCTTTACGGTGGGTCAGCGAATTGTGGACGCGTTGCTGCGTGAGGCCCGGCGACGACGTGGCGGATCAAGCGCAGCGCTCACGATCACCATCCTCGTCGCGCTCTTTGCAGGTGCGCTGACGCACTCGCTCGGGCTCGAGGCTGTCTTCGGCGCCTTCATCGCCGGCATCGTCCTCGGCCACTCTCGGTTCCAAGAGCACGAAGTCTTCTCGACTCTCCAGACGATTACGTTTACGGTCATGGCGCCGCTTTTCTTCGCCGGTGCCGGGCTGCGAGCCGATCTTGCGCTCCTGCGCGACCCCACGGTCGTGACGTGGGGACTTGTCGTCCTGCTGGTCGCAAGTGCCTCGAAATTCGTGGGTGCCTACATCGGATCGCGATTCGCCCGCCTCCCACGCCGCGAGGGTCTCGCGCTCGGAGTCGGTCTCAACGCACGAGGTGCCGTAGAAATCGTCGTCGCAACTGTGGGACTTTCGCTCGGCGTGCTGAACAAGAGCTCCTACACTGTCGTCGTTTTGATGGCGATGGCGACCTCGATGATGGCCCCGCCGCTGCTCCGATCGGTACTGAAGGGGTGGAAGGGTTCGAAAGAGGAGCGCGAACGTCTTGAGCGCGAGCGGATACTCGGCGACAACGTGCTCGTGCGTCCGTCTCGTCTCCTACTCCCGAGCCACGGCGGGCCGAACTCGCTCCTCGCCGCGCGTATCCTTGATCTGGCCTGGCCCGAGGGCGCGGAGGTCACACTCTTTTCTGCGGGAAAAGACGTGCCTACGGAGGATCTCGAGCGCGTTCGTGCGGTCTTCGTATCGCGTCCGGTCTCACACGAGCACGCGGCGGCCAAGGAGCCGCTCGAAGCAATCCTCGAACAGGCCGTCTTGGGCTACGGCGCAATTGCCGTCGGCGCCACCGACACCAAGATCGAAGGTCGGCTGATCTCGCCGGTGGTCGATGCGCTGCTTGCGGCAAGCCCGCTGCCGGTAATCATGGTGAGGCGTGGAGCGCGGGTGTCCCCCGATTCCTTACCGCGCTTCCACCGCATCCTCGTACCCGCTATTGGCACGCAGCCCGGGCGCGCTGCGCAAGAAATGGCCTACAGCCTGGCGCGACGGCAGGGTGCGCGGGTGCTGATTGCGCACGTCGTCACCACACCCACACTCGGCCAGCAGCTCGCCATGCCGGCGTGGCCGGAGGTGGCGCAAGACGCCGATACACCGGCGTCTTCCGAGCGCACTGAAGTGGCCGAGCGAGTGGTAGAAGAGGCACGCGCGCTTGCTGAGAAAATGGGTGCACGGGCTGAGACGGCCATACGTACCGGTGTTTCAGCACCCGAAGAGATCTTGGCCCTCGCGCGTGAGCGCGGGGTCGATTTGATCGTGCTGGCCGCCAACCTTCGCCAACTCTCGGGGCGTCCCTTCCTTGGACACGGAGTCGAGTATCTGCTCGAGAATAGTGAAAGTACGATCGTCGTAGTGACGGCTCCGCCGGGTTGGGCACGTTGACAGCGCCGATTGTGCAGGGTACGCCGCTCTCCGCTCCGGCTCACATAGGGTGGCGGACAGCGCTGCGTGACCCCCGTGTGATTGGCCATGACTTCATCGCGGGACTCACCGTGGGGCTCGTGTCGATTCCACAAGCGATGGCCTTCGCGCTGATCGCGGGAGTACCACCTCAGGTCGCATTGCTGACGATGATTGTTCCCGGTTTCGTCGCAGGCTTCTTCCGCGACTCGCCCCATCTCGCTGCGGGTGCCACAAACACCGCGGCGTTGCTCGTGGGTGGGGTTCTGGCAACGACACCTCTCGTTTCCGCATACGGCCAGACTGCGGTGTTGTCTGGCCTGTGCGTGATCGTCGGACTCACCAAGTGCGCCGTCGGGTTCGCCGGCCTCGGGCGTCTCTCGCGGTATGTCTCTCCGGCCGTGGTGCTCGGCTTCACGCTCGGGGCTGCCGCCCTGCTTTGCCTCGGCCAACTTCCGAACGCCCTCGGGATCGACGGCGCGAACGGGAAAGGGCTGCTTCCAGCCATCGCGGACGGCGCGATCGCGCTGCGATCGCTCGATCCGCGCGCGATTGCCTTGGCGACGGGAACGGTCACAGTGATCGCACTCGTCATGCGCGCCGTGCCCCGCGCGCCTGCCCCGCTCCTCGCACTGATTGCCGCTGCATTCGTGACGCACGCGATCGGCTGGGAGGGCGAGGGCGGGCTGCGGACCGTGGGTTCGATCCCGAGCAGTTTCCCACGGCCCGCTTGGCCGGCGCTCTCACCGAGCGCCCTTGCCACGCTCCTTCCGGCCGGCCTCGCCATCGCGCTTGTCGGTATGAGTGAGGTGGTATCGATCGGGAAGGCGATTGCGCTCCGCACGGGTCAGCCGCTTCACACGGATCAAGAGCTCCGCGCCCAGGGCTTCGCGAATCTGGCGTCGTCGCTGTTCCCTTGCCTTCCGAGTTCGGTCTCGTGGACGCGAAGCGCAGCCTCGATCGAGGCCGGCGCACGCTCGCCGGCTTCGGTGACCTTCGCATCTCTGACGGTACTCGTTACGATGCTCTTCGCGGCTCCACTGGCCAGTTTTGTGCCGCTTGCTGCCGTGGCCGGCGTCGTCATCTGGATCGCGGTACGCATGGTGAGCATCGCGGAGCTCCATCGCGTGACCCGGTCGAACACGGCGGATCTTGCGGTGCTCCTCGGGACGGCGGCTCTTACGATCACGGTCGACCTACATATTGCCGTATTTGGCGGTGTGGCGTTGTCGCTCGGTCTTGTCATTTCACGCGCCAGCCTGCTGCGAGTCTCCGAACTGCAGCGGGGACCCGCTGGATTTCTGGTCGAACGCCCAATCGACGAAGAAACAGGCCGTGAGCCGATCGCAATCCTCCAGGCCGAGGGCGACTTGTTCTTCGGCGTGGCAGACGAGCTCGAGCAACGTCTCGCTTCCGTCGCCAGCCGCGGCGCCCGGGGGATCGTGCTGCGGCTGAAGCGCACCCTGGCGATCGATGGTGCGGCGGTCGCCGCCTTGACACGATTCGCGACCGGTCATCGTGCCCGCGGTGGTGTCCTCGCCCTCTGCGGGCTGCGGCCGGAGCTCGAGGGGCGCATCACACGCAGCGACCTCGCCGCAGCCCTTGGGCACCATGCTCTATTCGAGACCAGCGATCGGCCCTTCGCTTCGCTCGCGGCGGCGCTACGCCAAGTGCAAGGCGAACTCGGTCTCCCCCCCGGTCTCGAACAGCTCCGTGCTGCCGAAGCGGATCTTCGCGGCGACGTGGTCGACTCATCCTGGTCGGTTTGAGGACCGCAGTCAGAAGGAGGCACCCATAGGGATGCCGGTGATCCTGCAGACCGCACTCCTCTTGGCCCTCTCCAACCTTTTTATGCTTTTCGCGTGGTACGCGCACCTCAAGAATCTTGCGGGACGGCCCTGGTACGTCGCGGCGCTGGCGAGTTGGTCGATCGCGCTCTTCGAGTACCTGCTGCAGGTCCCGGCGAACCGGATCGGGCACAGCATGTTCTCCGTGGGGCAGCTCAAGATCCTCCAGGAGGCCATTACGCTCACGGTCTTTGTGCCCTTCGCGATCCTCTATATGAAAGAACCCCCGAAGCTTGACTTTCTGTGGTCGGGCCTCTGCCTGGTGGGTGCCGTCTACTTCGCATTTCGGACCTAACACGCGCAGTCCAAGGCGGAGTTCAGGGGATCGTGACCGGATCCGCCAAAGTCCGCAGCCTGGCGCGAAGAGGCTCGCCTTAGGTTCGACCGCTCTTTTGGCCGGACTCCCGGGCAGCCGCACCGAACACGCCCCGGGTCATGAGTGCGCGCTCGCTCTTGGCTCGCGCCGCGTAGATCTCCGCCCGTGCGGCGTGGGCGTCTCGATCGTCCGGAGCGGCCGCCACCGCCCAATCCGCGAGGTGAGAGGCGAGCTTCAGGTCATCCACCGTCGCGAGCTCCCGTGCGCGCGCCACCAGCGCACGCACACCGCCCGCGAGCGACGCAACCTCACGCCCGAGTTGAGCCTCCGGCGCCGGCTTTAGATGAGATGGCGTTCCGTCATACCAGCCGCCATAGAGCCGCCAAATATTCCGCACCACGAACTCTGGTTCATCGTAGACGGGCTGGAGATACGGTCGATCTGCGAGCTCCGTGGGTGGCTTCACCTCGTGCAAAATCGAATCCAGAGGGAGACCCGCGTTCATGCGTTCTAGCGTTTCGCGGAGCAAATGTTCGAGCCACTGGGCCGTTTCATCGAGGGCTTGGCGCACTCGGCCCACGCCGAAAATCGGCAAGCCGTGACCCGGCACGAGAACTTCTGCATCACACTTGCTCATCAGGCGGAGCGACTGCGCCCAGTCGGTAGCGTAGCGCTGCACCTTCTGCGGATTTCCTGCGTTGGGTGTCACCCAGATGAACTGATCGCCCGTGAAGAGCACCTTACGTTCCGGCCAGAAAATCCAGGTGTGGTCGTCGGTCTCGCCGCGCGCGTGACGCAGTTCGAAAGGGCTGCCGCCGGCGTCCAGTTGGAGGCTTTCGTCATACGTCATATCGGGATAGTCGAATTCCGTGGGCCATGGCACCGCGACGCCAAACTGCCGTGTATTGATCGTGGCGTTGTAGCCGGAAGTCGCGCGATAGCGATCAAAACGCGGACCCACGTTTCGGTGACCGACGATCCCTATGCGTTCCCAGTTTTTCTCTCGCGCTTCGGACAAGAATGGCGGAAGACCGAAGGCATGGTCTACGTGCCCGTGCGTATAGATGCTCGCGAAGACCGGAGCACGGTCGCAGTGACGTACGGCATCGAAAGTTTGCGAGCGCCCGATGTGGCTCCCGGTATCGACCAAGACGAGCCCGGCGGGCGTGCGTGCGACGCTCACATTGGCGAAGGTGTTGAGGAAGAAAAGACCCGGCGCGATCTCTTCCCGCGCTCCGCTTGGGTGCCAGTGCTTGTCGTAGCTACCTTGCCAGGCACGCTCAGCCAGATCGAGAATCTCGCCCATTCGATCTCCTTGTCATGGGTTATCCGAAGCTCCCTCCCGAGTAGAGCAGCTGAAGCGCGAGCCGGTAAAACCTTCCGAAGATCGGCCCGAATAGGTTCCATGCCATCAACAGGCCGAGAAGGGCGACGACCGGTCGGCGCATCAGCCTTTGCCATACCGCCGCCGCCCGATCTCCGAGGAACAGTGGCAGCGCACCGCTGCCGTCGAGCGGAGGCAGGGGCAGCAGGTTGAAAGTAAACAGCAGGAGATTCAGCGTGAAGAACACGCTCACGAGGAGCGCTGCACTCGCCCATAACTCCGAGCCATGCGCCACCGCGACCTGGCCGATGCCCGGAAGGATCGGCGGTGCCAGCACTCCGACTGCAATGCCCGCTCGGACCAGGATTCCGGAGATTAGGACGAGCGTGAGGTTGGCGGCTGGCCCTGCGAGGGACATCCAGGCGGCGCGGCGCGGGTACGCCTCCGCCCAGCGCGGATCATAGGGTGTACTCGCCCATCCGATCATCCAACCCCCGAGTACGAAGGACAGGATGGGCACGACCACCGTGCCAAAGGGCTCACGCCGGATATGGGGGCGCGGATCGAGGCTCACTTGGCCGCCGAGGTAGGCGGTGGGGTCGCCCCCACGGCGTGCGGCCCAGGCGTGCGCAGCCTCGTGGCACGTCGTAGAGAAGAGGAAGACGACATACCAAGTGATCCCTAAGATGAGTTGCTGCGAGTCCAGATTCCCCCCGAGGGCGTCGAGCGATTGGGCCGCACCTCTGCGTGAGGCCAGGCACGCATGCTACTTGAGAATCCTCGTGCAGTGAGCGCCACGGCGGGCTCCCGGGAAAAGCGCTTCTCCCGCGGCGCGAGAGCCTGGCCCGCGACCTGCGCGAAACTCCTTCGGGGTCGGGCGCCAGTAGCGTCCGACAGAATTCATAATAAAATCAGTTGATTGGGGTTGGTGGGTGAGGTTTCCGCCGGCGCCATTTCGGTAAGCAACTGAAACAACGACGCTTTCTCGAACGGTGTGACGCTCAGGATTTGCAGCATCGAA
>DATFYN010000319.1:0-4577 GCA_035315025.1 Myxococcota bacterium
GAGTCTTCATCCGGGAACTGTTCGTAGAAGTCGTGCAGCGTCTTCGGGACCTGCATGAGTCTGTCCTCCCTCGAGAATTCGGAGAACAGCGTCGCACTCACGCGTGTCGGATGCGGTCACAGGCTGAGGTACATGGATAAGTACACAAGGAAATAAAGAGCGGCTGTTCCCTCCGCCGTCCTGTAGGACGGTGCTCGCCAAAGAAAGGGAACCATGGGGACGGATCGTGCTGCAGCGCCTCCGGGTCCGGTCCTCGACCGGGGGCGAGCTCCCGCGGTGAGCTGCCCTCGAGCGGGCGTGAGCGCATAGCGCTCCTCTCAGCGGGCATGGGTGCCTCGCCGTCCGACGCCGCCATGCGCGAGGGGCCTCGCTCGGAGAGCGTTCCCAATCGGGTTAGCGGCAAAAGACGACACCATTCCGTGCTGTAGCCATACTGTAGCCATGGGCTGAGAAAGACACCCCGATTCACCCATGGATGGCGATGGACGTTTCTCCCGTAAAGGGCACTGAGGAGCCGAAGTGCGGCTGCCCCTCCTCCGTGTCGCACCGCGAGGTAGCCCTATGACGCAGCGCGGATCAGCGAACGCATTCAACTAGCGAAGAGCATTGGGCTGCCCCATCGGTGTCCACGAGAATATCTTTGACGAGCTTCGCAGAACCCCCGCCCCCAACACCACCACGAACTTCCCCGCACGCGCCCACGGTCAAGGCGGCCGCCTTCTGCGCGGGGCGCACGGCCGCCGATCGCCCGATCGGTGCTTGACGAGCGGCGGTTCGCAGGTCGACACTCTTGGGTGCGCGATTTGCCGCACTGCGTGCCAAAATCCTCTGGAAATGGAGTCGACGTGTTCCGCGCCGCTTCGCCCTCTCAGGTCTCGCAGCCACTCGCGGAACTGGTTCAGAGCGAGCCGATCGGCGATGATGTCTTCCGCGCGCGTCTCCCCGGCTTCGGCGGCATAACCCTCCGGCTGCGGCGGGGCTCGAGGAGAACGCGGCGCTCGATGCTCTCGACGAGGCGCTCGAGGCACAGCTTCTGAGGGCCACAGGCGATCCCGAGGTCTACGATTTCACCCACGCTCTCATCCGTCACACGCTCTACGGCGAGCTCTCTCCCGCACGCCAGGTGCGACTCCATCGGCGCCTCGCCGAGGAGATGGAGCGTGTCTACTCCGACTCCGGCGAGCACGCCGGTGAGATCGCGACGCAGTGGCACCGAAGCGCAGCGCTCCCGGGCGCGGAGCGTGGAGTACCTCACTGTGTCGCGGCCGCAGACGCCGCCGAGAAGGCAGCTGCGCACGAAGAGGCGGCAAGCTTCCTGGGCATGGCCCTCGATCTCCTGCCCGAGGGTGACGTGCGCCGGCCGCGCCTCCTTGCGCGGCGAGGGCTCGCCCTCGCGTGGAGCCTTAGGCACGAGGAGGCGGTCCGTGTGGCGAGTGAGGCTGGGGAGCTCCTTGCCGCGAGTGAGGGTAGTGATGCAGCCGCCGACTACCTCGCGAAAGCGGCCCAAGCGGTCGCCGCCTCGAACTTCGACACCCCGCGGGCCTGGGCGCTCGCCGAGCGTGGATTGAGACACGTCGGGGCCCGTCGCGACCTCACGTGGGCGGTTCTGGCCTCTTTCGATGTCGAGCGGCGGGAGGCGAGCGATCCCGAGTATCCCCGGGATCCCGCTCGACGTGCCCGAGCGACGCGAGGCTTCGCGCATCCAGTTCGCGAACCTGGCTTCATTGGACGGGCTCGGCGGCTTCACCGGTGGCGGCAATGTGGTTTTCGAGTCGCGCGAGGACGCGATCGAGCGGGGTGGCACGACTCCTTGGGCCTTGACGCTCTGGGCCGGCGAGTACACGCGGGGGGCGGCGTTGGCGAGCCAATCCGCGGTGCGGTTTGTCGCGCGCGGCCAGCTCGCCCTCGCGACGCACAGCCTGTTTCTGCTGGCTTTGTGTGAGTTGGCACTCGGGAACCTCGCCGCCGCGCGCGAGGCCCTCGCGCGCGCCGCCGAGCTCGCGGAGCGCTTGGGGAACCCGCCCTTGATCACCGCGATGGTCCAGGGGCTGCACTTCGACCACGCGGAAATCCGCGGTGAGGGCTACGGGCTCTTCGTCCCCGTGAATGAGCGATTCCTTGCTGAGGATGCCCTGGAGCTGCGCCACATGAAGGCGATGGGACGGGCGGTGGGCGCGCTCCTCTACGCCCACACGGGGCGGGGCGAAGACGCGCTCCGGGCGCTCGGACGCCTGCTTCCTGCGATCGAGCGCGGCGCAGGCTGGGCCGTCTTTTACACCAACCTCATTTATACCGTGATCGAAGCCCTCTGGATCCTCGACCGCCGCGATCACGCTGATGTGCTCGAGCGGAATCTTCGTGAGAAGACGCTCGCGCCCGATTTCCGGTCTCCCCGCACCAACGCGCGCCTCGCGTTGGCGCGACTTTGTGCGCTCACCGGCCGGGTCGAAGAGGCGAGGGAGTGGTTCGACAAGGCGCGCCGCGTCGTCGAAGAGCAGGGTGCACGGCCGCTGCGCGCGATTACCGACTTCGACGAAGCGTGGATGGAGGTGCGGCGCGGCCCGGCCGGTAACCGCGAGCGTGCACTCGCGCTGCTCGACGCGGCTTGCGGACCTTTCGAGTCAATCGGCATGCCCGAGTGGTTACGCCGGGCGGACGAGTTGCGGCAGCAGCTCGAGCGCTGACCTTCGCGGTATCGCGGGCCTCGTGGTACTCGGTGGTCGTCGCATCAGGTTCTAAGGCTGGCAAGGTCAGGCCTCCCGGCAGGGGCGTTTGTCACTGAAACGTGTAGACCCGCCCCAAAAGTTCTAGTTGTAAGAGCCCCCTTTCCATACCGAGCACCCTCCGTGGTTGGGTCTACCCCGGGGTACCCCCGAAACGCATGCAACGGTGCAACGCTCAGCTCGCGCGTCCCGCACTCGCTGACGCCCGTGGAAACAGGGTAGGTCCCGGAGGGCGCTCCCTCCTCGCTCGCGCCGGATCGGGGCATCCGCCCCTCTCGGAGGACCATTTGGCAGGAGGCGCCTTCGGCGCGGAGACCGGAACCACTACCCCTGTGTGGACACCGCTCCCCAGAGCCACCCTGCACAGGCCCAGAACCTCCACCGATAGGTACACGCTGGTCCGCGTGACCCTCTGTCTGAGAAGCAGACGGCCCACCGCTGGCCGACTCACCTCGGATCTTCGAGAGCTTTTCAAGCACGTCAGCCTGTCCATCATCAGCGCCATCCGCGGTCCCCGCGTCAGTCCCGAGTAGTGTCGCGCATGTCGTGCAAGCGACTCAAAAGGCTCTGCGCAACGTGGGAGGATGCGGCACGGGAAGGGGTGCCGCGACAGGCGCTGCTCCCGGGCGCTTAGTCGCTTGGGAGAAAGCCAATGCGTTCTTCCCCATTCTACTCTCGTCTCGTCATATTGGCCGCTGATCCGCTCATACCTCGTCGCCGAGGGCGCGCTGGGCCGCCGCCTGCGTTCGGTTGGCCTAAGCTCGGTCTACGTGCTTTGTCTACTTGCACCACCAACGGCGAGCGCCAACATCCAATATACGGCAAGCCTTGGCGGAGATTGCGCCAGTCCGTCCATGACTTCGCCGACGCCGTTTAGCTGCGCTGCGTCGGGTCTGCCAGGTCCCGGAAGGGGGATTTTTTTTGCTGTGGCGTCGCTCGGGTTGGAGGAGAGTTGCGCGAGAGCCCAACATATTTGATTGCACCGCGAGGCCCGGTGAAGCGATGATGCGACTTCGTGTCTCTCCAGGATTCTCGGAGGTATCGCGTGATCTTCAGACCGCTGACCCTGGGCAGGATGCTCGCTCCCGCGCTCGTGGCGATTGCCTTGCTTGGGGGGTCCTCGTCCCCCCTCACCGTGACGGCTATCTCGCCCAGCAGTGGGCCCACGGTGGGCGGCACGGAAGTAACGCTTACCGGCACGTACTTCACACCAGGCGCCACAGTGAGCTTCGGCGGGCGTGCGGCAACAAACGCAATCCTGCGGGGCCCCACGTCCATCACGGCGACGACGCCGCCCGGGCTAGCGGGCCCGGTGGATGTGGTCGTCACGGCTGCCGGCTGCGGCTCTTCAAGCAGCGCGCTCCTCGCGAGCGGATTCACCTACACGCCACCGCTGCCCGCCATCACTTTCCAGCAGGGCAATTCGGCGACGCCGCAGGCGCCGCAACTGTCGGTCCCGGTGCCCTATACCGCCGCCCAGACCGCAGGAAACCTGAACGTCGTCGTCGTGGGCTGGAGCGACAGCACAGCGGTCGTCAGTTCCGTCACGGATTCACAAGGGAACGTCTACACCCCGGCCGTCGGACCGACCGTGCAACCGGGTGTCGCCACCCAGGCGATCTACTATGGCAAAAATATCGCCGCGGCTGCGGCCGGCAGCAATATCGTCACCGTGCAGTTCAGCGTAGCGGCACACTTTCCCGATATCCGGATCCAGTAGCGTCCGACAGAATTCATAATAAAATCAGTTGATTGGGGTTGGTGGGTGAGGTTTCCGCCGGCGCCATTTCGGTAAGCAACTGAAACAACGACGCTTTCTCGAACGGTGTGACGCTCAGGATTTGCAGCATCGAA
>DATFYN010000320.1:0-39739 GCA_035315025.1 Myxococcota bacterium
AGTCTGTCCTCCCTCGAGAATTCGGAGAACAGCGTCGCACTCACGCGTGTCGGATGCGGTCACAGGCTGAGGTACATGGATAAGTACATTTCAAGATATCGGGCTCCCCTTCCAATGAGTCGGGATGAAACAGCACTTCCAAGGCGGAATCATGGCTCGTGCGACTTCGGGCGCGGCGCTGACAGCGTTTCCTCCAAGGGACGAGCAGCAGACTTTGAGCGAGCGCACGCGGCTCGGATGGGCGGCCAGCGCGAACTCCTGCACGATCATCCCGCCCATCGATGCCCCCACGAGGTGTACCCACGCGAGGTGTAGGCCGTCCAAGAGGCAAGCAGATCGCCGGCAAAGCGCTGGGGCGTGCGTACCCATCGTCCGTCGGGATGCGCGTTCGGCCGCTCCCACGGTTGTCGAAGGCGATGACACAGTGGCGTGCCGCGAGCGCTGGAGTTTGCTGCCCCCAGGCCTCGAGTGTGCTGTAAGGCCACCCACCAGGACCACAGGCTCGCCCTGACCGCTCTTTTGCCAGCAGATCTCGATGAGCCCTGCGTTGTTCGCTTGCAGCACCGGCATGGCGGTTCCTCTCGACGGGCAGTATGGGGGGCAAACCCTTCTCCTGAGTCGGGCCTCGCGCGATCAAGGCTTCACACCCTGCGGTTGCGAGAAAAACCTGTCGCTCGCACGGGGATGCGCCGCGAGGCCAGCTCGGTTTTCGAGCTGCAACGGAAGTGCGCTCGTCATGAAATGGTGCACTTCTCGGGTGGAGCCCCGCGGAATGCCGCGCGGCGGCGGGATTCTCCGGGGGGTGGCTGCTCAGGCTTGGCCGACGGGGGAGCATCCTCGAATCGGCGAGTCACCCGACGCCAGGCACGGGAGGGCCGTTCCCCTCCGCCCGGGCCGTAAGCCCCCGCGATCGCGGGCATAGCGCCGCGTAACCTCGGACACCATGCCCGGCAAGCCTGCCATTCGGGCACGCGGAACCGGGGCAGCCAGGGCACCACCGGAGGCTCGGTCAGATCGATGCCGCGACCAGACCCCCTCGGGCTCGACGAGACGGAGCGCGTGATCGGCTCACTCCCGGTAAGATGGGGTCCCAAGGAGGCCCCCGTGAAACTCTACGACAGTGCGATGGCTCCGAACCCCCGCCGCGTCCGCATCTTCCTCGCGGAAAAAGGATTCACCATGCCGATCGTCGTGCAGGTCGACATCGCCAAGGGCGAAAACCGAGAGCCGGCCTTTCTCGCGAAGAACCCCCTCGGCGGGGTTCCGGTGCTTGAGCTCGACGACGGTACGATGATCGCGGAGTCGGTCGCGATCTGCCGCTACGTCGAGGAGGTGCAGCCGCACCCCGTGCTGTTTGGGACGACACCCAAGGAGCGAGCGCTCACCGAGATGTGGCAGCGTCGGATGGAGCTCGAACTTTTCCGCTACATCACCGGCTGCTTTCAGAATACGCATCCGTTTTTCAAGGGCCGGATCCATCAGGTGGCTGAGTATGGCGAGGTCTGCCGCAGCATGGCGCAGACGCGACTCGAATGGCTGGACAACGAGCTCGTCGCCCGCCCGTTCATCGCCGGCCCGCACTATACGGTCGCGGATATCACAGCCCTCACCGCGATCGACTTTGGCCGGGTGTCCAACATCCGTATCCAGCCGAATCAGAAGAATCTCCAGCGCTGGTACGATGCCGTGTCATCGCGTCCGAGTGCGAAAGCCTAAGCAGAGGACACCATGAAGCGACGACGGCTCGGCCGGTCTGGCCTGATCGTCTCAGAGATTGGACTTGGCACGATGACCTTCGGAAGCATGGCGGACGAAGCCACGAGCTTCGACATCATGGATCGGGCTTTCGAGGCCGGGGTGGATTTGCTCGACGTGGCCGAGGTCTATCCGGTTCCGCCCGACCCGAAGTGGGCCGGTGTCTCGGAGGAGATCGTCGGCAAGTGGCTCGCGAGCAAGCGGCGTGACGCGATCGTTGTGGCGACCAAGGTTGCGGGTCCGAGCGGCGGCTGGTTCCGCGCGCCCGTGCGCGCGGGGCGCACGGGGCTCGATCGGTTCTCGATCCAGCGCGCCGTCGATACGAGCCTCTCGCGGCTGCGAACCGACTACATCGATCTCTACCAGACCCACTGGCCCGATCCCGAGCTGCCGATCGACGAGACGCTCGAGGGTCTCGAGGCGGTCGTGCGCGCGGGCAAGGTGCGCGCCGTCGGATGCAGCAATGAGAGCGCCTACGGACTCACCAAGAGTCTGTGGAAGGCCGAGCTTCGTGGCCGCGTGCGCTACGAAACGATCCAGAACAACTTTAGTCTCTTAAACCGCCGCTTCGACGATGAACTTGCCACGGTCTGTCGGAGGGAGGGAGTGAGCCTGCTGCCCTACAGCCCGATTGCCGGAGGCGTGCTCTCGGGCAAGTACCAAGGCGGCGCCTTTCCCCCGGGAGCCCGCTTTAGCCGCTACCGGGATGGCGACGCGAGGACGCGGGCGATGACCGATCGCTTCGTGAATCCACGCACGCTCGAGGCGACCGGGCGGTTCTCCGAGGTCGCGCGGGAGGCGGGCCTCTCGCTCGCCACGTTGGCGACGGCATTCACGCTCTCGCACGACTATGTGGGTTCGACTCTGATTGGCGCGACCCATCCCGACCAGCTCAAGGAAACGCTCGGCGCCGCAGATGTGAAGCTGTCCCAGGATGCGCTTGCGGCCTGCGAGCGGATCGCGCGGGAGATTCTCTACCCGATGGGGTAGCGCTCCGAAGGCGGGCCCGCGAAGCGCTCGAGTGCGAGCGCGCGAGCCTCGTTGGGAAGCGCCTTACCGCGCACCAGGTCCGCCACCCAGCGCCCTGTCACGGCCGAGAGCAGGACGCCATTGCGGTGGTGGCCGGCCGCAACGAAAAGGCCCCGCGCGCCGGGCCACGCGCCGAGAGCGGGGAGGCCATCCGGACTGCCGGGGCGGAGCCCCGCCGAGGCGCCGCGGAAGCTCGCGCCGGCGAGCTCGGGCACGAGGCTCGGTGCGGCGTCGAGCAGACCGCGCACCCCTCCCGCGGTGACCCGACAGTCGAAGCCGACGTGCTCCTCGGTCGCCCCCACGATCAGCGTTCCGTCGCGCTTGGGCACGAGGTAGGCGCGGCTCCCAGAGATGATGATTCCAGGTCCGGGACGTCGTGCTTCGAGGGCGACGATCTGGCCACGCACCGGGACCACAGGCAGGAGATCGGGCCGGGCAGACGGAAGCCAACCGATACAACCCGGTGTCCACGCGCCCGCGCACAGCACGACCGCGCCCGCCGGGCGCGGTCCCGTCGACGTTCGTACGCCCTCGACCGCGTCTCCATCGCACACGAGCCCCTCGACCGGAACCCCGGTCTCGATGCGGGCGCCGAGCGCGGCAGCTCCCGCAGCGTAGGCGCGGGTCAGCAGGGGCGAGAGGACGTGTCCCTCTCGCGGCGACCAGATGGCGCCGCGTGTCGCGAAGGAAAGGGCCGGCTCCATGGCGCGCGCGGCCGCGGGGTCGAGCCATTCGAGTTCGACCCCGAGCTCTGGATCCGCCGCCACGACCAGAGCGCGAGCCCGAAGTGCCTGCGCCTCTTCGTCGCCGAGCGCAATGCGCAGCGCGCCCGACGCCTCGTATTGAGGGTCGATTCCCGAACGCTCGCGCAGCTCCGTGCACAGCGCCTCGAAGCCGTGCAGCGCCAGAAGACCGAGGCGCAAGAGGGGCCCCGGTGCCGGAGCCTCGCCGATCGGAGCCAGCATTCCCGCTGCGGCGCCCGAGGCCCCCGCCGCGAGGCCGTCGCGCTCGAGAAGTGAGACCGACATCCCCTCGCGCGCGAGATGGAAGGCGACGGACACGCCCACGACGCCGCCGCCCACCACGATGACATCGGGCGCTCTCATTGCGCGCGTGCGCTCGTCTCGGTCGACGCTTGAAGCAGCTTCGCAAGATCGCCGGCGATCTCATCGGGGGGGTGCTCGAGACCGACGTAGCGCTGCGTGATCTGGCCGTCTGCGTCGATCAGGAAGGTAATCACGAGGTGGTTGATCGTTCCGTCGGGCTGGCGAACCGTGCCTACGCCGTAGCGTGCCACAACCTCCGCGACCTGGGTCGGCGGTCCGGTGAGGAACGACCACGTCGCGAAATCGACGCCACGGGCTGCGCCGTAGCGGCGGAGCACTTGCGGCGTGTCTTTCTCCGGATCGAGCGAGATCGAGATGAAACGGGTGCGCGCACGCAGCTCGGGCGTGAGAGAGCGCTGGAGGGTGACGTGAGCGCTCGTGAGGATGGGGCAAGGGCCCGGACAGTCGGTGTACACAAAGTCAAGGACGACGAAGAAGCCGCGCAAAGAGGCGAGCGTGACCGAGCGCTGATCCTGGTCCAAGAGCTGAAAATCAGGTGCGGGATCGCCCCCCGCGGCAACTTCCGCAAGTCGCGGCCCTTTCCCCGAGGCCTCGGTCGGCGTGCTCTCCCGCGGGCGGAGCCGGGTAATGCGGTAGCTCCGCCCGTCGAAAGAGACTTCGAAGTCGACGGCCTCGCCAGGCTTCGCTCCGGTCAGAAGCTTGGGGTCCGCCACATCGAAGTTCATGGTCATCGCAGGCATGAGGCCGGGGATGTCTTCGTGCTCGATCACGAGCTGGCGCAGCCCGGGCTCGACCTCGCGCACGATGCCGCGCCCTTCGTAACGCCGCCCTCCCTCTTGGCATGCCAAGAGGGGCGCAAGCGCAACGCAGATCGCGAGGCATCGAATCCGGAGCGGGACCACGGCCCCTCCCGATGGAGTCCGAACGAACGTAGCCCATCGCTTCGGGGCAATGGTCGGGGCTAGTCTCCCTCCATGCCCCGTACCATCCGTCGGCTGCTCGTCGCCAACCGCGGCGAAATCGCGATCCGCGTGTACCGCGCGTGCACGGAACTCGGCATTCGTTCGATTGGCATCTACTCGCATGAGGACCGCTTCTCGCTCCACCGATTCAAGGCCGACGAGGCCTACCCGATCGGCGGCCCCGGCGAGCCCGTGCGCTCGTATCTCGACATCCCGGCGCTATTAGAAATCGCTCGTCGGACCGATGCCGACGCCGTTCACCCCGGTTACGGCTTTCTGTCCGAGCGCGCCGACTTCGCGCGCGCCGTGCGCGACGCAGGGCTCGTCTTTGTCGGGCCACCCGCCGAGCTGCTCGAGCGCATGGGGGACAAGGTGCAGGCGCGCCGCGCGGCGGCCGAAGCGGGGCTCCCCCTCATCCCCGGCAGCGAGCCCGTGCCGACAGCGATCGCCGCGAAACATGCCGCGAGGGAACTCGGCTACCCCGTCATGGTAAAGGCCGCCGGTGGAGGCGGAGGCCGCGGCTTGCGGGTCGCCGCGACCGAAGCGGACCTCGAGGCGGCCTTCGAGTCCGCGCGCCGAGAAGCGGAGAGCGCGTTCGGGCAGGCGGATGTCTTCCTCGAGAAGCTCGTCGAGCACGCCAAGCACATCGAGGTACAGATCCTGGCGGACGCGCATGGAAGCGTCGTCCATCTCCTCGAGCGCGACTGCTCGATCCAGCGCCGCCATCAGAAGGTGCTCGAGGTCGCCCCGGCGCCGCAGCTCGAGGCGCAGGTGCGCGCCGGACTGTTCGACGCCGCGCTGCGCTTCGCGCGTTCCGTCGGCTACTGCAATGCCGGAACGGTCGAGTTTCTGGTCGAAGGCGAGCGCTTCTACTTCATCGAGATGAATCCGCGCATCCAAGTCGAGCACACGGTGACCGAGGAGATCACCGGCATCGATCTCGTGGAGGCCCAGATTCGGGTCGCACGGGGCGAGGCGCTTGCGGAGATCGGGATCCGTCAGGAGGACATCGCAGCGCTCGGCTTCGCCATCCAATGCCGCATCACGACGGAGAATCCCGAGAATCGCTTCCTTCCTGACTTCGGCCAGTTGATCGCCTACCGCTCACCGGGTGGGCCCGGCGTGCGTCTCGATGCCGGCAGCGCCTTTGCGGGCGCACTCATCACGCCCGACTACGACTCCCTGCTGGTGAAGCTCACCGCCCGCGGGCGATCGCTTCGGGAAGCTGCGGCGCGCGCGCTGCGCGCGCTCGGCGAATTCAGGGTTCGGGGCGTCGAAACCAACATTCGCTTTCTCGAGAACGTGCTGCGGCATCCCACCTTTTTGGAAGGCCGCTGCACGACCGCGTTCATCGATTCCACACCGGAGCTCCTACACTTTCCCGTGCGGCGAGATCGCGGGACGCGTCTTTTGCAATATCTCTCCGAAGTGACGGTCAACGGGCGCCCCGGTGTTCCCCGCGCCAACCGGAATCCGAGTGAGCGAGGACCGCTCGTTCCGCCCTTCGACCGGGACGTCTCTCCGCCGCCGGGTACGAAGCAACTGTTTGACCGCCTCGGCCCTGAACGGTTTGTCGAGTGGATCGGCGCGCAGCACCAGCTTCTCGTCAGCGATACGACCTTCCGCGATGCACACCAGTCGCTCTTGGCCACGCGAATGCGCTCATACGACATGCTGGAGATCGCGCCCGCGCTCGCTCGCAGCGCGCCACAGCTCTTTTCGCTCGAGATGTGGGGAGGCGCGACCTTCGACGTCGCCATGCGCTTTCTGGACGAGGACCCGTGGGAGCGCCTGCTTAGGCTCCGCGAGGCGATCCCGAACATCCTATTCCAGATGCTGCTGCGAGGTGCGAACGCGGTGGGCTACACGACGTATCCCGATGACGTCGTACGGTGCTTCGTGCAGGAGGCCGCGGGATGTGGCATCGACGTCTTCCGGATCTTTGACTCGCTCAACTGGACCGAACAGATGCAGGTGGCGATTGACGCGGTGCGGGAGGCCGGGAAACTCGCCGAGGCGGCCATCTGTTATACCGGCGACCTGCTCGACCCGACTCGCGACCGCTACACACTCTCCTACTACGTGAGCCTTGCAAAGGAGCTAGTCGAACGCGGCGCGCAGCTGATTGCCATCAAGGATATGGCCGGACTCCTCAAGCCCTACGCGGCGGAGCGTCTCGTGCGCGCCTTGCGGGGGGAGATAGGCGTTCCTATCCACCTTCACACGCACGACACCTCGGGCATCCAGGCCGCCGCTCTGCTCAAGGCGGCAGAGGTCGGAGTGGATATCGTCGATTGTGCCTTCGGGCCCTTCTCAGGCTCAACCAGTCAGCCCAATCTCGAAAGTGTCGTGGCGATGATGGAGCACACGCCCCGCGCAACCGGTCTCGAGCTCGGTAAACTCCTGTCCTTGGGCCCGTACTGGAGCGAAGTGCGCGCAGGTTACAGCATATTCGATAGCGCGCCGGGGACGGGAAGCGCCGACGTCTACCAGCATGAGATCCCGGGCGGGCAGTACACGAACCTCCGCGAGCAGGCCGTGTGCCTTGGACTTGGGGAGCGCTGGGAGGAAGTGAAGCGAATGTACGCCGAAGTGAACCGACTTTTCGGTGATGTGATCAAAGTGACCCCATCCTCGAAGGTGGTGGGTGACATGGCGCTCTACATGGTGTCGAACGGCGTGTCGCCGGACGATGTGCTGCGTCGTGGCGCCAGCCTGTCTTTTCCGGAGAGCGTCGTCGAGTACTTCCAAGGCAAGATTGGACAGCCGCCCTATGGCTTCCCCGAGCCGCTCCGCGGCTTCGTCTTAAAGGGACGCCCGACCGTGCAAGGTCGGCCCGGCGCCGACCTACCCAGCCCGGACTTCGATGCTGCGGCTGCGGAACTGAAGCAGCGGCTGGGCCACCACCCGACGAACGGCGAAGTGCTCTCCTACCTCCTGTACCCGAAGGTGCTGCTCGAGTTTCAAGATCAGCGCACGAGATACGGCGACGTGTCGGTCCTCCCTACGGGTGCCTTCTTCCACGGCATGGCTCCGGGCGAGGAAATCCACGTCCACGTCGACAAGGGGCGGACGCTCGTGATCCGCCTGGTGGGCGTGTCGGAGCCCGACGTCGAGGGTCGGCGGGCCGTGTTCCTGGAGCTCAATGGGCAACCGCGCCGCATCTCCGTGCGTGATAAGCGGCTGGGCATCGTCGTCGAGACCCATCGCAAGGCGAACCCGGATGAGGTGCGCGAAGTGGGGGCGCCGCTTCCCGGACTCGTCGTCTCCTACGCCAGGCGCGAGGGCGAGCGCGTCGCGAGCGGTGAGCGCCTCGCCGTCGTCGAGGCGATGAAAATGGAGACCAACGTGACCGCTCCCATCAGCGGCCGAATCGCGAAGATCGTACTGTCTCCCGGGACGCGGCTGGAGGCAGGCGATCTTCTGCTGGAGATCGAGCCCGATCCCAGCTAGCCGTCCCCGGCCGGACCCTCGGTGAGATCGCTCTCGATGCGAGTTCCGGACGCGGGAGATCGAGGCCTAGGCCCAGCGTTCAAAAGCACGCCCTGCGTGCCCGAACTCGAAGAGTTCGGGGTGCAGGATCTCCGCCAAGATCTCGAGGGACTCGGCCATCCGCGGGCCGGGACGGTTGAAATAGGCGTTGCCGTCCGTGAGATAGACTCGCCCCGCGCGCACCGCGCGCAGCTCCCCCCAGCCTGTACGCGCGGCCAAGGGTTTCATTTCGCGGCGCGTGCGGGGGAGATCGAAGCCGCAAGGCAGGGCCACGATCACCTCTGGATCGGCCCGTTGCAGCTCATCCCAGTCCATGACCGGGGAGTGTCCTCCCGCTTCGCCGAACAGATTCTCACCTCCCGCGCATGCCACCAACTCGGGCATCCAGTTGCCGGCCGCCATGAGCGGGTCGGTCCACTCGATGCACGCCACCGTGGGTCGGCTGGCGGCCGCACTCTTCTCGGCGATGCCTGCCATCCGCCTCTCGAGGGTGTGCCGCAGTTCGCGTCCGTGCTCGGGCGCGCCGAGGGCGTCCGCCACGCGCTGCACGTCGCCGATCACGTCGTCAAGCGTTGCCGGAGCAAGGCTCACGATCCGCGGCAGAGCGCCGAGCCAACGACAGACCGCAGCCTCGACGTCCTGGAGGCTCGCCGCACAGACCTCACACTGTGACTGGGTGAGGATGACGTCGGGCGAAAGCTCGCGCAGGAGCTCGGCGTCGACGCGATAGACGGAAAGGCCTTCGGCCACGAGGGAGCGCACCCGCTGGTCGATCTCCCGGGACGACCCGTCGAGCGAGCACTTGGGTGCCGTGCAGACGGGAAGGCTTGTGACTTCGCCGGGGAAGTCGCACTCATGCGAGCGGCCTACCAGGTTCGGGAGGAAGCCCAGGGCGCATGCGATCTCGGTTGTGCTGGGGAGCAGCGACGTGATTCGAAGCTCGGCCATCGGGCGTATGCTAGCAGCGCGATGCGGCTCCCGGACGCAACCCTTGAGCAGCTCCTCGACAGCTGGCCCGTGGCGCGTCTGGCGACGCTCGGTCCCGATCGCATGCCCCACATTGTTCCGATCGTCTTCGCACGCGTGGACCCGCACCTCTGGTCGCCGATCGACGGCAAGCCCAAGAGCGAGCACGCGCTCGCTCGGGTGACGCATCTGCGGGACACGTCGCGCGTGAGCGTGCTGATCGACCACTACGATGACGACTGGCGGCGCCTTTGGTGGATCCGCGTGGACGGCAGCGCGTGCGTCGTGATGCCCGGCGACCCCGACAGCCATCCTGAAGCCGGTCCCGCGACGGCGCGCCTGCGCAGCAAGTACCCGCAGTACGCGACGACACCCCTCTTCCGGGGCGTTCCGACGCTGATCCGGGTGCGGATCACGGGTATCCGGAGCTGGTGCCCGGGCCCACCTCCCCCAAGCTGACGCCCCGTGTCAGGAGACTGTGCCGCGCGCCGCAAGCCTGGCCTGCTCGTTTGCTAGCCTTGGGCACTCTTCCATGGACGTGCTGGCTGCATTTCATCCCGTCGTGCGCAGCTGGTTCCTGCGGCGCTTCGCTGCGGGGCCGACCGAACCCCAGGCCGCGGGCTGGCCGCCGATCCAGCGCGGTGAGGACGTACTGATCGCAGCACCGACGGGCTCGGGAAAGACGCTCGCGGCATTTCTCGTCTGCATCGATCGCCTCCTGCGCGCCGCCGAAGCGGCGGGCGGCGAACTTCCCGACGAGACCGCCGTGGTCTACGTCTCCCCTCTCAAGGCACTCGCCGCGGATGTCGGCAAGAACCTGGAGACGCCGCTCGCCGAGATCCGTGCCGTGGCCCGCGAGTGCGGGCTGTCTTTGCCCTCGCTTCGCGTCCAGCTGCGCAGCGGCGACACCACACCCGCCCAGCGCGCCGCGATGATCCGCCGGCCGCCGCAGATCGTAGTGACGACTCCCGAGTCCCTGTATTTGCTCGTGACCTCCGAGCGGAGCCGGGAGCGGCTGCGAACCGTGCGCACGCTGATCGTCGACGAGATCCACGCGCTGGCGGGCCAAAAGCGCGGCGTCCACCTCGCGCTCACGATCGAGCGGCTCGCTGCGCTCTGTGAGCGGCCGCCGCAGCGCGTCGGGCTCTCCGCGACGCAGCATCCGATCGAGCACACGGCGCGGCTCCTCGTCGGCGCTGGCGCGGACCGCTCGACTCCCGAGGGAAGTCCGCGCTGCACGATCGTCGATCTTGGCCGTCACCGTGCCCTCGATCTAAGGATCGAGGTGCCGGGCAGCGAGCTCGGGCCTGTCGCCTCGAACGAGCAGTGGGACGAAATCCTCGATCACATCGCTCAGCAGGTCGAGCATCATCAGACCACGCTGGTGTTCGTGAATACCCGGCGCTTGGCCGAGCGACTCGCCCATCGCCTTGGGGAAAGACTGGGTGAGGACCGTGTCGCCGCGCATCACGGGAGCCTCTCCAAGGAGCGCCGTCTGCGCGTCGAGGAGCGCCTGCGGGCAGGGGATCTCCGGGCGCTTGTGGCGACCGCTTCCCTCGAGCTCGGAATCGACGTCGGGCCCGTCGAGCTCGTGTGCCAGATCGGATCCCCCCGCAGCCTCGCCACGCTCGTTCAGCGCGTGGGTCGCTCCGGTCACGCCAAGGGGCGCACGCCCAAAGGGCGTCTTTACCCGACCACCCGCGATGAGCTCGTCGAGTGCGCAGCGGCGTTGCGCGGGGTCCGAGCCGGACGGCTCGACAGGGTAGTTCCGCCAGCGCTCTCGCTCGACGTCCTGGCGCAGCAGATCGTCGCGGCCTGTGCCGCCGAGAGTTGGCAGGAAGACGAGCTCTACGCTCTTGTGCGTCGAGCTGCGCCCATGGCCACGCTCTCTCGCACAGACTTTGACGCCACGGTCGAGCTTGTCTCTGACGGCGTGCGAACCGGCCGCGGTACGCGCGGCGCTCACGTTCACCGCGATCGCGTAAACAGCATGCTGCGCGGGCGTCGTGGTGCGCGGATCGCAGCCCTGACCTCGGGCGGAGCCATCCCCGAGACTGCCGACTACCGCGTCGTGCTGGATCCCGACGACACCTTCATCGGAACGGTGAACGAAGATTGGGCGATCGAGAGCCAATCCGGCGACATCTTCCTTCTCGGCAGTACCTCCTGGCGCATCCGCCGGGTGGAACAGGGCACCGTCCGCGTCACCGATGCGGGCGGTGCCCCGCCCTCGGTTCCGTTCTGGCTGGGAGAGGCGCCCGCACGAACGGCCGAGCTCTCCGCTGAGGTATCGGATCTGCGCGCGGCGATCGCGGTGTTTCTTTCGCGTTCCGACCTCGAAGCGGCGCAGGGTTGGCTCGAGGCGGAGTGTGGGCTCGACGCCGGCGGGGCCGAGCAGGTCGTACGGTACCTGGCCGCGGCACGCGATGCGCTCGGCGTCCTGCCGACACAGCGGGACGTGGTCTTCGAACGCTTCTTCGACGAGGCGGGCGGAATGCAGCTCGTGATCCATGCGCCCTTCGGAGCGCGCGTGAACCGTGCCCTTGGGCTCGCGCTGCGCAAGCGCTTCTGCCGCAGCTTCGACTTCGAGCTCCAGGCGGCGGCGAGCGATGACGCGATCGTGCTCTCGCTCGGCGCGCAGCACAGCTTCCCTCTCGATGCAGTGGCTGGCTTCTTGCGAGCGGACACCGCGCGAGACACGCTGGCCCAAGCCGTGTTGCTGGCGCCTGCCTTCGCGGTGCGCTGGCGCTGGAATCTGGGTCGGGCGCTCGTGGTGCTGCGCCAACGCAAGGGCAAGCGCGTGCCGCCGCCGATCCAGCGCATGGAAGCGGACGACCTCCTGGCCGCGGTCTTTCCCGCTCTCGCGCAATGCCAGGAGAACGCGACGGGACCCCTCGAGGTTCCCGACCACATCCTCGCGCGCCAGACCGTGATGGACTGCCTGCATGAGCACGCCGACGCGGAGGGCCTCGTGGCGCTCTTGACGGCGATGGAGCAAGGAGAGGTCCGCCTCCACTTGCGCGAGTCGCCGGAGCCCTCCGTGCTCGCACACGAGATCCTGAACGGCCGCCCCTACACCTTCCTGGACGACGCGCCCCTCGAGGAACGGCGCACCCGGGCAGTCGTGATCCGCCGCGGCCTCCCCGAACACGCGCGCGAGCTCGGGCGCCTCGACCCCGACGCCGTGGTTGCAGTGCGCGAGGAGGCGCGACCCGATCCACGCGACGCCGACGAACTTCACGACCTTTTGCTTCATCTCGTGGTGGCGGAGCCGGAGGAGGCCTGGGCGGGATGGTACGACGAGCTGGAACGGACCGGCCGGGCCGCGACCCTCGATCCATCCGCTGGCGCACGCTGGTTCGCCGCGGAGCGACGTCGTGAGGTGGAGGTGCTCTTCCCGAACGGCCGGATCGCGCCCGACGTGTGCACGCCGTCCGCGCTGGCCTCGCGCCCCGCGCCCGGGGCTCAGGCGGCCGCGGCCCTCGCCGTGCGTGGTCACCTCTCGGCGATGGGCCCGACGACCGTCGGCGCGCTCGCACGGCGCACCCGACTCGCGCCCGGCGACGTTGAGATCGCTCTCGGTGCGCTTGAAGGCGAAGGATTCGCACTGCGCGGACGGTTCACGGATTCGACGAGCGGGGGTGAGGAATTTTGTGAGAGGCGTCTTCTCGCGCGCATTCACCGCTACACGATGGAGCGTTTACGGCGCGAGATCGAGCCGGTCACGGCTCAAGACTTCTTGCGCTTCTTGTTGCGCTGGCAGCACGTGGCGCCTTTCACGCAGCTCGAGGGGCGGCGTGGTCTTCTCGCGGTCGCCCATCAGCTGCAGGGCTTCGAGCTGGCGGCGGGGGCCTGGGAGGAGGCGGTTCTGCCGGCCCGCATCGCGGCCTACCGGCCGGAGTGGCTCGATCAGCTTTGCCTCTCCGGTGAGCTCGCATGGGCGCGTCTCACCTTGCGCGAGGCGGCGATGCCGGAGACCGACAGCGGACACCTTGCCAGCCACGTCGGTCGCGGCGGCCTCGTTCCTTCGCGCGCGACGCCCGTCGCCTTCGCGGCCCGTGAGGACATGCCGTGGCTCTTGGCGGCCTCACGCGGCGAGGCGGAACCCGTGGTTCCCGGCGAGGGGCCCGCGCGGGATCTTCTCGACGCGCTGCGCACCCACGGCGCGCTTTTCCAACGAGAGCTCATCACGCACACCCGGCGCCTGCCCGTGGAGGTGGAGGAAGGGCTCTGGGACCTCGTCTCCCGCGGACTCGTGACCGCCGATGGCTTCGTGAGCGTACGGGCGCTACTCGCTGGACACTCCCGGCATGCAGCTCGGGGTGCCGCGACGCTCCCCGGTGTTTCCGGTGCGCGAAGGACTGCCCGACTTCGGCGTGGGCGCGCAGTGCGGGCCGCCGAGGGTCGGTGGTCGCTTGTGCCCACGCCCGACGCGGGCGCAGATGCCGAGACCCTGGCCGAGGCGGTAGCGGAGCAGCTTCTCGCGCGGTGGGGAGTGGTCTTCCGGGACCTTCTCTCTCGCGAGAGCCTCGTCGTACCGTGGCGAAACGTGCTCTGGGCGCTGCGTCGGATGGAGGCGCGTGGCAGCGCGCGCGGTGGTCGGTTCGTGACAGGCTTCGTGGGGGAGCAGTATGCGCTCCCCGGTGCAGTGGACGCCCTGCGTGCGACGCGTCGGCGCGAGCGTTCGGGCGAGTGCGTGCGGGTGAGCGCGGTCGATCCCCTAAACCTCGTCGGAATCTTGACGCCGGGCCCGCGCGTCCCGGCACTCCGCACCCGCAGCGTGGCCTATCGCGACGGTATGCCGCTCCCTGAAGACGAAGCTCGGGCGGCGCAGCCTGCGTAGGACCCCGCCCGTCCGAGTGCACTCCATGCGTTGGACTGCGTCCGTGCCGAGGGCCCAGGTGGTCCTTTTTGCACGTCCCTCGATTCCTGGGATGCAACCTGGGCGGTCTCCCGGCATCCAACGCCTGGCAAGCGAGGAGGGCAGGCGCTGAGCGACCAGCACGAGTTCCACGCGGGCGAAATCGCGGTGCAAGCGCGAGTCGGCACTGCGGGTTCGGCGGAGCGGCTGGGGGCGGGTATCGGGGCGCGCATCCCCACCCGCGCGGCGGAGTTCCTCTCGACCCAGCGCCTCGCCGTGATCGCCGGCATTGATTCAGCCAGGGCGGTGTGGGCGTCGCTTCTGATGGGCGCTCCGGGCTTTCTCCGCACCCCGGGAGAGGGCGTGCTCGAAATCGCTTCGCACCTTCCGCCCGGCGACCCCCTCGTGCCTTCGCTCGCTCTGGGTATGTCGATCGGTGTTCTTGTGATCGATCTCCTCTCGCGCCGCCGCCTCCGGGTGAATGGCCAAGCGTGGCTTCCCGGGGATGGCGTGCTGTGCATCGCCGCCGAGGAGGTATTTTGGAATTGCCCGAAGTACATCCAGTCGCGGGAGCTCACCGTCATCGACGAGGGAGATCGTGGAGCGCCGCTTCCGCGCCTCGGCAGCCGGCTTGAACCCGAACAGCGCGCCCTCGTCGAGGCTGCCGACACCCTCTTCGTCGCCAGCGCCCATGACGGCTTTGGGGCAGACGCGTCCCACCGCGGTGGTCTCCCGGGCTTCGTGCGCGTGGACGGAGAGGACACCGTGATCTTTCCCGACTATGCCGGCAACGGCATGTTCCAGACTCTTGGGAACTTCCTGGCCGATGGCCGGGCCGGCCTGCTCTTCCCCGACTTCGAACGCGGGCGCACGCTCCAGCTGACGGGCCGGGCCTCGATCGAGTGGGACCCGAGTGGTGCCTGGCGCTGGCCGGGTGCGGAGCGGGTCGTGCGCGTCCGGGTCGAGCGCTGGGTCGAGCAGATCGGGGTCACGCGCCTTGTGGGTCGCCTGATCGAGCACTCGCCGCACAATCCAAAATAAAACCGCGCCCTACGTCGGGCTTCCATCGCCGCGAGCCGCGCGCGAGGCGCCGATCCCTGCGAGAGCCAGCGCCACGACGATCCCGACGACGGCGGCCACGAACAAGAGATACACAACCGTGTTGACGAGGGAGCCGCCAGGAGCGAGCCCCCGGTTCCCGGTCGCGGCGCCGAGGATGGCAGCCACGACGTTGGCGTACGCCATGCCGACCAGGGAGACCGCGAGAAGGCGCTGCTGTCGGTGGCTCAGCACGAGGACGCCACCGGCCGCTGCGAGAGCGATGGCGACGAGCCCGTTGAGCACCCCCTCAAGGTGCGCCATGCGCCACGCGCGCATGGGCTCGGCGTGGCCGCTGGCGATCGCCGACGCATAAGAGATTCCCGCAACGAGGCCGAGGCCGATCACGATGACGCCGTGCAGGACAATGCGTGCACGGAGCTTCGGGTCCATCAGCCTGCGACGCTCACGTCCACCGGGATGCCGTTCAGCACCGCGTTTCCCGAGAGCGCGTCCAGAAGACGCTCGTCCGCGAGCAAGTTCGAATTGACCCCAGGTCGCGCATTTGCAACTGCGAGGCGCATGCCTTCGGCGTCGTGTCCGAAGCCGTGCGGCAGCGAGACGACACCAGGCATCATTTCGTGGGTCACGACGACCGGCGCCTCGATGCTTCCCACCCGTGACTTCACGCGGGCGCGCCCACCGTCGGCAAGGCCGATCCGCTTCGCGTCATCGGGGTGGACGAGGAGCGTGCAGCGCTCCGGACCCTTCGCGAGGCTCGGCAGGTTGTGCATCCATGTGTTGTTTGAGCGCAGGTGGCGGCGGCCGATCAGGAGCATCGCGGGGACCTTCCGACGCTCGGCAAGGGCTCCGCGCAGGCGTTCGGTGTCTGCCCGGAGAAGCGGGTGCGCGAGCTCGATCTGTCCGCTCTCGGTCGCGAGCATCATGGGAAGGCGTGGCTCCATCGCGCCGAGATCCATGCCGTGGACTTGCGCCTTGAGCTTCGCGAGCGAAAGCCCGGGCGCCCCGTCTTGGAAGCGATCTCCCCAGGGCCCAGCCCGCAGCATGAGGTCGATCATGCGATCGGGGCCCAGGGACGCACCGAGCTTGGTGCGCGCCTCGTCGAGGGAGACCTCCGGACACGCGGTCTGCGGTGTCCCCACCGTGGCGCCCAGCAGGTGGCCGAGGACGAGGTCGTCCAGCGCCGCGGCCGTGGTACCGCTCATCCGCGCGGCGAGCTCGAGCAAGATCTCCCATTGATGCTTCGAGTCGGCCGGCGGTTCGAACACCGCGGGGGACCACTTCGTGTGGTTGCGGACCGAGAGGGCGTGGAAGATCAGGTCGTAGTTGGAGTGCTCAAGCGGACCCGTGGGCGGCAGGACGAGATCGGCGAAGCGCGTCGTCTCGTTCAAGTAGAAGTCGATCGAGACCATGAACTCGAGTGAGGAGAGTGCCTTGGCAAGGCGCGCACCGTTGGGTGTAGAGAGCACGGGATTGCCGGCGACGGTCACGAGGGCACGCACCCGCTCGACGTCGGTCGCCGAGTCGATGTCCTCGGCCAGCGCCGCCACCGGAAGCTCTCCCGCGAACTCGGGCAGCCCGCGCACGCGAGAGCGCCAGCGCGCGTACGGGATGCGGCCCCGTCGGCGGGGTCGCTCGTCTGCGGGGCTGGTGGCCGGGCGTGGCCACAGGACGCCCCCCGCCCGGTCGAGATTGCCGGTGAGCGTGTTCACGACGTCGACCAGCCAGCTCGCCAGGGTGCCGAACTCCTGGGTGCAGGTACCGATTCGCCCGTAGCAGGCTGCGCGCGGTGCACGCGCGAAGGCGCGCGCAAGGACGCGCACGCTCTCCGCCGCAATCCCGGTGATGGGCGCTACGGCCTCGGGCGAGAAATCCGCGGCCAGGGTGCGCACGTCGTCGACGCCCTGCGTGAAGTCGGCGAGACGGCCGAGGGCTACCAGATTCTCGGCGAAGAGCACCTGGACCAGCGCGAAGAGGAGGAACGCGTCAGCCCCCGGCCGGATGAAGAGGTGCTGGTCCGCGATTCGGGCAGTTTCGCTGTGCCGCGGGTCCACCACGACGAGCGTTCCGCCGCGCGCACGCAGCTGCGCGAGACGCCGCGGCATGTCGGGTGCCGTCATGAGGCTCCCGTTCGAGACCAGCGGATTTGCGCCCAAGACGAGCAGGAAATCGGTCCTGTCGATATCGGGAATCGGGAACGCGGCCGGGGAGCCGAACAAAAGGCAGGAACTCATCGCCTTTGGCAGCTGATCTACGCTCGTCGCGGAGAAGCGCCAACGTGTCCCGAGCGCGCGTTGGAAGGTGGGGAGATAAAGCGCAGAGCCCACGTCATGCGCGTTGGGGTTACCGAGATAGGTGGCGATCGCGTCAGCGCCGTGCGCGTCGCGGATCGAACGCAGCTGACCCGTCGCGAGCTCAAATGCCTCTTCCCACCCGATCTCGCGCCAGCTCGATCCCTCTCGGCGCAGCGGCTTGCGCAGCCGATCGGGGTCCTCGTGCAGACCTTTTAGCCCATACGCCTTGGGGCAGAGAAAGCCCTGGCTAAAGGAATCGCCGTCGTCACCCCGGACCGTGACGACACGCTGTGCGGCGCGGTCCACCTCGACGGAGATTCCGCACTTGGCCTCGCACAGCGGGCAGGTGCGGTGCACGATCTCCTGAAATTGACACGCTGGACGCTGGCTCGTCATCCGGTACCTCCGCGAGCGATTGTACCACCCTCGCTCGGCACTCTCGGTCGAGCGGCGCTGCGCCGGACGTGCGGCGCGCGCGCATCTCGCACATCACTCGCGGGAGGTGCCCGGGCCCGGAGGCGTGGCCCCCGGGTTTGCAGGGGCCCGGCTGCCGCTTGGGGCACCCTGCGCTGCGTCCCTTGTGACGCGGCCCTGCATTCCGGGAGCGGTTTTCGGCACCCCGGCATTCCCCGTGCCTTGAGTCTTTCGGTGACCGCTCGGTCCGGGTGGCAGAAAGAGCCACAGCTGCGCGATCCCGAGGTCCGTCGCGTCGACCTTACCGTCCCCATCCAGATCGTAGTTGGGGGCGTAGACATCGCGTTGCCATGCGAGTGCGATCCGCTCGATGTCACCCGCAGCCTCCGGAGGGAAGACTCGGCCCCACGACGTCGTGACGACGCCGTCTTTGTCCAGGTCGGGATCACACAGGTTGCCAATGCCATCGCCGTCCGTGTCGCGCTGGTCTGGATTCGGGATCTCGACGCAATTGTCTTCCGCATCGGGTACGCCGTCTCCGTCAAGATCGGTGGGGTGTATGGTGGCCGGCTCAGCGATCGTCATGAGGGGATCGCCCACGTACACATTCACCCAACCGAGATAGGGAGTACTGCGGTAGTAGGCCTCCCCCGCTGGGACCCCCTCCACGTAACGCCGGAACAGGATGTAAGGGCGTGCACAGCCGGAAAGCACGGGTTCGGCCACATACCCCGCGGCGCCCGAGACGCCAATATGGACAAGGTCGGCGATCAGCGATTGACCATAGGTTTCGAGCCTCGGTGGTGCGAAGGTTCGGGCGTTCGTGCTGACGAGGTCCACCGCGATGGCTCGCGGTACGAAGGAACCAGGAAACAGGGCCCCCTTGATCTTGCCGTAGTACGGCGGACCCGGGTTCGCGAGGTCGTTGCTTCCCCACGACGCATAGCCGGCGATGTCCTTGGCGTTCGAAACAAACTCCTTGGTGACGTCGTGACGCACTTCGCGACCGAGGTTGCGCAGGATCGCCGCGGTAGGACCCAGAAAGATGCGGTTGCCCGAAGAGAGGGCGCCTGTCTTTGCAGCGTCCTCATCGATCAGAAACGTTCCTGCCGGGCCGCGTGCCTGCGCCCGGTCGATCAACGCCTTCACATCGGCTGGGAGCCCGGTTTTTGGATCGAGCTCTTGTGCGTAGCCGTCGAGGCGGGCAACCAGATAGCGCAGCACAGCCTGCGGCTGTGCTACGCGGAAGGCCGCAAAGGCCTGGTCCGAGTCGAAATAGGGATTGATCATCCCGGCGACCCCCGCACTTCCGTCTTTGCCTGAGAACAGAATCGCGAGTTCAGCGTCCACCGACGCGTCCGTCGAATCCCTCAGGTAGGTCGCAAGCGGTGGAGTGACCGCACCGCTCACGTGAAGGGGGAGTCCTTTGGCGAGGACGATGATGCGGATCTTGTCCTTGAGGCCGCGGCTCTCGAGGAAAGCTGCTACGGGGTCGCGGATCGAAGCCTCGAACGTCGCGCGGTCGATCGTCTCAAACTCGGAGCTCGCAAAGTTGGCGCGCCGCGGCCCGTAGCTGAGCGCAAGGACATTGGATTCTGGGACAGCGCGGGCCTTGCGGTAGTACTCGCCGATCGCGACGGAAGGAGGCCAGTTCGCATTCACGACGATCAGCACTTCCGGATGGGCGTCCGCAGGGACTGCCTGTGCGGCGCCGGTCTGCAAGAAGGGCCCCGACAGGAGCGCTGCGGCGAAGACGAGGACGCACGGAGCGCAGCGCGCGCCGGGCTTCCCGCTCACGCTTCCGCTCTTGGGCGGCAATCGGTCTCAAGGTGTGGACGGATTGGACCGGGCGGTCGGGCTGCTTGCGCGCATGCGGAAGGATCCGCCCGGTCGGCGGGGTAGCGCGCGGGGAAAAAAGACCTGCCGAACACACGAGTGGAACGCGAAATCGCGACGTCGCAGCAGCGAGCGGAGCAGGCATCCACGCGCGGAACATAGCCTTCGCCGTTCGAGCGTGTACACTCGCGGCCCATGGCACATCAGTTCGTTTTCACGTTGCGAGACCTGCGCAAGGTCGTGCCCCCCGACCGCGTCATTCTCGACGGCATTACCCTCGCGTTCCTGCCGGCTGCGAAGATCGGGGTCCTCGGTCCCAACGGTGCGGGCAAGAGCTCGCTCCTGCGCATCATGGCGGGCGTCGATCAGGACTACCTCGGTGAAGTGCACGCGGCGGAGGGGATCCGGATCGGCTTCCTCCCCCAGGAGCCGCAGCTCGACGCTACAAAGACGGTGCTCGGGAACGTCGAGGAGGGCGTTGCGGACACGCGTGGGCTGCTCCACCGATTCGAGCAGGTCTCCGCCCGATTCGCCGAGGAGCTCTCTGAGGAGGAGATGAACCAGCTCCTCGAGGAGCAGGCGAAGCTTCAGGACGCCATCGACGCCGCCAACGCGTGGGAGCTCGACCGCACGCTCGAGGTGGCGATGGATGCGCTGCGACTGCCGCCGCCTGAGGTGGAGGTGGCGAAGCTGTCAGGCGGCGAGCGCCGCCGGGTCGCGCTCTGCCGGCTTCTGCTTCAGAAGCCCGACGTGCTCTTGCTTGACGAACCCACCAACCACCTCGACGCGGAATCCGTCGCATGGCTCGAGCACTTCCTGCAACAGTATCCAGGCACGGTCGTCGCGATCACCCACGACCGCTACTTCCTCGACAATGCTGCGGGCTGGATTCTCGAACTCGATCGGGGGCGCGGCATCCCTTGGGAGGGCAACTACAGCTCGTGGCTGGACCAGAAGAGAGCCAGGCTTGCGGTCGAGGAGAAGCAGGCGTCCGCCCGGCAGCGTACGCTCGAGCGCGAGTTGGAATGGGTGCGCATGTCGCCACGTGCGCGTCAGGCGAAGAGCAAGGCCCGCATTCAGGCTTTCGAAAAGCTGCTTGCGGAAGAGGAGCAGAGGCTTCCCGAGCAGGTGGAGATCAACATCCCGCCCGGCCCTCGTCTCGGCGACGTGGTGATCATGGCGGAGCACCTGAAGAAGGGCTACGGCGATCGATTGCTGATCGACGATCTTTCCTTCTCCCTGCCTCCGGGTGGCATCGTCGGCGTGATCGGCGCGAACGGCGCCGGCAAGACGACGCTCTTCCGAATGATCGTGGGCGAAGAGAAGCCCGACGGCGGGCTGCTCCGACTCGGCGAGACCGTAAAGCTCTCGTATGTCGACCAATCACGTGACGCACTCGACCCGAAGGGCACGGTGTACGACGTCATCAGCGAAGGTGAAGATCGGATCAAGCTACGCGGTCGCGAGATCATGTCACGGGCCTACGTTTCGAGCTTCGGCTTCAAGGGTCCCGATCAGCAGAAGCTCCTCGGGAGCCTGTCGGGCGGCGAGCGCAATCGGGTTCACCTGGCGAAGCTCTTGAGAAGCGGCGGCAATGTGCTGCTGCTCGACGAGCCGACGAACGACCTCGACGTGGACACGCTGCGCGCGCTCGAGGACGCGCTGCTTGAATTCGCGGGGTGCGTGGTCGTGATCTCTCACGACCGTTGGTTCCTCGACCGGATCGCTACCCATATCTTGGCCTTCGAAGGCGACAGCCACGTGGAGTGGTTCGAAGGCAACTACCAGGAGTACGAGGCCGACCGACACAAGCGCTTGGGCGCGGAGGCGGATCAGCCGCACCGCATCAAGTTCAAGAAGCTCGAACGCTAGTCGCGCACTCCCCGACGCCGCGGGAACGCGCGATTCCCCGCACGCGCCGCGCCCGGCGGCCGCTCATCCAACCTGTCCCACGATCCGCGCGAGCAGAGCCAGCGCCTGCTCGGAGTCTTCGCCGCGCGGATCGAACACCACCTCGCCGCGGGGTGGGCGTGGACCCCAGCGTACGTGGTTCGGCTTACGAAAGAGGGCCACGGTGGGAGCGCCGGCGGCGATTGCGAGGTGCATGGGCCCGGAGTCGGGCGTCACGACGGCCGCGCAGTCTGCCAGGAGCGCAGCCACCTCGCGCAGGCCAAGACCGTGCACGTAGACGGCTTCACCCAGTGCGTCCCGGATGGCCACCAGGCTCGGCTCCTCCTCGGGCCCAAGCACCACGAGGACGGGAATCCCCCACGCACGCACGCGCGCGGCAATGGCGGCGAGACTTGCGAGGCTCCAGCTCTTGCCCTTGTGACCGCGCGCGCCCACAAAGATCGCAATGGGGTGCGCGGCGCCGCAGCGTTCGCGAAGGAAGGCCGCGGCGCGCCCCCGCTCGTCCGGTGCAAGCATGAGACAGCGCTCGCCAGCCGCTTCAATGCCAAGCGCGCGCACGAAGGCGAGCATCTGGTCCACCTTGTGGGGGTGCCGGTCGGCTTCGAGAGCCGTCGTGAAGAAGAAGTTGCGACCGCTCCCAGCCGCTCCCACGCGCTCGGGCGCACCAGAGAGGCGGGCGAGCAGCGCGCCCAGGGAGGTGGACGCTCCGCCCAGGTGGATCGCAAGGTCGTAATGCGCCCGGCGCAGGCGCCGCACCAGACCGAGCAGACGGTGGGGTGCAAAGAGATCGCGTCGGCTGACGCCGATCACCTCGTGCAGCCCGAAACCCTGAAAGAAGGCGGGCGCTGAGGGCCCACCCAGAAAGTCGATCGTTTCACCGCTCACGCTCTCGGTCAGGGCACGCACCGCAGGTGTCGCAAGGAGGGTGTTGCCGAGACGGAAGTTCACGAGCACGACGAGGATGCGACGTGCGCTCTTGACGTCCGGGAGCGGGGCGTCGCCGCGCGGTGCCAGCACGAACAGCACCCGAAGCACGAGCCTGCGCAGCCGCCGGCGGATCCGGCGCAAGAGCTCTTGCCGCGTGCTTCGCTCACCCATGGCGTTCGCACTCTAGAAGATCCCGCCGCCCTCGACCGCGTCGGGCAGAGCGGCAGTGCCGGGCCTGACGGCCGCCGCGGCCAGGGGTAACGTGGCTCCGGGGAGGGATGGCATGGCGATCTTTGACGATGTGGTCGCGCAGATGACTGAGGCGATGAAGGCGAAGGACGCACCTCGCCTCGCTGCACTCCGCGGCATCCGTGCAGCATTCCTGAATGAAACGAAGAAGGACAACTCCAAATCGCTCGCGGATGAAGTATGCACGAGCCTCCTGCGCCGCCTCGAAAAGCAGCGCAACGAAAGTATCGAAGCCTTTGAGGCGGCGGGCCGCCCCGACCGCGCGGCGGAGGAGCGCGCTGAGCTCGCCGTGATCCAGGAGTTCCTGCCTCGTCTTGCAGACCACACCAAGACGCAGGCCTGGGTCGCCGAGGCGATCGCCGCAACCCACGCCTCCAAGCCGGGCGATGTGGGCCGCGTCATGGCAGCCGTGATGAAGGCCCACAAGGGCGACGTCGACGGCAACCTCGCCAAGAAGATCGCCTCCGAGCTTCTCGGCGACTGATCGGGTTCGCGCCCAGCGGGCCACGGGTTCGGCATGGGAAGGCCGCGGCTGCCTTCCCGAGCGAGCGCCTCTCATTTTTCTTCTAAGTTTTTCCAGTCGACCTCGCGCACAGCCGCCCGCACGAGCGGTCGGATCGTGGCGGGACGAGCGAGGATTGTTCCGCGCGCGTTGCCTACTCGAGAGAGCGGCCGAACGGGAGGAGCGAGAGAGGCACGAGCTTGATGTGCTGAATCGCAAAGGGAATCCCGATGATCGTGAGCGCGAGAAATCCTGCGTGGAGCAGGTGGGAAATCGCGATCTCCCATCCAAAGAGGACGATCCATAGGAGGTTGAACACGATTCGCAGGGGACTGTTCGCATCGGGTCGTTCGACGATCTCCTTACCGAACGGAGCAAACGTGCAGAGGCCGAGCTTGATCGCTTGGATGCCGAAGGGGATACCCACGATGGTAAGACACAGGAGAAGTCCCCCGAGGATGTATCCCATCCCGGACAGAAAGCCTCCAAAGATCAGCCAGAGAATATTTCCGATGAGGCTCATCCGTCTGGCCTATGAGCTGCGCGGCACGCTGCCGTGGGCGCGAACGAAGGCTTAGGCAAAGTCAGAGCTTTGTGCAGACCGCCTTCACCTCGGTGTAGAGCTCGAGCACATCCTTGCCCATCTCACGACCCCAGCCTGATTGCTTGTAGCCGCCGAAGGGCATCGCCGCATCGAATACGTTGTAGCAGTTGATCCACACCGTGCCCGCGCGGAGCTTCGATGCGATGGTATGGGCACGGCCGATGTCGCGCGTCCACACCGCGGCAGCGAGTCCATAGACTGTGTCATTCGCAGCGGCCAGGACCTCGTTCGGGTTCGAGAACGGGATCGCCGCGACTACGGGTCCGAAGATCTCTTCCTGGACGACGCGCATTTTCGGCTTGGTGTCGACGAGAACGGTCGGTGCCACGAAATAGCCGCGATCGCCGAGGCGTTTGCCGCCCGCGATGGCGCGGGCGCCTTCCTTGGCCCCGGCTTCGAGGTATCCGCAGACGCGCGTCAGCTGCTCGTCCGAGACGAGGGGGCCCATCTCCGTCGAGGCATTCATGCCTGGGCCGACCTTGATCTTGGCCGCCTGCTCTGCCACGCCTGCCACGACGCGATCAAAGATCGGTTTTTCCACATACAGGCGTGAACCTGCGCAGCAGCACTGGCCGTGATTGAAAAAGATAGCGTTTGCCGCTCCCGCAATTGCCGCATCGACGTCCGCGTCTCCCAGCACAACATTCGGAGACTTCCCACCGAGCTCGAGGGATACCTTCTTCAAGTTACCCGCGGCGGCCTGCACGATCAGCTTGCCGACTTCCGTGGATCCGGTGAAGGCGACTTTGTCGACAGCGGGGTGGGCGGCGAGGGCGGCGCCGGCGGTTTCACCGTAGCCGGGCACGACGTTCACGACTCCATCGGGGAACCCCGCCTCACAGACCAGCTCGCCAAGGCGCAGCGCCGAGAGCGGAGTTTGCTCTGCGGGCTTTAGCACCACGGTACAGCCTGCGGCGAGGGCGGGGCCGAGCTTCCACGCGGCCATGAGGAGTGGGAAGTTCCAGGGGATGATCTGGCCCACGACGCCGACCGGCTCGCGCAGGGTATAGGCGAGGTAACGAGCGCCAGGGACGGAGATAGGGATGGTCGATCCCTCGATCTTCGTGGCCCAGCCCGCCATGTAGCGCAAGAGATCCACGGCGAGCGGCACATCCGCAGCGCGCGAAACCGTGATGGGCTTGCCGTTGTCGAGGCTCTCGAGCTGCGCGAACTCCTCGAGGTGCTGCTCGACGAGATCGGCGAGCTTCCAAAGCAGACGCCCCCGCGCCGATGCGGTCACGCTCTCCGACCACGGTCCGCTGTCAAAGGCGCGGCGCGCGGCGCGCGCCGCCCGGTCGACGTCCTCGCGATCGCCCTCGGCGACCTGGGCGAGCACCTCTCCGGTCGCAGGGTCATAGCTCGGGAAGGTCTTGCCCGAGGCGGCGTCTACCCACTTGCCGTCGATCAGCATCTTGTGCCGCCGGGCAACGAAGCTCTCGACGTTGCGATGGAGCGGGGTGGCCGCGGACATGGCGGGTCCTCCTTCTTAGGGTTGTGCGACCGGGTGCGCCGCAATGGTGCCATGTTCCAGAGCGCCCGGAAATCCGCGCGCCGAACGCCCGGCCGTTCTACAATGGAGAGTCCACATGAGGAGCCAGCATGCCCCTTGTCGCGACCAATGGCGTTGAGCTTGAGTACGAGACGTTCGGCGCAGCCCAGGCGCCCGCAATTCTCCTGATTATGGGCCTCGGCGCCCAGATGATTCTGTGGGATGAAGAGTTCTGCGAGGCTCTTGCGCGGAGGGGCTACCGCGTCATCCGGTTCGACAACCGCGACGTCGGGCTATCCACGAAGCTCGAGGACGCAGGCGTGCCGAACGTGGCCACAGCGCTTGCAGCCATGGCCCAGGGCCGCCCGCCCTCCGCCGCCTACACCCTGCATAACATGGCCGATGACACGGCGGGACTGCTCGGCGCCCTGCGCATCGACGCCGCGCACGTCGTCGGTGCATCGATGGGCGGCATGATTGCCCAGACCTTGGCGATTCGGCATCCGAAGCGAATCCGCACGCTGACCTCCATCATGTCGACCACGGGTAATCCGGCGCTCCCACCGGCGACGCCCGCGGCGATGCAGGTCCTCATGACTCCCGCCCCGACGCAGCGCGAGGCTTACATCGAACACCACGTCGAGGTCTCAAAAGTCGTCGGAAGTCCTGGCTTCCCGTTCGACCCGGAGGCGGTACGAGCGCGTGGCGCGCGTGTGTTCGATCGGGGCGTATTCCCAGCCGGTATCGCCAGACAGCTGGTCGCGATTTTGGCTTCGGGGAACCGCAAGCCTCTCCTTGCCTCGGTGCGCGCCCCGACGCTCGTGATCCATGGCTCTGCCGATCCCCTCGTACCGATTGCCGCCGGGCGCGATACCGCGCAAGCGGTGCCGGGCGCCGACCTGTTCGAGATCGAAGGCATGGGGCACGACCTGCCGCGGGAAGTCTGGCCGCGTCTTGTCGACGCCATTGCGAAACACGCAGGACGCGCTGCGGCGTAGCGCCCGCGACCGAAGGACGGCGGGGGTGTCTTGCGCGGCCCCTCGCCAGCGCAGGACCCGGCGGATTCCCGGACCCCTTCGCAGAGGCTGCGTCCCGGAAGCGGGAGCGGGTCCAGGCGCGAGGCCACCGCCGCTTGCCCGCCAACTAGGCAGCCTCCCAAAAAAAGGTTCAGCTGGGGAGCCCGCGTACCGATAGGGGACGCGGAGGACCCCCGATGCGATCCGCCTGCATGATGGTATGCCTCTTTGCCCTCACGCTCGCCGTCGCGGCCCGAGCCGACCAAGATGGCCGCTGCCCGCGGCTCACCGCCGACATCCTCACGCAGACCCGCGCCCCTGCGTCGGTCCTGCCCGTTTCCGACCTGTCTGCGGTGCCGCGCGTGCGCGATACGCTCCGGCTTTCGCCCGACGACTATGAGTCGCTGCGCGCGACCTTCGCCAAGGCCTATGGCCGGGAAGCCTTGCTGGGCGATCTTCGGCAGCGCCTCGAGAACACCTGCGAGGCAGAGAAGCTGATGGCAGTGTTGGAGTGGCACAGGGGCTGGACTGCTCGGCACGTCATGGCCCTCGAGGAAGCAGCGCAATCGCCTGAGGCTGCACCGGCCATGCAGCGCTTCGCGGCCGATCTCCGCGCGAACCCTCCGCCGGAGTGGCGCATCGCGCTGGCTCGCCGCCTCGACGAGGTGACGGGGTCGACCGTGCTCGCGTACGCCGCGTTTGTTCAGCCGTGGCTCGCGGTTGGAAAGATCGCCGACGCGGCTTCACTCGAGACTCTGCACGCCGATCCCAACAAGGACCGCTCGGCCGTGCAGAACCGCGTGTTGGTGAGATTGCTCTACACCTACCGGGAGCTCGCGCAATCGGAGCTCGAGACCTTCGTGGCTTGGAACGAGTCGGACCTCGGCCGCTGGTGGAACCGCATGCTCCAAGGCGCGGCTCTCGGCAGCTACGACGATGCTGCGGCGCGCTATGCGGGCTTGGCCGAGGCAGACCTCGCGCGCCTTCGCTCGCGTGCCGCAAGGCCCGCGGCTTCCGAGGCAGCGCCCGTGCCGACATCCACCGAGAACCCCGGCACTTCCCCCGAACCTGCCGTGCCGGTGTCGCCGCTGGAGCCGGACGAGCCGGTACTGCCGGCCGAGCACGCCCCGTAGTCGCTTACGGCTGGCCGGTCTCGCGCCGGCTCGGCATCTCGCTCACCGCGCATCGGAAGGCGTCTCCTTTTCGGGGCTGGCGCGGAGCTCTAGCTCACGACCATTCGTCGCCTCTCTGCTACGTGCCTGCTTATGCCACGCGTCCGCGCAGGTCAATCTCCGCGAAGTCGTGCTACTCCTCGCTCTCATACCACACACGAACGAGCGTAAACCTCGTGCGACCCTTCGGGCGCAAGACCTCCACTTCGTCACCAACCTCTCTGCGCAAGACAGCCCGGGCCATAGGCGACTCGATGCTGATGCGGCGGGTTTCAGGGTCGAACTCGTCGGGTCCCACAATTCGGAACTCGAGCGCCTCCCCCTCTTCACCCTCGAGTGCAACCCAGGCGCCGAAAAAGACGCGTCCTTCTTGGGTGGGCGTGTGACGCACCACCTCCAGCTCCTCCAAGCGTTTGCGCAGGAAATGGACGCGCCGATCGATCTCGCGCAGGCGCTTTTTGCCGTAGATGTATTCGGCGTTCTCGGAGCGGTCGCCCTGGGCCGCGGCGGCTGTGACCTCTCGCGTCACCCGCGGGCGCTCCGTACGCCACAGCCGGTCAAGCTCCTGCTCCAAGCGGCGGTAGCCCTCCGGTGTGATGTAGCGGCTTTTTGGAGAGAGGGGCGGGTGGTCTTCGTCGGTCATGGGGTGAAGATACTGCGCGCCGCCGCCCGCTAGCATCGCGCACCGTGGAGCCCCGGATCTCGGTCCTGATTCCCGCACGGGATGCAGCGGCGACGCTCGCAACGGCGCTGCGCAGCGTCGAGCGCCAGCGCGAGACACGCTTTGAGTGCGTGGTGGTGGACGACGGCTCGCTCGATCGAACGCGGGAGGTGGGGCTCCGGTTTGCGGCCGCCGATCCGCGGTTCCGCGTCGTCGCCGCTGCGCGGGCGGGTCTCGTTCCTGCCTTGAACCTTGGTCTCGCCAGCTGCCGGGCACCGTTCGTTGCGCGCATGGATGCCGACGACTGGATGCACCGGGAGCGGCTCTCCGCGCAGCTCCGGATGCTCGAAGACGATCCGTCTCTGTGCTGCGTGGGCTGCCACGTTCGACTTTTTCCCCGGCGCGACCTTCGCCAAGGACTGCGGGCATACGAGCGCTGGCTCTGTTCCATCGACTCGCCAGATCGTGTGCGTCGCGACGCGTTCATCGAATGCCCGCTGGCGCATCCCACGCTTGTCCTTCGGCGCGAGGAGCTCTTAGAACTCGGCTTTCGCGACGTGGGCTGGCCCGAGGACTACGACCTCATTTTGCGCCTGCTCGCAAAGGGCTTGCGGATCGGCGTCGTGCCGCGGCGTCTGCTCGGCTGGCGAGACAGCGCAGGACGGCTCTCGCGTACGCACCCCGCCTACGCACAGCGGCGTTTCACGGAGTGCAAGGCGGCGTTTCTGGCAAGCGGTTTTCTTGCGGGTGGCGAGGAGTACGTGCTGTGGGGCTACGGGGCCACCGGCCGAGCCCTGCGTCGCGCACTCGCAGCGCACGGCAAGCGTCCGTCCCACGTGGTCGAGCTGCATCCCGGGCGCGTGGGTCAGCGGATCCACGGCGCCCCGGTGATCGCCCCGTCGGCGCTGCCCGCGCTGCGTGGTCGACCGATTGTGGTGTCAGTCGCAGGCGAGCGGCCGCGGGCTGAGATCCGTGCGGCACTGGCGGTCATGGAGTTCCAAGAGCTGGACGAGTTTGTGTGCGCGGCCTAGCTCGAGAGGCCTTTAGCCGGAAGTTCTCTACCGGGCGCTTTGCAGCAGGACCGCGCCTGCCGCGACCATGCACGCCGCGACGACGCGACGCCGACCGAAGGGTTCGCCCAAAAGGACCGTACCGATGCCCGCAGCGACGACGACGCTCGTCTCGCGCAGCGCCGCCACGTGGGCGATGCGGCCATGGGCCATGGCCCAGAGCACGATTCCGTAGGCCAGCGCGGCGATCGCACCGCCGAGAAGTCCCGTCGCAAGATGCGGGCGGAAGGACGCCCACACGCGCCCGCGTCGCAGCCAGAAGGCCACCAACATGATCGGGAGTGCATCGAGCAGCATGAGCCATGCGATGAAAGACAGCGGATTTAAGGTGCGGCGGACACCCATCCCATCGCACACCGAGTACGTTCCGATCCAGGCAGCCGTGAGGAGCGACCACCCGACCGTACTCCGCCTGGCGTCCGCGGCGAGCTTGGGCTCGAGGGCGAGGCTCATGATCCCGAGGGAGAGCAGGAGGATGCCTGCGATCTCGAGGGGGACCAAGGCTTCGCCCGCCACGGCCCAGGCTCCCGCCGCCACGAACGCGGGCGCCGCGCCCCGCGCGATGGGATACACCCGGGAGAGATCCCCTTGCTCGTAGGCGCGGACCAGCGAGACGTTGTAGAAGACGTGGAGCAGGGTGGCGAGCGCGAGAAACGGCCACGCGGCGCGGTCGGGGAAGGGCACGAAAGCGACGGCGAGGGCCATGCACAAGGCGCCGCCCACGATCACGAGCGTCAGCATCGCGAGCTTATCGCCGCCTGCTTTGACGAGCGCATTCCACGTCGCGTGGAGGAGTGCCGCGAAGAGAACGAGCGCCGTCGTAAGAGGGTCGAGCGCCAAGCCCGGCAGTCTCGGACACCGCCCCAAGCCGCGCTACCGATCTTACCTCGGGCTTCTCTCGTGAGACATGGTTTTCGGGGTCACAAGCCGGTGCCGAAACGCTCTGGTGTTGCCTCAGCGAGTGCGGCGCGAGGACACGTGCCTTCCGAATCCTTGCGCGGCGACGCGCTCGTCGTGAGAGGCACGGCGCCAGTCGTGGGCCTCCTTTTCCCCCCGAGGCCCCATGCCGAGAGACCTCGAGAGGGCGGTAAAATCCCCCCATTCGTCCGGCGAAGTCCGCGATCGCCGAACCACAGGACCACCTGTGGCGCGCAGCCGCAAGCCGGCGGCCTCGCGTGGGTGGGGCTGGACTCGGCACACACCATTCGCTAACTGCGACACGGCGCCTTGGAGGGACACGGGCGCTGCCCGCCGCTGCCCCGTGCGGGGCCCAGTCCGGTCAGGAAAAAGACGGCGTCCGTCGTTCGTGCGGCGAGGACGCGGGGGAGGTTTACATGCGACACCATCGGCTGCTCTCACTTGCTCTCGCCGCTGCGCTGCTCACCGGGCCCCAGCTCGGGCGCGCCGAAGACACCGACAAGTCGATTCTGAAGCCCGACCGTCCTTTCTTGATCGAAGTCGAGGGGGTCTGGTCGTACATCGAGAGCGAGGCGAGGCTCAGTTCCACGATCGGCACCCTCCAGCCGATCCTCGGCCCCGGTCAGACCGACACCGAGACGATCAAGGCGCCGAATAACCTCGGCGGGGAGGTGCGACTCTTGGGACCGCTTCTCTGGGGAATCGGTCGGCCGTTCATCGAAGGCGGCGCCGTGACGCCGGTAGACCGCAACATCATCACCAGCAGCAACTACGGCATCCCCGGCCAAGCCCCGCAGTCGAACGCGTCCTTGGAGTTCGACTGGGAAGCCAACACGGCCCTCGGTTTTTCGGTCGATATGCCCCTCGGCAAATCCCTGCTTAGCTTGAAGCCGTTCGTCGGCTTTGCCTGGGACGCCTACGTGGCGCAGGTGAACTTCTTCACAGTCACGCCCCGTGGCATGCCGGTACAAACCAACATCAGCAACATCATCGCCCACTACAGCATCGGGAGCGCAGAGTTTGGCGGAGCGGCGAGTTTCCAGCCCGTGAGCTCGATCCCGCTCTACATCTTTGGGGGTGGCGGCTGGCGCAAACCCCTCACGAACTACCATCGCCACCAGTGCGACGACGTCCCGGCGCAGATCAAGCACGGCGAGCCTCCCGCGTGCGGCGACTACAACTTCACGGGCGGCGCGTTCTTCAGGACGGGGATCGGTATCCGGTTCTAGGGGTGGTGAAGCTGCGCGGAGCTTGGCCCCTCGACCCGCCCGTCGAGGGCGGCTTCGTACATCGCACGTAGTTCCGGTTCGCCGATCTGAATCGGGTTGCCTGCCGCGCACGGATCCGCCGCGGCCATCTTGGAGAACCGGGCCGTGTGCGCGCGGGTCATCCCGAGTGCCGCCACGCTGTGCGGGATGCCGATCTCCTCGCGTAGCGCCAGCACCCAATCGAGCACGCCATCGACGCCGCGCCCTTCAAGGCCGAGATAGCGGCCTACGCGCTCCATCTTGTCTTCGATCGCGCTCCGGTTGAACGCCAGCACGTACGGCATGACCACCCCGTTTGTGAGGCCGTGGTGGCTGTCGAGGACGGCGCCAATCGGGTGGGAAAGGGCGTGGATCGCTCCCAGGCCCTTCTGGAACGCGACCGCACCCATGCTCGCGGCGGCCATGAGGTACGCGCGCGCCGTCAGGTTTGAGCCGTCGTGCACCGCGACGGGGAGCCAGTCGTGCAGGAGCCGCATCCCTTCCACGGCGATTCCATCGGCCAGCGGGTGGAAACCCGGCGCGCAGTAGGCCTCGAGGTTGTGCGCGAGAGCGTCCATGCCCGTGGCTGCGGTGATGGGGGGCGGAAGCCCGATCGTGAGCGCGGGATCGCAGATCACGATGGCGGGCAACATCCTCGGGTGGAAGATGATCTTCTTCACCTGGGTCGCTTGGTCTGTGATCACCGATGCGCGGCCCACCTCTGACCCCGTCCCGGCTGTCGTCGGGATCGCAATTACGGGCGCGATGGCGTGGGTCGACGCTCGCTTCCACCAATCCCCGACATCTTCAAAGTCCCAGATCGGACGGGTCTGGCCCGTCATGAACGCGATGGCCTTTCCCGAGTCGAGGGCGGACCCGCCGCCAAAGGCGATGACCCCGTCGTGCCCGCCGTCACGAAAAGCGCGCACACCCGCTTCGACGTTCGCGCCGACGGGATTCGCGCGGATGTCGGAGAAGAGCCCGCTCCCAAGACCCGAGGCGTCGAGGGCTCCCTTCGCGGCCAGGAAGGCGGGGAGCTTGGCCAAAGAAGGGTCGGTGACGAAAAGAGGCCGGTGCAAGCCGAGCTCCTTGCAACAGTCCGGTAGCTCGCCGATGCGTCCCACGCCGAACCGAACCTGTGTGGGATAGCTCCAGTTGGCGCGCAGAGTGGCGGGATCAATCTCCATGCGACCCGGGCTCCCGGAGCGCGCGCTCAGGTGCGCACGCGAAGGTGGTAGGACTTGGGGCGCGTGAGCGGTTCGAAACCGAGACGCGAGAGCGTGCACCCGCGCCCGGAGTTCTTGACCCCGGTCCAGGCGAGGGCGGGGTCAAGGTAGTCGCATCGATTCATGAACACGGTTCCGGTCTCGAGGCGCTCGCCGAGCGCGATCGCGGCATCGGCGTCCTCCGTCCAGAGCGCCGCCGTGAGTCCGTAGGCGCTGTCGTTCATCAGCGCCACGGCCTCGTCATCACCGCGGACGCGCATGATCCCCACCACGGGGCCGAAGCTCTCCTCGGTCATGACCCGCATGCTGTGATCCACGTCGACCAGCACCTGCGGCGCGAGATAGGGCGTGCCGGCGGCACTCGCCGGGAAAAGCTTCGGATCGACCAGAGCTCGCGCACCTTTGTGGATCGCCTCCGCGATCTGATCACGCACAAAGTCGGCGGCCGAGGCACGCACCATCGGGCCGAGCGTGGTTGCTTTATCAAGGGGGTTCCCGAGGACGTACGCCTTCGCCAGGGCAACCACCCCTTCGACGAACTGGTTATACACGTGCTCGTGGACGTAGATTCGCTCAATCCCGCAGCAGGACTGGCCCGAGTTGAAGAAGGCCCCATCTACCAGGTTCTCGATGGCGTGCCCGAGGTTCGCATCTGCGCGGACATAGGCGGGGTCTTTCCCGCCGAGCTCGAGGTTCACGCCGATGAAGCGCTCGGCCGCCGCACGCTGGACCTGGCTTCCCCCCTCGACCGAACCGGTGAATGCCACGAAGTCGATTCCCGGCTCCCGAATCGCCCGGTCTGTGTCTTCATGGGAGAGGTGAAGGACCTGAAAGACGCCGCTGGGCAGTCCTGCCGCCGCGAATGCTTGTGCGAAGCGTTCTGCGCAGAGCGGAGTCTGCGCGGAGTGTTTTAGCAGCACTGCGTTCCCGGCGAGAAGCGCGGGAACGATCGAGTTCACCGCAGTGAGATAGGGATAGTTCCACGGCGCGATGGTGAGGACGCTGCCCACGGGCTCGCGGCGAATGAAGCGGCGCAGCGCGTCCCCGGGCGGGAGAGCCAGCGGAGCGAGCGCTTCTTCTGCGATCTGCGCCATGTAGCGCGCACGCTCGCAAAGCCTGTCGACCTCGAGCGGTGTGTAGCGGACCGGCCGCCCCATCTGTCGCGTGAGCTCTTCGGCGATCTCCGCGCGCCGCGAGAGCAGCGCCTGGCAGAAGAGTTCGACCACGGCCACGCGCTCCCGGACCGGGCTACGGCGCCACGTCGCCTGGGCGTGGCGGGCCGCGGCGAGCGCCGCGCGGAGCTCCGCTACGCCCGCGAGGGGCCGCTCGGCCACGATCGTGCCGTCGATCGGCGAAACAGTGCGCAGGAGCCCGGGCATGGAGCCCCGGAGGATCGCCGACCCGCCTTTGGGCTTCCAGGCATAAAACCCCTCTCGAAACACGAAACTCCTTCCGAAAAGCAGGGAGAGGGACCTTTTCGGGTGACCCGAGTCACGCGGCGGCAGCGTGGGGGGGTCGACGAAGCACGAGGGTCTCGCGGCCGTCGGAGGCCGCGCAGGAGGCGCGCGTATGAAGCGATATACGCTCATCATCGTCCCCGAGGGGACGGGGCGGGTCCAGCGGCTCGGCGTCTCCGAACGAGGGCTTAAGCGGCTCGCCGGGATCGGGGCCGCGGGTGCCCTCCTCTTTTTGTTGGGCTTTGTGCACTACCTGAGCCTGTGGGGCCATATGGCCGAGTTCCGGGGCGTGCACGCGGAGGCCGAACGCGTTCGTGCGGAGGCCGAGGCGCAGCGGGCGGAACTTCAGAGTCGAGCCGAGGAGCGGCAGCGCATGGCGGACGAGCTTGCCCGCGTGCGCGAGTTCGAGCGGCGCGTCCGTGTGATCGCAAACCTTCCCGAGGCGAGCCTTGAACGCACGGCCCAGCGGCCGGCCGTGTCTCTTGGAGTCGGTGGCGGCGCCGAGCGACCCGAGGACGCGACGCCGCCGATGGGCACCCCCACTCCCACCGCATCGGACGGAGAGGGAGGGACAGAGCAGGTGCCCGTCGGGACACCGGCCGATGTCAGTGCCCCGCCTGCGGGACCCGATGCGTCGTCTTCTCGCCCTCGGGCGGAGGAGGTTGTGGGGAACCAAAGCCTGCTCGAGCGCCTCCAATCCGAGTCCCATTCCTTGGAAGAGCTCGTGGGGGCGCTCCGCGGAAAGGTTGAAAGGCTTGCGGCGACGCCGTCCTCGTGGCCCGCGATCGGCTGGATCACCTCGGGCTTCGGCTACCGCATCTCCCCCTTCACGGGCCGGCGCGACTTTCACGAGGGCGTCGACATCGCCGCGGAGTTCGGCACGCCGATCCTGGCGCCAGCACCGGGACGCGTCGTCTTCGCCGGGCGAAAGGGCGGGCTCGGCACGGCCATCGTCGTGGATCACGGCTTCGGCGTCCGCACCACCTACGGTCACCTGCAGCGCATCCTGGTGCAGCCCGGTGCTCACGTGGCCCGCGGCCAGCAGATGGCCACCATGGGAAGCTCGGGCCTTAGCACGGGCCCGCACGTCCACTACATGGTGGAGGTCGGCGGGAAGCGCGTGGATCCCCTCGACTACATCGTCGAGTAGGGCACGGGCCTAGATGATCTCGAAGTAGCGCGCGAGCTCCCAGTCCGACACGTGCTTGCGGAACTCGCGCTCCTCCCACTCGCGGGTGGCCGCGAAGTGCTCGACGAACGCCTCCCCGAACAGCTCGCGCGCCGCAGCCGAGCCACGCAGGCGTCCCGCCGCCTCCCACAGGGTTCGGGGCAGAGCACTCTCTGGGGGGGCTTCCTGGGTGTAGGCGTTCCCGGCGACCGGTGGACCGAGCTCAAGGCCGTGCTCGATGCCCCAGAGGCCCGAGCCGAGCGCTGCGGCGAGGGCTAAGTACGGGTTTCCATCGGCGGCAGCGATTCGGTACTCGACACGCTGGGCCTTTGGCGATCCAGGGATCACACGAAGCGCGCAGGTGCGATTTTCGATTCCCCAGGACGCGATCGTGGGCGCCCAGTAGCCGGGGATGAGACGCCGGTACGAGTTGACGGTGGGGGCCACGAGGGCGAGGAACTCGGGCAGGAGTTGCTGTTGGCCCGCCACGAAGGAGCGCATCGCCTTGCTCATGCCATGGGGAGCGTCGGGATCGTAGAAGACGCGCGCGCCGTCCAATCCTTTGAGCGACAAATGGATGTGTCCGCTCTGGCCCGGCCAATCCCGGGACCACTTGGCCATGAAGGTCGCCATCCAGCCGTGCCGCTGCGCCAGCACCTTGCTCATCGTCTTGAAGAGCGCCGCCTTGTCGGCGGCCAGGAGGCAGTGGTCGTGGGCGATGGCGGCCTCGATCACCCCAGGACCCGTCTCCGTGTGTAGGCCCTCGAGGCCCATGTCCATGGCCTCGCAGAGCGCCAAGAGCTCGCGGTGGAACTCGGCGAGCACGGAGCTTCGCAGCATCGAGTACCCAAAGGAGCCCGGCGTGAGGGGTTTCAGATCGCGGTAGCCTTTGGCGCGCACGGAATGGGGCGTCTCGTCGAACAAGAAGAACTCATATTCGAGGGCGGCCACTGGGTCGAATCCCAGCGTGCGCGCACGCTCCACCAAGCGACGCAAGACGCCGCGGGGGCACAGTGCGTCCGCAGGCGGCGCGAACTCTGCGAGGAAGAGGAGCATCGGCGGCTCGAAAGGCAGATCGCGGCAGCTGCTGGGCACGATCCGCACCGGAGCGTCTGGATAGGCCGTGTGCCAGCCCGTGTAGGCGACATTGTCGTAGAGCTGGTCCTGGCTGTCCCAGCCGAGCACGACGTCGCAAAACCCGAAACCACCCTCCAAGGCCGAGAGGAACTTCTCGCGCGACATGTACTTGCCGCGCATCACACCGTCCACGTCGAAGAGCCCGACCTTCACGTGGCTTAGCTTGCGCTCCTCGACAATGCGTCGGGCATCTTGAGAGGTGTGGATCTGACGGGGGTCCATGGCGGCTACGCGGCGAAGGCGCGGCGGAGCCGATCCACCGCCTCGTCCACGTTCTCCCGGGAGTTGAAGGCCGAGAGCCGCAAGTACCCCTCCCCGCTCGGGCCAAAGCCTGCACCCGGTGTGCCCACGACGTGCGCTTCCGTGAGGAGCCGGTCGAAGAACTCCCACGATCCCAGTCCGCGGGGCGTGCGCATCCAAATGTATGGGGCATGAATGCCACCGAAGAGCGTGAAACCTGCGCGGCCCAGCCCTTCGCGGAGCCGACGCGCATTTTCCATGTAGAAGGCGATCTGCGCTGCCGTCTGGGCCAGGCCGGCCTCGGAGTAGACCGCAGCCGCCGCGCGCTGCACGGGATAGGAGACGCCGTTGAACTTCGTGCTCTGGCGCCGCGACCACAAAGCGTGGAGCGGGACTCGCTCCCCCGTCGCGGTGGATCCGGTCAGCGCTTTCGGCACGACGGTGTACGCGCAGCGCACGCCAGTGAAGCCCGCCCTCTTGGAGAAGCTGCGCATCTCGATGGCGCACTCCTTGGCGCCCTCCAGCTCATAGATCGAGCGAGGCAGGCTAGGGTCCGTGATGTACGCCTCGTAGGCGGCGTCGAATACGATCACCGCGTCGTTGGCGCGCGCCCAAGCGACCCAGCGCGCGAGCTGGTCCCGGGTTGCGGCGGCGCCGGTCGGGTTGTTCGGTGTGCACAGGTAGACGAGGTCGACGCGCTGCGCCGGCGGCTCCGGGACGAAGCCGTTCGCCTCGGTCGCCGCGAGGTAGGTGATGCCCGCGAAGCGTCCACTCTCATCGGCGGGGCCGGTGCGCCCGGCCATTACATTCGTGTCGACGTAGACGGGGTAGACCGGGTCGACGACGGCGAAGGTGCACGCGGTGCCGAAGATTTCCTGGAGATTCCCGCTATCGCACTTGCTCCCGTCGGAGACGAACACCTCGTCCTGGGCGATCGATACGCCCCGAGCCTCGAAGTCGTGTTTGCGGATGGCGTCGACCAAGAAGTCATAGCCCTGCTCCGGTCCGTAGCCGCGAAATCCCTCCGCGGTCGCCATTTCATCCACCGCGCCGCGGAAGGCTTCGACGATCGCGGGAGCGAGGGGCAACGTGACGTCCCCGATGCCGAGCCGGATGACGCGAGCCTTGGGATGCGCCTCCTGGAACGCCTTCACGCGCCGCCCGATTTCCGGGAACAAGTAGCCGGCCTGCAGCTTGCGGTAGTGGTCATTGATGCGCGCCATGCGCCGGCAGCATAGCCTAGGGCAGCGCTCGGCCTACGAGGATCCTTTGGCAGTGCAGGGGGGAAGGTGCCCGCAAGCTCTCCGTGACGTGCTCTGGCAGTTCGAGATGCGACGGAAGGATGCGATCGCGCTTGCACGCATCGCCCGCTCTGCCTACGGCCCGACGAGCACGCCGGGGTTCAGGACGCCGGCCGGGTCAAGCTCGCGTTTGGCGGCGGCCAGCACCCGGGCGAACGCGTCCGGGCGCTCGCGGTCGTACCACGGTCGGTGGTCTCGGCCTACGGCATGGTGGTGAGTGATCGTAGCGCCGTGTCGGACCAGGATCTCGCTCGCGGCGGCCTTGATCTCGGCCCACTGCGCGAGCTGTGCTCCACGACGCCCCGGTGCGAGCACGGAGTAATAGGGCGCAGGGCCATCGGGATAGACGTGGGTGAAGCGACAGGCGACGCTTCCTCCGCCGCAGATGCGCTTTACGGCATCTTGTGTCGCGGCCATTACGGCCCCGTGAAACTCGTCGAAGCGGTCCCAGGTGATCGCGGTCTCGAAGGTTTCCGTAATCATGCCGAGCCCCACCAGCGCGTCCCGCAGGTAGGGAGCGTTCAGGAACGCGGTGCGCCAGGCGCCGGCCGCACCCTCGCGGGACGCGCCCTCGTCCGCTCGGGTGTGGACCGTCTCGAGGGGGACCAGGCCCCCCGCGTCTCGGCACAGCTCGAGCGCGCGCGCCATCCACGCGTCGAGCCCGTGGTCCGCGGACTCGAAGCCGAGCACCAAGACCGCAGCGTCGGCTTCGGGGCTGGCTCCGGCGTTGGCAGCCTCGACCGGATCGAGCAGCCGGCAGTTCGTCGGATAGAGGCCGGACTGCGCGAGCGCGCGCACGGCGCGGGCGCCGCGCGCGAATCCGTCATCGCCGGTGAAGCGCACCGACGTCGAGGCCCGCAGTCGCGGCCGATCCTGAAGGCGCATCCAGGCCTCGGTGATGACACCGAGCGTCCCCTCGCTCCCGATGAATAGGCGCTCAGGGCTCGGCCCGGCGCCTGAACCCGGCAACCGCCGCGTCGCGATGACACCCGCTGGGGTCACTACGCGGAGCGATTCCACGAACTCGTCGATATGAGTCCACAGAGTCGCGTAGTGTCCGCCCGAGCGCGTCGCGATCCAGCCTCCAAGGCTCGAAAACTCGAAGGACTGTGGAAAGTGTCGAAGCGTGAGACCGTGGGGACGCAGCTGGTCCTCAAGCGCGGGTCCGAGCACGCCTGCCTGGATGCGGGCCGCCCGCGACGCGCGGTCGATCTCGAGGACCCGGTCGAGGCGGCGAAGGTCGATCGACAAAGCGCCGCGGAAAGCATCGCCGACCGCCGCTTCGACACCGCCCACCACGCTCGAGCCGCCCCCATAGGGGATCGCGGCCGCGCGAGACTCCGCACACCAGTCGAGCAGTGCCGCAATGTCCTGTTCGCAGCGTGGAAACGCGACCACGTCCGGCGGATGTGTAAACTGGCGGTCGTAGGCGCGGACCAGATCGCGGAAGGACTTGCCGTAGCAGTGGCCCGCACGCTCATAGGCCGCGCTCGAACACAGGCTGGCGAGTGCCGGCGGCGGCGTAAGGCGCGGCGCAGGGAGCGCGATCTGTTCGAGCGTCGGCGGCGGGCGAAAGCTGAGTTCGGCGCCGGGAAAGCGCGCTTCGAGGCTGCGCGCGATGCCCGCAATCTGGTCGGGGGACGGACCGGCGCCCTCGACCCCCCAGCCCCAGAACCTGCGACGCGCCGGACCCTTCACGCGCGCCCGGG
>DATFYN010000321.1:0-11209 GCA_035315025.1 Myxococcota bacterium
AACAAGACAGACTGTGTGGTAGAGTCGGTGCTCACGAAGGCCTCTCGATGTGTGTGAAACTGGTGTCGCAACCCATTTCTAGCGCATCTGGGGCCTTCGTACTTTCAACCCTCGTGAATAATCCGGGCTAAGGATCGCAGGATGGGTCACGACGCAGCCCAAGCCCCCTCGATCGCCGCCCGGCGGACGGGGCGCGTCGCGTTCGGCGAGGCGCTCTATCCCGAGCGAGGCGTCTCGCGCGCGGTGGCGTCGGGACAGCGTAGCCCGGGATACGCACCGCCGGATACGTCTTTGGCTGCAACGCGCGCGATTTCGCGAAGGCGCGGAAGTAGACGGCACTGGTATTCGACGTGGACCCGTTCACGCTGCTCTCGCCGTGCCAGTCTCCGGCTGGTGTTGCTGGGTCTTCCACCAGTTTCCAGCACATGGAGGCAACCCCTAGTGCCAGAGCCGCGTAGATCCAGAAGAACCCCGGTGTTCCGCGCAGCAGGTAAGTCAGCCCCCATAGGACGGTCGCGTGTGTCAGATACAGGCTGTAAGAAATCCTGCCGAGATACCGCGCGGCGGGGTTCATCAAGATCCCGTAAAGCGAGGCTGACGCGAGGCTGAGCCCTAGGATCCCGGTGGCCCCCAGACAGACGAAGAGATCCTGATACTTCGTGCTCAGCTCGAGCGCCCAGGCCGCAAATACCCAACTCCACCCATACGTATAGAGACCGGCGAAGGCAGCGATGGCAAGAGCTTTGCGAGATGATCTCCAGCCACGGTACATGGCGGCGATCCGATCTTAGTGCCGGGCAAGCGCCGACCTGCTGTGGGAGGGCCCTAACGGTCTTCGGGCTGATACTTCCGGAGCGCTGGCAGGTGAACGTGCGATGGCGTCGAGACGGCCCGCAAAGCCAGTGGATCACCCGAGCGACTTCGCTGCAGCGGGTGAACTTGCGAGCGGCGATCGATTCGGCTCGCAGCGCAGTCCGCGGGGCCGTTAGGATCCACCCCGTCCCCCGGCGCAGCCGCCGGGTCCAGGGGAGGGGAGGTACTTTGGATTCTCGAGTCCTTACTGACATGTTCGTTCTTGGGCTACCCGTCGTCGAGAAGATCGCGAGGACGGTGATCGTCTATCTCTTCATCGTGGTGGGTCTCCGGCTTGCGGGAAAGCGCGAGCTCGCGCAACTCAATCCCCTCGACTTCACCGTGCTCCTCACATTGGCCAACGCGGTGCAGAACGCGATCATTGGGGAGGATGTCAGTGTGACGGGCGGGCTCATCTCCGCTTCGACACTGCTGCTTGTGAACTACGGCATGGTCCGCTTCGTGTTCGAGCATCCCAAGCTCGAGCATCTTGCCGAAGGCGCTCCCGATGTGCTGATCGAGGGCGGAGAGCTTCGACGAGACCGCCTACGCCGTGAGCTGATCAGCGAAGCTGAACTTGAGAGCGCGGCGCGCCGCCAGGGCTTTCCTTCGCTCGCGGAAGTGGAGCGCGCCGTGCTCGAACCGGGTGGCACGCTCTCCTTCCAGGGGCGGGTTCCCTCGATCGGGGAGGCGCGCTTCGGGGAGGTCATCGCGAGGCTGGAGCGCATTACGGAGGAGCTCGCCGCCCTGCGCTCGCGGTAGACCGTATGGGGACGGCCCGGCGCGCGAGGTCGGGCGCTCGACTACACAAGGCCCCGCGCAAGCAGCAGCTCCGCAGTCTGCACCGCGTTCGTCGCCGCGCCCTTTCGCAGGTTGTCGGAGACTTCCCAGAGCCAAAGGCGGTCACTCCCGAGGTCGCGGCGAATCCTGCCCACGAGCACCTCGTCTCTGCCCGCGACGTCCCTTGGTGTGGGGAAGACATTGTTCGACGGATCGTCGACGACGCGCAGGCCGGGGAATGCAGCGAGGGCCGCGCGCGCGGCCGCGGGCGTGAGCGGGTGCTCTGTCTCTACGAGAAGCGCGGCAGAGTGGCCCACAGCGACCGGGACGCGGACGCATGTCATGGACACCGCGAGGTCGGGGAGGCCGAAGATTTTGCGCGTCTCGAGGAGGAGCTTCATTTCTTCCGTCGAGTAGCCGTCCTCTCGGAAGCTCTCGCACAACGGGAGTACGTTGCCGGCGAGGGGCCTTGGGAAGACCTTCGCCTCGAGTTCACGGCCGTTTGCGAGCGCGTCCATCTGGCGAGACAGCTCGTCCGTGCCATCGCGGCCGGCGCCACTCGCGGCTTGAAGCGTCGTCACCACCACGCTGCGTAGCCCGGCGGCGCGCCGCAGCGGCTCGAGGGCCATCACGAATCCGATCGTTGTGCAGTTGGGGCAAGCCAGGATCCCGCGGTGCTTCATGGCGGCATCCGGATTGACCTCGGGGACCACGAGGGGCACCGCGGCGTCCATGCGCCAGGTGCTCGACTTGTCGATGACCACGGCACCTCGGCGTTGGGCTTCGGGTGCGAGTTCCTTCGAGAGCGAGCCCGTCGCAGCGAAGAAGACGAGATCGACGCCGTCGAATAGCTGCGGACGTACGGGCTCCACCGTGAGGGCCTCGCCTCGAAAGCGCACGGTGGCTCCCGCCGACCGGTCGCTCGCAAGCACCCGCAGCTGCGAAATCGGGAAACGCCGCTCGGCGAGCACCTCCAAAAGGGTCTCGCCCACGGCGCCGGTGGCACCGACCACCGCGACAGACCGCGGGCTTCGCTGGGGTTCGGTCATCCTCTCCTCCGCGGGCGCCACACGCGCCTGGCGCGCGAGCCCAGAAAGAGCGAACGCCCCTCCGGCCGGGCCGGAGGGGCGTTCGCACGTGGCGGTCGAACAGGCCCTTCCGGCTAGCCGGGACGCGTCTTCGGCGTGCGTAGCGCCGTGTTCGGGGTCGTGGAAAAAGCGGGCTCGAGAAACCTCATCGCCCCAGAAGAGTTCCCGCTCTCCCCTTCGATGTCAATCGCTTGGCTGGCGCTTTCGGCCGATGCGCCGGTCCCCTCAGCCTCGCGTGCCGGCGCGCCGATAGAAGGGCAACTCGCTGCCCGGAGGTCGGATGACGGCTCGCGCGTTCCTCCTCCTCGCACTGATCCCCTACGCCGCTTGGCTCATCTTCGCCTACGACTACCATTTTCTCGACGGGGCAAACCTTCTCTTCCACGAGGCGGGACACGTTTTCTTCGGCCTGTTCGGCCAGACCATCGGGATGCTCGGAGGGACGCTCGGCCAACTCGTCTTCCCGGTCGCCGCGGGGATTCAATTCCTTGCTTCCGGCCGACCTTTCGATGCGTGCGTGTGCGGAGTGTGGCTGGGGGAGAACGTGTTGAACGTGGCCCGCTACATGGCCGACGCGCAGGCCATGGCGCTCCCCCTCGTGGGTGGTGAGATTCACGACTGGAACTGGCTGCTCTCTCGGATCGGGCTTCTCTCCCACTGCGAGGGGCTCGCAGCCCTGACGCATCTCCTCGGAAGCGCGGTGATTGTTGCGTCGCTGTATGGCGCGTTCATCGCGCTGCGGCGCGGGGACTCCGTGCAGACTGTGAGCAGCGGATCTAGCGCTTGAAAAGCGAGGGATCGCCCTTCGCGGTCGTATCCGCAAAGCCAAGAAGAAGCGCACGGAGCGCCTCGGGCGTGTTGCGCGCGGGATCCTCAAGCACCCGATCGGTCAGAAAGCGAAGCGCGCGTCCGACCTCCGGCCCAGGGGCGCAGCCCAGGACATGCATCACGAACTGACCATCCACCGCGAGATCGAGGCGCTGGAGCGCGACATGACCCGCGGCCCGCACGCGGGCAAGACCTGCGCGGAGAACATGGAGCTCCGCACGGACCGCGCGCACGTACTCTGGACGCCGAGTCTCCCAGGCGTCGAGCTCCGCCTCGCGCAGCGCGAGGAGCGCGTCGACGTTTTCCTCACCAGCGCGTTTCAGCAGCCGGCGGACGGAGGTGTCCGACGCTCCGTCGACGTTCGTCTCGAGCGGATGAATTGCAAGGAGAGTGCACGCACGCTCGACCACACGCCGCGGGAATCGCAGGCGCGCGAGCAGCATCCCCGCACGGGCGCCACGCAGCCAGGCCGCGAGGCGGAGCGCCAGATCAGAGGGTACGCCCGACAGCACCTCTGGTGCGTCCGGGGCCGCACCCGGGGCGAGATCCGCCTCAATCCCGCTTTCACGCAAGAGCACGAGCCCCGCTGCGGCCCCGAGCCCGGATGCGCTGAACAGGAGTGCCAGCTCCTGCCGGATGCGTTCGCGCGCCACCTTTTCAAGGCCGGGACGGGCGGCGCCGAGGGCGGTCCGCAGCTCTGGCGTGGGGCGAAGGCCGAGGGTCGCGACGAGGCGTGCCGCACGCAGCGCGCGCAAGGGGTCTTCATCGAGACGCGCCCGCGTGTCGCCTACGGCTGCAAGGCGGCCTGCCCAAAGGTCCGCCGCGCCGCCGAACGGGTCGACAAGGCGACCGGTTCGTGGGTCGAGGGCCATGGCGTTCACTGTAAAGTCGCGTCGTGCGAGGTCGTCCTCGAGACGTGTGCCGGCGCGGAAGGTCGTTACGTCGACCGGGCCCGCTTTGGTCGGAACCATCACTGTGCCGTGTCGGATCCCGGTAGGGACGGCTCGCGGGAAGAGCGCGAGGACCTCCTCGGGAGCCGCCGCCGTCGCGAGATCGAAGTCGCGGACGGGGGCCCGACGCACAAGGTCGCGCACGCAGCCGCCGACGAATACTGTCTCGAAGCCCGCACAGGCGAGGGTCTCGCACACGGCGAGAATCGGCTTCGGAATCAAGGCGAGCGCCGCCTCGGGTTGGAAGACGGAAGGCGCAGACGGGTTCATTCCGCGAGTCTACCGCTGCGCACCAGGGACTGTGTCCCCACACGCTTGCGGCCGAGCGCGCGCGCGAGCGGCGAAAGCCCGGGAGAGGTACAACCGACCCCGTGGACGCACTCCGCTTTCGGGCACCCGGCGGCGCGCTGCCGCTGGTTGCACTGCTCGCACGCGCAGCCCCCTTTGGCGATGTCCATGCCCTCGCCCACGAGCTGCGCGCGGGAGGGCTGCGCGTGCGAGGGTCCGGGGGGCGTGCGCTCCGTGACCCTACGCTCCGGGTCGAGCCCGGGACAGAGATCGAATGGCGCAATCCACCGCCAACGGCAGGCGATGGGAATCCGGCGAGTCCGCGTGCGTCCGGGAGCGCGGTCCTTCGCTATCTCGCCCTCGCGCCGGCTCCGCCGTGGACCTCGGGTGCGCTCGCGGATCCCGACGCGCGCGACGGTGCCACGCTGCGGTTCCGGCGGGGCGAGGTGCGCGGTGGCGTCGCCGAGCTTGAGCTCGAGCTCTCCGCGGGTGGCGCGGAAACGGTTCGTCGGGGCCTTGCTGCAGCGGGCTTCCCGCTGCTCGGTGACGCAAGGTTTGGCGGCGTACTGGTCGAGGGCGGCCTGCGGCTTCGCCCCGCGCTCTCGTCAGAGAGTGTCCTCGGACGAGCGCCCGAAGGTTGGTGGCCGGGTGAGCCGGTCTTCGCCCCCGAGCTCTCGTCCGCAGGAAGTGCGGGCGAGGGCGCATGCCTCGAGGTCTCGCAGGCGAGCCTTCGTGCGCTCTCGCGTGGCCATCCATGGATTCTCACCGACAGCGAGACGGGCGACGCCGGGCGCTTTCGTCCGGGAGCACTTGTGTGGATTCGAGCGGCGGAGGGCGGGACGCGGGGAACGCGGCGTACGCTCGCGCGCATCGAGGGGAAGGGGAGCATTGCCGCGCGGGTATGGGCGCGGGACATCGCCAAGCTGCGGGAGGCGCCGAGCGTCGAGGCCCGTGTGGCACACGCCCTCCGGCGGCGCGCACCGCTCCTTTCGCCTCCCGCGAGCGCAGAGCGCACGGATGCCTTCCGCCTGATTCACGGAGAGGCGGATGGGCTTCCCGGCCTCGCGATCGACCGGCTCGGTCCTCTGCTGCGCGTCGTCGCCTCGGGCCGCTCTTGCGAGGGCTTCGAAGACCGCGCTCTCGATGCCGTGATCGATGCCATGAGCTCCGAGCTTGGAAGTGACCCGCCGGTCGTGCGCGTTGCGCACTTGCGCGAGCGCCCGAGTGGTGCGCTGCGTGCAGTGGAGCTCATCCGGGGCAAGCTCCCTCCACTCGGTCCGGATCCGGGGATGAAGCGCCTCCGCGTGTGCGAGCGCGGGCTCTCCTTCTGGATCGATCCGGGTCTTGCGCAGCCCGAGCAGTCGTCACCCGGTGTGGGTCTTTTTCTCGATCAGCGAGAGAACCGCGCGCGCCTGGCGGTGCTCGCCAGGGCGGGAGGCCGCTGGCTCAACCTGTTTGCCCACACCGGCGGCTTCAGCGCGGCACTCCTCGCCGCAGGCGCCCAGGAGGTTCTAAGCGTCGACCTCTCGGCCGCATACCTGCGCTGGCTCGAGGAGAACCTTGCCCTAAACGGCCTGAGCTCTCCCCGCCACCGCGCGGTGCGGGGCGATGGTCGGCGCGTGCTCAAGCGCCTGCCTGAGGCCGAGTGCTTCGAGGGCATCGTGATCGACCCACCGACCGCCGCCGCAGCCGGCCGACGCTTCTGGTCGGTACGTCGCGATCTCGCACCTCTCGTCGGGTCCGCGCTGCGGCGCCTCGTTCCCGGCGGAACGCTGCTTGTGTGCCGCAACGATCGCGCGACGCGGGGAGCCCTCGCACGGCTGGTCCAGGAGGAGGCGACACGGGCGAGCGTCGAACTGGCACGACTCGAATCCGCTCCTCCGGGACTCGACTTCCCAAGCCTTCCCGGCTTTCCGGAGGGTGATTCCTTCGAGGGGGTTCTCGCCCAGCGCTCCTCCGGCGGACGCGCACGGAGTGAGGGGAGCGCTGGCCACGCGGGCGGGCGAGCGAGGCGCTCCGCCGGCAGGGCCCTTCGCTCCCGGCCATCCGGGGGGTTTTGTGACACCTTGGCTGGGCTATAAGCCACTCACACTGCGACGAGGTCTCCGGGAGGACCGGCAAGACCGGTCTGCGGCCCCTGCCGCGGGCCAAACGAAAGGGCGATGGCGTCGGACGGGCGGCGCGAGGGATGCGGGGATGGCGAGAGGGAGCTTGGGTGGAAGATCCGGTGGCGCCGAGCGGAGCATGAGCCGATTTGGAATGTGGATCGCCTTCGGGGCCGCCCTCGGAATGGGGCTCGCGGCCGCGAGCGCTTCGGCTCTCACGATAGGCGGCGCGGCCGGGACGCAGGTCGATCCCGTCTATTTCAACTCCGGTGGCAACTTCGGCCTCATCACGGGACCGGCCTTCGACTTCGCCGCCACCTCCGCGAGCAACTGGCGCTTGGTCGGCCAGGGCCAGGCTCTCAGCATCCAGATCAACCTTCAGACTCCGGTCTTGCAAAACCCGCAGTTTCCCTTGAGCTCGATGAATCCGACAGGGCCACAGGGCACGCCGAGTTCCACCAACCCGTTCGTCGCTGACTCCCTATGGACGGTCACGAACAACACGAACGGGGCACTAAACAACGCCTATCTCGTCTTTGAGAGCGTAGATCTCGCGCCGACGACGCTCATGCCGGGGGGTTATCCCGACATCCCGGTCGGGATGGACAAGAGCCTCTCTTCGTTTTCGATCGTCCAATACACGTATCCCGGAGCAAAAACACCGCTCTTCTTCGGAGCCCTCCCCTTGGGCTCCCTGGCCGCGAATGGAACCGCGGGTGACTCGACACAAATCCGCGTGCGCTATATCGTGGCCGGCGCACTCCCCCAGAATGGAGCAAACCTTGTGATGCCGCCGTTCAGTGTGGTCGGACTCATCAACGTGCCCGAGCCGAGCACGCTGGTTCTTCTGGGGAGTGGTCTTGCCCTTTTCGCAGGGGTTGGCAGGCGGCGATGCGCGTGAGCCGAGCTCGGTGGTCGGCCTTGGCCGCCGCGCTCAGTCTGGCCGTTCTCGCCGCGGCCCGCGCGTCGGCGGATGATCTAAGCGCACTCCGCTCGCGCGCGGAGTCCCTCGCCGCAAGCGGCCGCTGCGAAGAGGCGCTCGAAGTCGTCGCGAAGGCCGGTGCCCCCGATGACGCGAAGCTCGTCCTGCTGACCGGGCAGTGCCAGATCCGCCTCAAGCGCTACGCGGACGCCGAGAGCTCGCTCGAACACGCGCGGGCGCTCGATCCGAATCTCCCGAACGTGGATCTCTCCCTGGGCATCGCCCGCTACCACGCGGGTGACTTCGACGGCGCCCGCGAGGCTTTCGCGGCGGCCCGAGCCAAGGGCGAAACGAACGCGGAGCTCGATCTCTACGATGGCCTGTTGCTGCTGCAGCGAGCGGACGCTCAAGATGCGGCTGCGGCCCTCGATCGGGCTCGCCTAAGCGATCCCGGCGTCGAGCCCGTCGCTTCGTTCTACTCCGGTCTCGCGTGGAGCAGTCTCGACGACCGCTCGCAAGCTCGCGCATCCCTACAACGCGTGATCGAGGAGGCGCCCGGTACGCCTTGGGCAGAGGCCGCCGAGCGAGCGCTGAAGGACATCGACAACCGCAGTCCGCGCAAGTGGCTGCGCATGTCCGTGGGAGCGGAGTACGATACGAACGTCGCTCTCTTAGGCTACGGCGTGGTTCTCCCTCCAGGCATCAGTCACCAGGGCGACGTGCGCGCCGTGTGGTGGGCCGACGCGGGGGCCGAGGTCTTTCGCACCCAGAGTTGGGAAGGGGGCGTGCGCGCGCGCTACTACGGCAATGCGCAGGGCAGCCTTCATCAGTTCAACGAGGAATATCCCGGTGGCGGGTTCTGGGTGGACCACAGGGTCGACGACAGCACCATGATGCGCCTCGAGTACGACTATGGGTACGCATGGGTTGGCGGTGCGGATCCCTACCTTTCCGGGAACACCGCCGCTCTTTCCGTGATCCACAACTGGGGTGAGGTAGGTACCACGGTCGTCTCCACGGAGGCGCTCTACGATGAGTACTTCTTCCCGCGCCAGAACGTGCCCGTCGTGGGCACGCCGGGAGTGAACTGCCGGATCGAGTGCGCCCCCGTCGGCGTAAACACCGCGGCGGCCCTTGACGCGGATGGATTCGGCGCCACGACGGGCTTCGATCACGCGGTTCCCCTGGGGTGGAACGGCACCATCGTAAATGGAGGGTACAATTACCAGTTCTACAACTCCGAAGGCAGCGAGTGGAAATTCTCGGGTCATGAGCTCCACCTCGGGGTGCACACGAATCTTCCATTCGAGGTGCGCCTGTACGTGGTGGGCTCGTACACCTACCGCCCCTTCGAGAACCCGTCGGTCTTCCCCAACTCCGCCGCGCGGACGCTGGGCCAGGTCCAGAACACGGCGTACCAGCTCAACGGGTTTAATCGGCGGGATAACGTCTATCAGGTCGAGGTGGGGCTCGAGCGAAGGATCACGGATTCGCTCTCGGTCTCCGTGCGATACAACTACCTCGATAACGCTTCGAACACGGACGTCTATCGCTACACCCGCCAAATCGTGGGCGGGTACCTCACGCTGTATTTGCACGATTGAGCGGAAGCAGCAGTTGCTGCAAGAGAGGAGACGAATCATGGCTTCGCACTCCCGATCCCGATCGGTCTTGGCCACCGCCGCACTCTGCGCCCTTGCGGCACTTCTTCCCGCCGCTGCGCGGGCGGCCGATACAGCGCCGCTCGGCAAGGTCGTCGCTCTCGATGGCGATGCATGGGTGGAACATCCGGGTCTCGCGCAGCACGCCCTTGCGTGCGGAGACGCCCTGGCGGAAGGGGACGTCCTCGTGACAGGACCCGGAGCGCGAGCCGGCATTCAGGCCGGCGACGTCTTCGCGCAGGTATCGGGCAGCTCCCAGGTGCGACTCGGTCGCGGACCCGGCGGCGCCCCGACGGTGAATGTGGAGAAGGGTCATGCCTACGTGCGCCGCCTCGACCTCGCAAACCTGCGCAAGGGCGGAGGTCGCGTTGCGCCGCCGGGCAACTGCGCGGGGACGCCGCCGCCCGTCGCTACTGGCCCGGTTCCCCTCGACCGGCTGATCGGGAACCCGGTCGAGCGGTTCAACCCGACGGACGTGGCGGCGGCTCCGCCCGGCCCGGGCGCACCGGGCCCGCAGCCACCCAAGGTGATCGAACCCTGCGCCATTGCGGCCGGCTTGTGCTTCGCCCCGCCCCGGCCTCCGGTCCCCATCCCGACAACGGTGCGAACGGGTGTGATCGAGCAGCCTCCGGTTTCCGGACTTCCGCCGGGCGTGCCGCTGCCGCGGTAGAGCCGCTTCCCGTAGCCCCGCCATTGCGACTACGCTAGGCAGGGCACTGAAGGGGAGACGGCGTTGGTGAACCAGGGATCTCGCGCGGGAGAGGGAGCGGCGCGACGCGCTGGGAAGGACTTGGAGTTCCCCGGCGGCGCAGACGGCAGGGCCGGATTCAAAGGCTACCTCGCCCTTCCGCCCGCGGGCCACGGGCGTGGCGTGCTCGTGGTGCAGGAGTGGTGGGGTCTCGTCGATCACATCCGCGACGTGTGCGATCGCCTCGCGCGGGAGGGCTTCGTGGCCCTGGCACCCGACCTCTACCATGGCGAGCGCGCCAGCAATCCTGACGCCGCCGGGCGTCTCATGATGGATCTTGAGATCCCCCGGGCCGAGCGGGACCTCGCGGCGGCGGCGCAGGCGCTCCTCGGACACCACGCGGTGACGGGGCCGCGCCTCGGCGCGATCGGCTTTTGTATGGGCGGCCAGTTGGCGCTCTTTGCAGCCACGCACAACCCACGAATCGGCGCGGTGGTAGATTTCTACGGCATCCACCCGCGCGTGACCCTCGACTTCTCCCAACTCCAAGCGGCGGTGCTCGGTCTGTTTGCAGAGCGCGACTCCTTTGTGACGCCCGAAGTCGCGCGAAAGCTCGAGGCTGATCTGCGAAGCGCGGGCCGACGCGTACGGATCCGGATCTTCTCGGGCGTCGACCACGCCTTCTTCAACGACACGCGGCCCGACGTCTACGATGCTGCGGCCGCTGCGGCCGCCTGGGCGGACACGCTGGCGTTCCTGCGCGAGGAACTCGGGTGAAGCCGGGCGCGAATCGCGCCAAGGCTGGAAGGTCCGCAGGGGGACCGCCCGACGACCCGCATGTGCTCCCGGTGCGGCTGCGCACGCGCCCGGGCAGCGCGTCGGGCTTCCGCTGGCCCATGCCCGAGCCCCTGCGCTCGCTGCGCGATGAGATCGCGGAACGGGCAGCCGAGCTGCCCACGCGACTGAACGAGTTCGGCGTCGATCCCTTTGGCTACGACCCCCGCTACGGGCGGGGGTTGCTACTGTCCCTCGCCCTCATCTACCGCT
>DATFYN010000322.1:0-8316 GCA_035315025.1 Myxococcota bacterium
CATACGCTCATTTGTGTCAGCTACTCCAGCGCGCTCGGCGTGGGCCGCCAGTCGTCTTGAAGGCCAGCCGCGGCCTGCGGCAAGTCTACGGAGCGCCCGGCCTGTGCGGCCGCAGAGGTGCGCGGGATCGTTTCAGCGAAGGAGGGCCGGTGGTGGCGGCAGCCGAGCGCGGCTTGATTCAGGAGAAGGCCGGCGCACGCCGCAAGAAGACACAGCCGGAGCATCATCTCCGCGATCATGCCGCGTACGAGGAGGCCTGCCAGGGGCCGCTCGAGGGCACGGCCCCTCGGCCGCGCTCTCCTTTCTCGGGATCGAGACAGGGAGCCGGAGAGAACCCCGCGCCGCCCGTCCCCCGGACAAGCATCCCCAGCGTGAGGCACGCATCCGCTTGTGGCGGTGGCACTGCGATCTGCCACATCGGGTGGCACTTCCGGGCTTCAAACGGTCCCCCGCGGCTTCCAGGAGAGGCTGGAACGCGAAAATGATGGCATGAATCCTGCTCCACTCTTGTCTATCCGCACTCGCCGCAAGAGGGGTCATGTTCAGGGAAGCTGTCGCCATCGCTCTGGGGCTCGCTGCTCTCGCAGCGATCGCCTATGTCGGCGTCCAAGCTGCCGGTATCCGACCGGAGCCGCCCTCGCACATTGATAGCCGCGGGGACGCTGGGCTCGTCTGCACCGACTACTGCCCGATTGGAGCCCGCACCGCGATTCCCGGCGGTCTCTAACTCCGGGCTCTGGCTTCGCAGAAAGTTCGGGTGGGGCGGTACGCTTTCAGCTGTGGTGAAAGATTCCGCCGAACGCTCGGCGCTCGCATACCTCAGCCGGGGGTGGGGTGTAGTCCCGATCGAACCGCGCGGGAAGCGGCCCCTCGTGCGCTGGGAGGATTTCCAGCGTCGCCTTCCCCTCCCGGGTGAGGTGGTTGCGTGGTTTCGCCGCTGGCCGAACGCGAATATCGGGATCATCACAGGCAAGATCTCAGGCCTGGCCGTCGTCGACGTGGATCCCCGCCACGGGGGTGACGAGACGCTCGCTGCGCTCGAATGCGAATACGCCCCGCTGCCCTCGACGGTGGAGGTGCTGACGGGCGGCGGCGGCCGCCACCTCTATTTTGCGTCCTCCGGCGAGTCGCTCCGCAGCCGCGTCGCCCTCGCACCGGGTATCGACCTGCGCGCCGAGGGCGGCCTCGTCGTGGCTCCGCCCTCGATCCATTCGTCGGGCGGTCTTTACCGCTGGGAACTCTTCCACCCTCCCGACAAGACTCCGATCGCGCCGCTTCCGAGTTGGCTCGGCTCCCTGGTGCGGAGTTCCGGCGGCGGTCATCCAGTGACCTGGTGGCGCCAGCGCGTACAAGAGCCCGTACCCGAGGGAGCTCGAAACGCAACCCTGGCCTCGCTCACCGGTCATCTCCTCTGGCACGGGATCGATCCCGAAGTGGCCCTCGAGCTCCTGCTGTGCTGGAACCGCGTGCGCTGCGCGCCGCCGCTTTCGGAGGAGGAAGTCGCACGCACGATCGACAGCATCACGCGCACCCACTCACGCCGGCGCGAGGAGAAGGAGGAGGGCTGAGAGAGCGCTGTCTCGGTGGTGCGCTGCGCCAGAGCGGGCGCGGCCTCTTACGCGGGCGTGAGGCGCACGGGGAGCGAAGTCACGCCGCGAAACACCGGGCTCGGGTGGAGAGGAAGGGGGGAATCGTCCACCCGCTCAAAGGAGCGTGTGTGTTGAAGCAGGCTTTCCAAGGCGACTTGCGCTTCCAGCCGCGCCAGGTTTGCGCCGAGGCAGTAGTGGACGCCAAAGCCAAAGGCCAGGTGCGGCGTTCGCTCCCGTCCGATGTCGAAGACATGCGGACGCTCGCAGAGTGCCTCGTCGCGATTGGCGGAGCCCAGCCAGGAGAGCACGACGTCGTCCCGCTCGACCTTGTGACCTCGCAGCTCGAGGCTCCGGGTCGCGCGGCGGGGATCGAACTGGACTGGGGAAGAAAAGCGCAGCACCTCCTCGATCGCCGAGGGCAAGAGGGAAGGGTCGGCGCGCAGGCGAGCGAGCTGATCCGGATGGGCGAGGAGCTCGAGCACCGCGTTACCGGTCAGGGTGGTCGTCGTCTCGTTGCCAGCGACGAGGATCAAAACCAGCATTGACAGCATCTCTTCTTGGGTGAGCTGCGAGCCCTCGTACTCGGCCTGGACGAGCCCGGTCAGCAGATCGTCCCGGGGAGTTTTCTTTCGCGCTTCCGCGAGCGGGACAAAGTACCCCCGCATTTGATCGAGGAGCCGCCGTTGCCGCTTCAATCGTTCGAGGTCGAGGCTGCCAAAAAAACCTGTCCCGAGGACCGACACGGCTTCGTCCGACCAGGCCTTAAACCGGGCGCGATCCCCCGGTGGAACGCCGATGATCTCCGCAATGATCGTGACCGGGAGGGGATAGGTGAGTGCTTCGACGAGATCGACGGTGCCCTTTTCGATTGCCGCATGAATGAGTTCATGCGCGATTTCGTGCATGCGCGGCTCGAGGCGCTGGACAATGCGGGGCGTGAAGGCCTTGTTCACGAGGCTGCGCAGGCGCGCGTGCTCGGCGCCATCGGTTCCGAGCATGCTGGGAGGCGGCGGCTCCCCGAAGTCCGCGTCGAGCTCCGCGAGGTCGGATGGGAGCTGCGTTTCCTCAATCCGGAAGACGTTCGACCAGGTTTCGTTGTCCCGCAGGATGGCTTGACAGTCCTCATGGCGGAAGACCGAAAATACGCGCAGCGGGAGCCCTTCGTGCGCGAACACCGGGAACTCGCTCCGGCCCCTCGCGTAAAGCGCATACGGATCGCGGCGGGTGGCCTCTTCCAAGGGATTGAAGAGAAAGGGCGGAGGCATTCCGCGCAAAGTACTCCACCCGTGCCTGGGCGGCCTCCCCGCCCGGCGCGCGCTCGCCCGGCGCAAGACGGGATGGTTTTCTTGGGATCGAGAGGATCGGAGAGGATCGCGAGCACGAACCCGACGCTGCGCTCTCGTCGCGCGCGGAGGCCCGCGCTCCGGCCTCTCGTCCGCCCTCAGGCCAAGGCGCGCGAGTTCCTCACCGGTTCAAGCAGTGTCGCGATGGCGGGGCGATCCGCGGGGCCCTCCCCCACGCGCAGCACCGCGACCTTCCCGGCCGGGTCGATCAGGACGTCCCCCCCAAGTTGGTCGACATCACCGGAGGGACGGCGCGGCCGCCGGCCTCGGGCCACAAGGCGCGCGTACGCCCACCAGGTCGCAGGACCCCAGATTTTCCACCAGCGGCCGCGCCCCATCCCATAAGCCGTGTAAAGCGAGCGGGTCGGATCGAGCAAAAGGGTCCAGGGGAGTCCAGTCTCAAGGACATAGTCGGCGGCCACGTTCGCAGCCTCGAAGGTGACGACGAGAACTTGAAGCCCGAGCGATTCGATCTCGGCGGCGTGCTGTCGCAACTGCGACACGTGCTCGCGGCAGGGCAGTCAGCGCAGGTGGCGATGGAAGATGAGAAGGAGCCACTTCCCCGTATAGTCTTCGAGTCTGTGCACCGCGCCGGTGGTGTCCTTCAGTGCGAAGGGCGTCGCCGGATTGCGCATGCTGGCCTTCACGGCATTCCTCCGAACCCAACGAAAGGGCCTGCGGGCCTAGATCGTGACGCACGAGTTTTTCCTCGAGCGTGTCACTTCTGCTCCGGAGCGTCCTCGCCACGCGGGCTCGAGCGAGGGCAGGATTCCCGCTGCGTACAATGCGGCTACGGGGTGTCCTGCGGGCTGCCCTTTCCATAGAGCAGCCAGCGCTTGAGGTCGCCATCACTCTCGCTTTTCGGCGTCGTCTCCTTCGCGGCTCCACGGGGCGGCAGGGCTGCGAGAACATCCTCGGCAAGGCGCTGCATCTGGCGGTGCACGGGGGTGCCCGGTGCGCCATGCAGGATCGAGAGCGCACGCCGCTCAGGGTTCGTATACAGCGACTCCACCTTCGGACTGCGGGAGACAAAGGTGTCGAAGAGAGGAAAGCCGCGCATGCGAACTTCCGTAAGAAGGAGATTCAGCACATCTTCGGCTTCGCTCCCGCGGAAGCTAATTCGCAGGTCGACCAGCGAGAGCACGATGCGTGCACGATCGAAAGGCCGCTGCCATTCGCGAAACAGCTCGAACACACGCTGTGCTTCGAAAAGCGAGGCCTGGTCCTTTACGACCACAAGGGTGAGATCCGCGGCCGCAATGGCATTGCGCGTCAAGATCTCGAAATCGCTCTTGGTGTCGAGCACCACAAGGCCCGACCAGCCCGTCTCGAGGAGAACGCTCTGCAGGTACCAGGGCGCCGTGATCTCGCGCTTTAGCTCGCAGATGTCGCGGCTCGAGGGCACGTAGTGAACGCCGTATTGTCCGAGCCGAATGGCCGGGGCGAGGCTGCCGCCGCGCAGGGCTTGGGCCATCTGCATCCCGGTCGTGCGCGGCTCGAGCGCAAACATCCGATCGACCCCGGGCTGGTCATCGAACCCCGCGATCAAGATCGGCATGGTCTCATCGAGCGCCCGCAGGTACACCGCAAGGTTGGTTGCGAGCGTGGTCTTTCCCACGCCTCCCTTGTTGCTGGTGACGGTGATGACGCGGAAGGGACGACCCCCGCGTTCCCACTCCACGGTGTGGGGCGAGCGTGCGCTCTCGGCGGTCCGAAGCGCGTCCAGAATGCGGCTCAACGCAAGCCTCCAATCGAAGCCGTCGGGGGAGAGCGCCCACCCACCAAAGGAACTCCCAGGGGGCGAGCCGGCGCCTGCAGATCGTAGCATGGACGCACGCGCGCGAGCGGAGTGGTGGAGGCGTATGTGAACCCAATTGGACGGAAGAGTGGCACCGGAGGTGCACACGACCTGCGCACTCTCTTCCACCTCGCCCGCAAGACCTGAGGCAGACTGCGCCACGGTCAAACGGCGTCTCTTGTGTACGGGTCGGTTCTCGCTTTCGGAAGGAGAGCCCTATCGCGCCTCCGGCGGAGGGATTCCCTCCCGCTCTTGGCGGAGCCGCAGCTGCTCTTCGTAGTGCGGGTTTGGGCGGCAGAAGAGATGGGCCGTTCCCGAGGCGAGCAGGCGCCCGCCCGGCGTCCAGACCCGACCGTTGCAACCGACGAGACCGTCTTTTGCAAGCGGGGCATGGGCGTCGCAGAGCAGCCACTCCTCCTCGGGAGCAGCGCCGTGAAAGAGCACGGCGAGATCAAGGTTGGGTGCGAGGTGAGTCACCGGCCACGGCTGATGGGGAGGCGTCGCCGCATTCCACATCATGAGATCCATCCACATGAGCGTGCGCGCCGCGTCGAGAAAGGGATCTTCGAGATTTGGCGTGGCACACAGACGCATCCAGGTATGCCACACCGGGGGTCCAGGCTCCTCGCTCCACACGGCGGGCCGCCCGTCGATCGCCCGCCAGACCGGGTACCACTCCTCGTAGGCCTCGGCGAGATCCTTAAAGCTGCGCAGCTCCTCGGGCTTGGGCACGGACGGCATCTTCGCGTGGTCGTGCTCGAAGCCTTGGCTGCCCTCGGCGATTGTCCAGCCAAACGCCGAGAGAATCGGGCTCCCATTCTGGGTGATCTGGACCTGCAGCGCCCGCGAGCGCTTGCCTTGGCGCAGCGTCGTCACTTCGAGCTCCACAGCGCCGAAGCGCGCGACCGAGAGGAATAGACAGCTAAAGCTGGCGGGTCTTCTCAGTGGGCTCTCGGCCCCCATTGCACGCAGCGCCAGCGCGGCCACATAACCGCCGAGGGGCCCCCACACTTCCCAATCCGGTGAGAGCGTGGCGCGGTAGCGCCCCGCTTCTCTCGTCACCGCGGTGTCCACTGAAAAGTCTGCCATGACGTTTGCTCACGGATGGCCGAAGCCGGACGTGACCTATCCTACCATCGCCGTGCACGCTGCCCCTCTCGGGGGCTTTCCCGCGACCCGCACCTGGAGTGCCACGGAAACAGCAGATGCAATCCCCCGATGAGTTCCCTTGCACGCGGGCACTTCGACCTCGCTTGGTGACGGCGCTGCTCGGCCTCGTCGTCTCCGCGGTCGCCATCGCCGTGGCGCTCCCGCCGGCTCCCTGTGCGCGTGCTGAAGAGCTTGGGGCGCAGGGGGCGGGACCGCTCCCACCGCTCTCACACCGAGGCCGCTGGCTCACCGACGCGCGAGGCCGTGTCGTCCTGCTCCACGGCTTTAGCGACGTCGCCAAGTCCGCGCCGTTCTACCCCGCGGCCTTCGGATTCGGGGAAGCCGACGTGGCCTTTCTCCAGCAGGAGGGCTTCACGGCGCTTCGCCTCGGAGTGGAGTTCCAGGGTCTCATGCCTACCCCCGGCGAAGTGGCTGAAGCGTATCTCGACGCCCTCGCAGAGACCGTCGAGATCCTGAGCCGTCACCACATTTTCGTCTTACTCGACTTCCACCAGGACGGGTTCTCGCCGCTCTTTTTCGGGGGAAACGGGTTTGGCGATCACCGATGGTCTCCCCAACCCCCCCGTCGGCTTCCCGCTCTACTACGTCTTGAATCCCGCGCTTCAGCGGGCCTTCGAGCACTTCTGGGCCGATAGCCCGGGCCCCGCCGGCATCTCCCTCCAGGATTCCTTTGTGCAGGGGCTCGCCCGCGTGGTCCAGCGCTTTGCGGGCAATCCCTGGGTGCTGGGCTACGAGCTCATGAACGAGCCATTTCCCGGATCCGATTTTTCACCGTGCCTTTCCCCGGTGGGCTGCGTGCAACTCGAGCAGGAGCGCTTGGTGCCCTTCTACCGGAAGGCGACCGCCGCCGTACGACGCCTGAGCCGTGACCAGTTCGTTTTCGTCGAGCCGTTCGTGCTCTTCAATTTTGGTCTGGGCCCGACGTCCCTGCCCGGCGCAGGATCAGGCGACGCGCTCTCGATTCACTCCTACGCACTGGATTTGGCAGGCGAGCAAGGGGTCCTCGCCTATGGGTCGGAGGCGGCGGTGCGCGACGGAGCCGCGATCCTGGTGACCGAGTTTGGTGCGACGCCCGATCCGGTGACGCTCCAGCGCCTTAGCGCCGAGATGGAAGCGCGCATTTTGCCCTGGCTCGAATGGGCCTACACCGACCTCATCGGGGATCCGACGCAGCCCGCGGGACCGAACAATCTTCGGAGCCCGGAGGCCTTTGCCGCGCTGGTGCGTCCCTACCCCGTGGCCGTGGCGGGAACGCCCTCGAGCCTCGCGTTTGATCCCGCGACCGGGACTTTCGACTTCTCCTACACCACGACTTCGCCCGGCGGCGAAGCGTATCCTCGCGGGCTCGCGACAGCCGTGTCGATCCCCGCGCTCCAGTACCCGCAGGGCTACCACGTGAGCGTGATGGGTGCTCGGGTTGTCTCACGGCCATGTGCGGCGCTCCTCCTCCTGCGGACCCGCGGGCACGCCGACCATGTGTCTATCGAGGTGACCCCTCGCTCGACGTCCCAGTGCTCCCCACGCGACCGAGAAGCCGCAGCAGGCCGTCGAGAATCGTGAGCGGATGAGGGGGGCAGCCCGGGACGTACAGGTCGACGGGAATATCACGAGGGACGCCGTCGTGAGCAGCCTCTGCGCCGGCGAAAGGGCCGCCGCTAATCGCGCAGGCTCCCACGGCGATCACGATCTTGGGTGCGGGGACCGCGGCGTAGGTCTCCCGGAGCGCGCGTTCCATGTTGCGGGTCACCGGGCCGGTGATGACGATGCCGTCCGCGTGGCGGGGCGAGGCCACAAACTGGATCCCAAAACGGCTTAGGTCGAAGACCACGTTCCCCGTGGCCGCGAGCTCGGCCTCACAGCCGTTGCAGCCGCCGGCTGAGACTTGGCGGAGCTTGAGCGAGCGTCCAAAGATTTTTCGCATCTTCACGTCGAGCGCGCGGGCAAGGCTGGCTTCGCCCTCCGATACCACAAGCTCCGCACGGGAGCGGACCGCGAGCCGATGGTCCGTCTGGTAGACGATCGCTTGCTCCGGGCAGGCCTCTTGACAGAGGGTGCAGAAGAGACACTTGCCGAGGTCGATCTCGAGCGGCTCAAGCGTAATGGCGTTCGTCGGGCAGGCGTCGGCGCAGGCACGGCAGCCGCCGCGACACTTCGAGGCCTGAAGTGTCGGGCGCCCGCGGAAGCGCGCCGGGAGGGGCGCCGGTCCCGGGGGAACGCTCGACGTCCGGTGTCCCTGGCGCAAGCGCGACCGGAGGAGCCGCCACATCTCAGCCTCCGCCCCGAAGGGGCACAGATCGCGACGGAATGCGGCATGGGATCCGCTCCTCCCGACCCCGGGGCCTGCGCGAAGTCCAAGAACCTTCCTTGCTTTTCAAAGATCATGCCCCGCGTAGGAGAGGTTGAAGCTCTTGTTGGC
>DATFYN010000323.1:0-5145 GCA_035315025.1 Myxococcota bacterium
TCGAACGAGAGGGTGATTTCCTGAAGCTCGAACACATCGCGGCGCAAGAAACCTGCCGGGTTGGCGATGCGGAGACCGCGGATCGTTCCCCCGCCCTTGGCAAGTGCGAGATCCACCGACTCGACATGCACGGCGGTGCCGGTGAGCTCTGACCCGTAACGTTCGATGGCCGCCTGGACGATCGTGTCGAGGGACGAGTACACGTAGTACACGGCTGCCGCGATGAGGACGAGGACGAGCGTGATTCCGATTGCGACAGCCCTCTTCACCGGATGTCCTCCCGAGTCGGGGGACAAGTCTACCGTCTGCGAAGCTTGTTGCGGACTGCCTTCCGCGCCCGGGCGCCCCCGCTATCTTCACTGCGAATGACGGCCGACGTTCCTCGCCCCGAGGCAGACGCCCGCCGCGCTGTATTCGAGGCGGCGCGCCTTGCCCTCGCCCGAACGCCGGTGGCTGGGGTGGACTCGCTCCGAGGCGTCTTGCGGCGCGTTGCAGAGGTCTCTGCCCGCGCAATCCAGGTCGAACGAGTCGGGGTGTGGACCCTTTCCGAGGACCGCTCAGTCCTTCGGTGTTGTGAGCTCTATGAGCTCTCGAAGAACCGACACTCTGCGGGCACCGTCCTTCATGCCCGCGACTTTCCTGCCTACATGCGTGCTCTCGAGGAACGGCGCGACGTTCCCGCCGACGATGCTCCCGTGCACCCGCTGACCCACGAGCTTCGCGACGCGTACCTTGTCCCTCTTGGAATCGGTGCGATGCTCGACGCCCCGATCTTCCGTGACGGCCACGTCATCGGGGTGGTCTGCCACGAGCACGTCGGGAAATCCAGGATCTGGCGTCCCGATGAACGTGACTTCGCGGGCTCCGTGGCGGATATGGTCGCGCTCAAGCTCGAGGCCAAGGCGCGTCACGAAGCCGAAGCATTGCTTCGCGCTAGCGAGGCCCAGCTCGTCGAGGCACAGAAGATGGAGGCCGTCGGCCGTCTCGCGGCAGGCATCGCCCACGACTTCAACAATCTGCTCACCGTCGTGATTTCGAACGCCCATCACATCTCACGCAATCGCGAGGCGAGTCCTCAGGTCACGGAGCTCGCCCGTCAAATCCTCGAGGCGGGCAATCGCAGCGTAGAACTGACGCGCGAGCTGCTCCAACTCGCGAAACGATCACCTCGTGCGCCAGGCGTGTTCGATCTCGTGGGAGGCGTTGAGGCAATCCTTGGCATCCTGCGAACCGTCGCGGGAAACCAGCATCAAGTTGAACTTCTGGGCGGCGTCGCAGCGGGCTCCGTGTTCATGGATCGCTCTCAGCTCGAGCGCATGCTCGTGAATCTGGTGGTGAATGCGCGCGATGCGATGCCTGACGGCGGGGCGATCACGCTGCGCGTCAGTGAGGCCTCGCCGTCCGGAGAACTCGGCGCCTCACGAGACCACCTGCTCCTCGAGGTCATCGACACAGGGGTCGGCATGGACGCGGCGACGCGCGCGCGGATCTTTGAACCGTTCTTCACCACGAAGGTGCGTGGCAGTGGGACCGGCCTCGGTCTGTCCATCGTCTACCAGATCGTGAGTGACTGTGGCGGAGCGATCGAGGTCGATAGCGAGCTCGGCAAAGGGACAACGTTCCGCATCCACCTTCCTCGTGTCGCCGCTCCAGCGTAGAGCGTGACATCGAAGGGCGCCTAGTACCCACGCGCGGCAGGCTTTGCTGACAGCGAAGCGTCGTTCGCACCACGTGGCGCTACCGGCGAGGCTTTTCCGCCGCGACCATGACGACGGCATCGAGCGGGGGGCACAGCGAATTCCGCCCCCCGAAGACCACCCCTACCCGCATCAAGGACGAAGCAGACCCAGGAGCTTGCGCATGAACAGCACAGCGACGCTCGTCACGACGGGGCTTGGCGATTACTTACACTCAATCGTCGGGTAGTCTTTCGTGTCGGGCTCCGAAGTGCAGGCACCAAGGATGATCGGTTGAGCGCTGGGGTGACGTTGGTTTGGAATGAGCTTCCGCGGATCCGGCGGCGCCGGTGCGCGGCCCCGAAGGCGCCACGGACAGCCGCGGATGGGGTTCCACCAACGTAGTCGGTTCTCAGGACGGGAAAGGTCCATTCTGACGATTCTCGGGAAGATACCCGCAGGGCCGGTCTCTTGGCGCCACGGCTATCGTGCCTCATGGGCCCGCCGGGACGCGGTCGCTGCGCTGACGGTCGCGCTGTTCACAATCCCCCAGGCGATGGCGTACGCACTGATCGCTGGCATGCCACCCGCCGCGGGTATCTGGGCGGCTGTGGTGGCATCCATCCTCGGCGCTGTGTTTGGCAGCTCCGAGTTCCTCATCAACGGCCCGACCAACGCCATGTCGGTGCTGCTGGCCGCCAACGCGGGTCTGTTCGCCGCACACGGTGACCCAGTCGCTTCGATCGTACTCGTCACAGTGATGATCGGCCTGATCCAGCTGGGCGCTGCTGCGCTGCGGCTCGGACGGTTCACACGTTTCGTGGCCGAACCCGTGCTAACCGGCTTCACCGCTGGGGCTGGCGTCTATATCGCAGTCAATCAGCTGCCGGCGCTGCTCGGACTCTCTAAGGCGAGCATGACGGCGACGATCGCGGGATGGCAACCACCGTCTGACGTGGTCTTCGACATGCTGCGCACCATGCTCTCGCTCGCCCGCATGAATCCTGTGGCACTCGCGGTCGGAGCGGCAACCTTCTTCGGCGTGCGCGCACTCCAGGCCCTGGAGAGGCGCGCGGGGCGACGCATTCCAGCCCCCTTCCTGGCGGTCGCTGCCGCTACGGCGGCGGCCTGGGCGTTCGGCCTGGGCGAGCCAGCGCAAGGCTTGCGCAAGCTCGCACTGGTGCGCGACATCGAGCCGCTGCGCCGTGGGCTGCCTTCGCTCGTCTGGCCCCACCTCGAGCGCGGGCAGGGCGAGGCTTTGCTCGCGCCTGCGCTCGCTCTCGGCTTGCTGGGGGCGGTCGAGGCCATCGCAATCGGCAAGGTACTCGCCGCACGGGCGGGGCATAACTTCGACGCCAACCGCCAACTGATCGGCGAAGGGGCCTGCAACATCGGCGCGGGGCTGATTGGCGGCTTTGCATCGTCGGGATCCTTCACTCGCACCGTCGTGAACTTCGAGGCGGGCGCGGTGACGCGGCTCTCTTGCATCGCGTCGGGTGTCGTCGTACTGGCCATCGTGCTCGCGTTCGCGCCCGCGGCCAACTATGTCCCCATCGCTGCGTTGGCCGGCGTCCTCGTCCACATCGGAGTCAAGCTCGTGAATGTGAGTCGGCTGCGGGTCCTCTTCCAGACGACGATCGGCGACCGCGCGACTTTGCTGACCACGCTTCTCGGCGTTCTGCTCATGGAGCAGCTCCAGTACGCGCTCTTCGCGGGCATCGCGGTTTCCGTTCTGCAAGCCCTGCGGCGTGCGGAGGGATTCAAGATCACCCTGCTCGAGATCGATGGAAGGGGGTACTTCGTCGAGACGCCGCTTTTGGCGTCGCATGTCGCGGAGGTGGTGGCCCTGTCTCTTCAGGGAGAGCTCTTCTTCGCGGCTGCGGAGGAATTGGAGCGGCGGCTGCGCGTTCTTTTCGGCAACGGCGCGCGGTTTCTGGTCCTGCGCCTAACCCACGCCTACAACCTCGATGCCACGACTGCCCAAGCGCTTACGCAGGTCGCGCGAGAGGCACAAGCGCGCGGCGGGCGGCTGGTGCTCTCGGGCGTGCGTCCTGGACTCTACGGCACGTTCGCGCGCTCGGGAGTGATCGAGGAGCTCGGGGCTGAGGCCGTGTTCCGCCATGAAGACGAGATTCTCGCTTCCACCCGGCGAGCGATCGCCTTTGCCGAGGGGCTGGCGGCGCAGGCGCGCTGGGGCGCGACGGAGTAACACCCTCGGCCACCAGCGCCCCGGGGCGGGAAGACTCCCCGATTGGCGGACCAGTGTGCTAACGCTGCCGCTCTCGATTTTCATTTGTGCTTCCCCAGGTGACCCAGAGTATGCGCCGCCCAAGCTTCAACCCACGCAGGAGAACTGATGACGAGGGTCGCGATCTTTGCGGGGCTCGGAGCGGCGTTGCTCCTCGGAGCGAGCCCCGCGACTGCTGAGACCGTGGTGTGTACGGGGAATCAAATTGAGCGAGACGCGAGATCCACGTCGAGAACCTTACTGTGAAGCTAGGCCGTGCTTGTCTCACGCCACCGCGCGAGAATCCAGCGAAAATGGGGCGCTGCACGGTGAACGCTCTTTTGGATTGAAGTTTCCTCCATTTTTGCAAACAAAACTGTGATACTACGATCCAGATCGACGCCGGAGTCAGTGGTGTATCGCTTCGCGAGGATGACTTCCGGCCACAATAGGGCACTCATGCAATGCTCGAAGGGAGATATGCCATGATGGCGAGAAACTTCCGGCCGCGCAGAAGTCGTCTGTCCATCCCGCTTCGTCTTACCGTGGCTGTCCTCGCGACTCTTATGCTCTCGTCTTCCGTGTCTCCGGCAGCAGATGACGCGGGAGACAAGAAGGCAGAGGTCATCACGACGAAGACGCCTACCCTTTTTGACAAAGAGGTCGTCAAGCAAATCTGCGATCCGAAGATGACCGACGAGATCCTCACCGTCCACTGTTGCTCCAATGACCTCAATCACTGCTGCGATTGTCCGTCGCGTTGCAACAAACACGAGAAGTCTTGCGACTGCAACCAATAGGGAGGTGGGCTCGCGGAGGGGTTTGATCCGGGGGGCTTTCTCGATCAACTCCACCTCGACGCCGTAGCGGAAGGCGGCTCGGAGTACACGCAAGGAGAGGTTGACGCTGGATCGCTTGAGCCCGCGGGCAAGCTCGCGCTCCTTCCATGCCTCGACGTCGGCGGCCGAGATGCCATACGCCGAGCTCGACGGGTCGAAGTGAGTTTACAGAAGTTTGAGCGCGCTCTTGACACCACACAGCGTCGCATGTCGCGCCGAGAGTCTTAGCTTGCGCCAGTAAGCATCAAAGACGTCGCGCACCATTGGGCCGACGACTTGCACCGACGGAGATTTGTTGAGCGCCTCGTCGAGCGCGCGCTCGGCCTCTTCCCTTGTCTTGCCCACCGGCTTGCGGATTCTCTTGACTCCGTCGGTGTAATCAATCCAGAATGCGGAACCTCTT
>DATFYN010000324.1:0-4711 GCA_035315025.1 Myxococcota bacterium
TAACCCTGGGGCACACAGGCTCCAATGCTTGACGGGGCATGACTGCCGAGGCCTCGCCTCCGCCTACATGCCAGACGCAGCACCCAGTTTCACCCCTGAATGATCCGCCGAACGGCGGGGGCGGAACTAACCCGAGGCAACCACCCTGCGCGTGAAGCTGCACCTCCCCTGCGCCCACCTAGACTAGCTCCGTGGCTGCGCAGCCAAACGCAGTTTTACACGTCGGCAGTGACCACCACGCACGTCTGAGGAGACCCGCCCGAATTGCTCGCTCTTGGACCCGGCAAGGGTTGCGGCCACTGTGGCCAGTGGCTTTAGGGCGGGAAGGCCGCGTCCTCATCTCCGTCCTTCGGGGTGTTCTTGGCGCCACTCCCTGGCAAGCCTCTCTGCCTCGGCCAACTCCTCGCTCGTGAGTTTTGTCTCCAATGAGGCTAGAACCGCTCGGGCTTCTCCGTTGCGGGAGGGGGCGCAGAGCTCTAACCACATATGCGCCTGGACGCGGTCCTCTGGGACGCCTTCACCCCCCATGTACATGAGTCCGAGTCGGAACTGCGCAATCCTATTTCCCTGTTCCGCAGCTTTTCGCGACCACGCCGCAGCCAGGGAGAGGTCCCTCTGTACGCCATCGCCTGTCCAGTACATCCTGCCCAACTCGTTCTCCGAATCATCATCACCTTGCTTCGCAGCGTCTTGATACCACTTTGCTGCTTGGGAAGCGTCCCTGGGAACGCCCTCACCGTTGGCGTACATCGTGCCAAGATTGTACTGAGCCGCTGCATTCCCTTGCTCCGCAGCCCTCCGGAACCACCGCGCTGCCTCTGTTAGGTCCTTGGGTCTCCCGTCGCCCCGGTAGTACATGTCCGCGAGTGCAGCCTCAGCGTCTGCGTTACCAAGGACGGCCCGGACGCGAATGCGGTCTGTCTTGCTGCAGCCGAGGGCGCACACGCATACGACCGCCAGTACGACCCGGACGACGGCCAATCGGCGGCTCATCTCCTCCCCTAGCCACGCAAGTATCTGACCGAGCTGCAGGGTTTTCATTCGATGCTCTGCACCGGGGGATGCATTATACGACCGCCGCGCGATCTTCTTTCACAGGTGCCTCGTCTGTCTCGATGAATCGAGTGGCTCCTAAGCAAAGGCCGCATGGAACGTCCGCGAGGTCGCTGGAGTTGGACGCAACAAGAACGCGAGAACGAAAGATAGTGCAGAGACCATCCGGCGCAGGGCGGCAGGTCCTCGCTCGCGGCCGCATTGCTCTCAATCATCCCGGAGCGCTGCGGTTCACGCCTTCGTATGCATTGCGACGGTAGGCCGGTTCCGGCGACGTTACGCTCCGGCACGAGCGACTTCGCTTGCGCCAGAGGAAGCGGCTTTGCCGCTGTCCGTCTGTGAGCATCACCACAACGCGAGTGCAGATGGATCAAGCGTTCGGAGGGTTCGAGCGAGCTGCATCGCGCGTCCAGACCCGCCCCACCTCAAGCGGTCGTAACTCCGATACACAACCGTAGAAATATAGACGGTTCAAGGATCGTAGCGGGGCAAGTGCGTGAGAAGTTTGTCCTGCCTGCGCGCGGCTCGCCTGCGACCTGCCTCTTTGCCGTTTCTGCTCGGTCTGCTGGGCCGCCGCGGCCGCTTGGCAAGGTCTAGGTGGGACGTAAAAGGGATCAGCTCTCTGCACCAGCACCTCCGCCGATCGGCACCAATTCGCACTCGCAGCGGGTCTTTGCGCTAGGGCAGGCACAGCCAGATCGGCTGGCTGATACGATTTAGGAAGCGGACGCAAGGGTGAGACCGGACGAGGGGCGTCCATCTTAGTGCGTCGCGGCCGTAGGGGAAGATCTGCGCCGGGCGGCGACGCCCACGGTGCCCTGTGGCTAGGGCGTGGTGGATAGGGTTCCCAGGGGTCGGGACAGGCATGGCAGCGGAGCGGGCCCGCGCACGCCCGCGACCCTCACTTGGGAAGCGATGGAGAGCCTTCCGTCAGGTGCTGGACTTGAAATCCCGAGTCATCTCAAAGTAGGGTGAGCGGGTGCAGCCAGCGCTGTCACTGCCGCTGAGAGGCCGTCGTGCTTCCCCGATCGAGCTGGAGAGTGTGTGGACCGACGCCGGCGTGGGATGGTTGAGCCGCTAATTCGTCGGCCGAAGCGGCGCAAGGACGGACGGGGGAGATCGCGAGCCGCGCCGCGGGCCGTGGGCTGCGGAGTCTTGTGCGTCGCGCGGACTGGGACCTTGTGATTGCCAACCTCCACAATGAGCCCCTTTCGGACGGGTCTCTCATCGCCTGCCTGCATTGTGACCTGCTCCAGCGCCTCCCAGATCTGGCACCCGGCGGGTCGGCGCGCTGCACGCGCTGCGACAAGGAACTCTGGCGCCGCCGTGAGGACTCACTCAACCGGACGCTCGCGCTCTCGCTCGCTGCCGCGGTGCTCTACGTGATCGCGAACTCCGTTCCCATGCTCGGCCTCTCGGCGGTCGGGCGCCAAGCCTTCACCACGGTCCTGGGCGGCGCTGAGCATCTCTGGGGAAACGGGCGGGAGACCGTCGCGGGGTTGGTGCTTCTTACTGCCCTTGTCGCGCCGGCACTGCAAATCGGCTTCATGCTGGCGATCGTGGTCGCAGCTCGTCGCAAACGCCCGCCGAGATGGGTCGGGACGCTTCTTCGCCATCATCCCACGACCTGCACCTGGAGCATGATCGAAGTCATGCTGCTCGGGGTGCTGGTGGCTCTCGTGAAAATCGCGGACTACGCGACGGTGATCCCGGGAGTGGCTCTGTTCGTGCTCGGGGTGCTCGTCTTCCTACTCGCCGGAATTCAGGCAAGCTTCGATCCCCGGGAGGTGTGGAACAGGGTCGAGTGGGCCGAGAGCGCGCGGCGCGCAGGCGCAGCGGAAAAGATCGCGGAGGCGACGTCGTGAATCCGGCCGGCGTGACTGCGATGCAACTCGGCCTGCAAAGCTGCGAGGCCTGCGGCCTGCTCTCACGTCCCGCACCGGGGGAGGAAGAAGGTCGTTGTCCGCGCTGCGATGAGACCCTCGCCTTCCGCAAGCCGGGAAGCCTCCAGCGTACCTGGGCCTACGTTATCGCTGCGGCAATCTGCTACGTCCCGGCAAACCTCCTACCGGTCCTCACGACAACCACCGCTGCCGGCGCCGACTCCGACACCATCTTGCAGGGCGTTGTGCTGCTCTGGTCACCGACCGGCTGGCCGCTTTCACTCATCGTACTGATCGCGAGCATCATGATTCCAAGCGCGAAGATCCTCGCGCTGGGGTACCTGCTCATCACCGTGCAGCGGGGCTCGGCGCAGAACCACGAGCAGCGCATACGGCTCTATCGGATGGTCAAGTTCATTGGACGCTGGTCGATGGTTGACGTCTTCGTCGATACCTTCACCGCTGCCCTCGTGCAGCTGCAGCCGCTCATGTCGGTAGAGCCGGCTTCCGGCCTGTTTTTCTTCGCGGCCGTTGTGGTGCTGACCATGCTCGCGGTCGAATCCTTCGACCCGCGCCTCATCTGGGACTCCGCAAGCGCAAGAGAGGTTCGACATGCCTGACCCGAACGCACCGCTTCCGCCCATCCCCGAGTCGAGGGCAGTCGGCAGGCGACAGACACGGCTCTCCCTGGTCTGGATCATCCCGATCGTGGCGGCAATCGCCGGCGCCTGGGTCGCGGTGACGCGGATCCTCGCCGAGGGGCCCAAGATCACGATCGTCTTCCGGTCGGCGGAGGGGCTCGAGGCCGGCAAGACCCAGATTCACTACAACGGCGTCGACGTGGGAACCGTTACCACGATTCGGCTTTCCGAGGACCACCTCCGCGTCATCATCACCGCACAGATGGCCCCGAAGACCCAAAGCTTCCTTGTCGACGACACCAAGTTCTGGGTCGTGCGTCCTCGGATCTCGGGTGCCAGCGTGACCGGGCTCGGCACCCTCATCTCCGGGGCTTACATCGGCATGGAGATCGGCCAGTCGGGGGTGAGCAAGCGCAACTTCGTAGCGCTCGAAAATCCACCCGTGGTGACAATCGAGACCCCGGGCCGCTTCTTCTCCCTGAAGGCTCCTGATCTGGGCTCGCTGGATAACGGCACGCCAATCTACTTTAGGCGGCTGCAGGTCGGTCAGGTCACGTCGTACGAGCTCGAACCGGACGGCAAGTCCCTGAATGTCAAGGTATTCGTGAACGCGCCCTACGACCAGTACGTCACTCCCAACACGCGCTTTTGGCAGGCAAGCGGAATCGACGTATCGCTCTCGGCGAGCGGCCTCAGCGTGCAGACGCAGTCCTTGCTCTCCATCCTCGTCGGGGGGATTGCCTTTGAGACCCCTGCGGAGGGTCCGGTCCTCCCGGCGGCCGACGCGGAGACGCAGTTCCCGTTGTTCCCCAACCGGGCCGAGGCCTTCAGGCTGCCGGCCCGCAATCCACAGACCTATCTGCTGGTCTTCAAGCAGTCGGTCCGCGGACTGACGGTCGGAGCGCCGGTGGAGTTCAATGGGATCCCGGTCGGGGAAGTCGTGGCGGTTCGCGCTCAGTTCGACGCGAAGACCTACGAGTTCTCGGTGCCCGTCACGATCCGCGTGGATCCGCAGAGCCTTGGAGTTAAGGTCATCGACATGGGTCCGATGGATTTCGCCGACGCCCACCGAAAGGTCATCGACACCTTGGTCTCACGGGGGCTGCGTGCACAGCTTCGGAGCGGGAGCCTTTT
>DATFYN010000325.1:0-9396 GCA_035315025.1 Myxococcota bacterium
CTGCTGATCCGAAGTCGACGAAACCGAGATCGGCTTCGGTGGCGCGCAGGGCGTGTGCGTATACGCGCAGCGTGAGCGCGGGATCGGAGTGTCCGAGCTGCTCAGCCACCCAGCGCACGCTACGACCCGCCTCTAGCGCAAGCGTTGCGAACGTGTGCCTCGCCGTATGGAGCTTGAGGGGCCTTACCCCGATCTTCTGTAAAGCCTCGCTCTGCCCCGTCGTGACGGGTGTCGCTGTGCCGTCCATGCTGAGGACGTGATTCAAGGCGATGCGGGGCGGCGGGGTGAGCTACGACCGAGCGAGGTCGCGCGGCAGCGTGACCGTGCCGGGATTCTCGATCGCGCGGCGTGTCGCCTCGGCGAGATAGGCCGCGGGCTCAAGGCCGGCAAGCTTGGCGGACTATGCCGCCCGCCGAACTATGCCGAACGGGCTCCTTTTCCCCAAGGATTTGTCGTGACCGGCATGTGAACGGCTCGGCATAGTTTGTCCTATGCCTCGGCTCTCAACCGCGGAGGACAGGACTATGGTTGCAAAGGAGTACTTGGACAGGAGCCGGCTGTTCCGGCGCCTGAAGAGTGGACCCCACGGACAGCTCGTCGAGCTCTACGCGGCGCGTCTCGTCAAAGACGGGCTCGCTCGCCAAGGCACTTGGCGGTGCCTCAGCTTGGCAGGCGATCTCCTGAGTTGGATTCCAAGAAGCCGCTCGAAGCTGACCGATCTCGATGAACGCAGGGTCGAGCGATACCTCCGGTACCGAGCGGGGAAGCATTCCATCCAGCCTGGCGACCGGGCGGCGCTGAAGCGGTTGCTGTCCGTGCTGCGCGATGCGGACGCAATTGCGCTGGCGGCGCCGCCGCCGATCACCCCGCAGCCGTGTAAACCAGGATCTCGCCCCGCAAAGGCGCTGGGAACGGATCGTTGCGGTGCCGCCGCTCGAGCCGCGCAATCGCCTCGCGCAGCTCCTGACCGCGCTCCTCCATGGGACTGCCCCCGTCACGACCTCGCGTGACGGCAGCACTGTGCGGGAATCGCACGATCAAGAGAAGACGTGGCGGGGCGAGCTTGTACCTTTAACCCGGACTCTGAAAAGGCGCGTGACGCACTGAAGCGTGTGGGTGAGCACTACGGACAGGCTGAGCCGAAGGTCGAATCCTTTAAAGAGTGGACAATCTATCGGCAAGAGGCAAAACAGGGAGAAGTTGTCTATTCGCTGCTAGACGCAAAACGTAATGTGGCGGATGTTGCGGTTGGCGTTCGCCTGGCATGGCCGCACCTTAGAAACAATCCGCCGGGCTATGACGCGGAGATGGAAGTCACCTTCCGCTCCGTGCTCGATTCGATTTACGGGAACATAGGTCCCTACCAGCCCAAACCTGGCGAGGTCATTCGGCGGCCCACGCAATAGGGAAGCGCGCGACCTATCAGGCTGCCCGTCCTTCCACCGAGCTGCTCGGTAGGGGCGTGGATGTAGAGACCGTGCGCCAGCTCGGAGGTTGGTCCGACCTCACCGTGGTCATGCGGTACGTGACAGGCTAATACGCGCGCGCCGGTCCGATCTGCGGTGCACGGACCGGCTTGGCCATGCCGTAGAAGATCACGACGCCCTGGCCACCGCAGCGAGTCGAAAGCGCCTCGCTAGGCGTACCGACACAACTGTCGATGTCCTGCCAGTTGTTGATCGCCCAGACATTGCCTGCCGGATCGACGGCGATGTCGGTCTGCATCTGCAAGCCTCCTCCCACGTAGCCGCCGGGGGGCGAAATCTGGTCGCCGGTTTTCATGCCGGGCGGGCAGTTCTCGGTGCGGGCGCCGCATAGCTCGACGATGGGACTGCTCGGCATGGCGAAGTTAGAGATCCATACGTTGTCATTCCCGTCCACGGCCGCAGCCCATGGCCCGGGGAGACCGCCGCCGGTGAACGGCGAGCCCGGGTAGGGGGTGCCGTCGGGACGCAGCAGCACGACGCTGCCACCCTCGGCGCCTCCCTTCTGCTCGGACATGGTCTTCGTCAGGTAGTCAGAGGCCGCCGTAACACCCTTGAGCTTCAGGCGTACCCCCATGTCTATCAGATGCCACATGCCCAACAGCCCACTGCCGAACCGGTTGGTGACCCAGACGTTGCCCTGACTGTCGATGCCAAGACCACTGCTGTTGAATCCGCTCTTGAAGTTCTCGGCCTTACTGGGGTCAGCGGCTGGGAAGCGGGTGACGTGTTCGACGCCGCTATTGGACACCCAGATCCGGTCCTGCTGGTCGATGCCGAGGTGAAATGGCGCCCGGAACGACTTACACGGCTCCTCTTTGTCGCCCTCGCAAACGATCCGGCCCTTGGTTAGATCGCCCTTCGGGAAGTGGACGAGCTGGGTCTTCGAGATGCCCAAGGCCCAAACGTCTCCGCTGGGCGTGACGATGATTCCCTGCATCAGCCCGAGTTGGCCGTTGAAAGTGATCCCCTCCGGTGGCGTCAGGGGTTTGCCATTCTTGTCGAACACCGCGATGGACTTACTGCCATAGTTGCTGAACCAAGCGTTGTCCTTGGCGTCGATAGCCGCACCGAAGGTGCCCCCTTGCATGCCGCCGCCGGTGAAGCCGGTGGTCATCGGGGAAAGCGGACGACCGTTCGGTGCGAACTTGGTGGCGTTGCCCTGCCACAGCACGTCCTGCCCCTGCCAACCGACCGTCCAGTTGTCGCCGACCCAGAGGTTGCCCTCGCTGTCGAACATGGCCTTTCCGCCCGCACGGAACCCGCCACCGTCGAACTTCAGTGGCAGCACCCACGCGCTGGGCGGGAAGTTTAGGTACGGCATGAACGGAACCGGTCGCAGGTTCTTACCCGTCGGCACCGGATAGAACTGGTCAAGCAACGAATAGAGCCTCTCGGGCTGGAACCACGGATAGCGGGCGATTGAATGCGCCGCCGTCAGGGTGTCCGTCGGAACGGCTCCGGCAGGTGGGGTAGTAGCCGCGAAGAGCTTGCCGCACGCATCCGTCGTGACCCGCGTGACGCAACCGGAAAGCACGTCCGCCAGCGTGGCGAAGTTGGCCATCGTCGGCGTCTGTGCGCTGTTCAGCGGTCTCTGGATGGCGTCGCCCCAACCGCCGGTGGCGACATCGACGAAGTTGCGGACGTTGCCTGCTGCGATCTTCAGCCCAAGCGCGTGACCTTTGAGCACCGTACCGCCGAGGAACTGCGCGTGCGTCCATACCGACGCTACCGTTGTCATTTCGTTAATGACGACCATCTCCGGGGGCTTCTCACCCAGCACTGTCATCAGCGCGATGGCCGGGTTGTCGCCGCTCGCCTTGTTGGCTGCGGGTTGGCCGCCCTCCGCGACGAGATACAGGCTGGTCTCATCGCCGGAAGCGCCGGGCGCGTCTAGCACGAAGCGACCATCGGCGTCGCTGCGTGCGTGCGCCAGTTCTTTGGGTGCGCCTGCACTCGCGGCCCAAAGCGTCACCGTCGAGTTAGCGATCGGAGCGCCCGCACCGAGCACCTGACCTTTCAGGCTGTCGGCGGCCGTAGTTGGCGCGGCCGACAATAGGACCAAAAGCGCAAATGCCACCATCGACAAACGAGAAGCGGGTCCAGCATTGCGAACACGCGCTCCAAGATTCATTTTTGTCTCCTGAGGTAACTGTCGCCGCGTAACGTCTCACCGATATTTCCATCACACTCGGCAGGCACTTGCGGCAACGGATCGTACGGCGGCAGACCCCTCCAGTAGCTGGGAACGCGCACACTACTACACGACGGCTAGGTCGAGGTAGCTTTAGTGCTTAGGGGCGCCCAAGTTTGTGCAGTCCGTGCCCGGGCCGCCTTCCCGGCGTCGGACGTTTGCCACCGAGCTGCTCGGAAGGGGTATCGACGTGGGACCGTCCGCCAGCTCAGCGGATGGTCCGACCTCAGCTCCGTCATGCGATACGTGACAAGCTCAGACGCCCGAAAGAGGTGCGCGACTGAGGCGCTCGACTTGTGAGGGCGCCAAAGCCGATCACGACCACCCAGGGCTACGCGCACACGGCGCAGGACCGGATGCGGAGGGTGACTCTGCCGTGGTAGTGCGGGACCCAGAATCGGGAGGACCTACCTTGTTCTTCCTCCATGCCAGGGGTGTGCATTCATGATTACTTGCAGCCCTGATTATTCGCGGTCTTTACACATTTGGTGCCATTTGGGCCTACATATACACCCTTACCATTCTTGGTCTTGGCTTTTCCACCATTACTACTTTGAGTAGTCGTTACGCCATACTGATTCTTTTGCGCGGTATGAACCGTACCCCTTTTTTATTGACTACAGCGGCTTTCTCACCATTGCTGCAAACAGTCCTACCGCGCGAATCGGTGACGCAGTCCGCAGATGTAACCGACGAAAGCAACATGCATGCAACTACTAGCAAAAGAATTCTCATGAACATCTCCATACAGTAGAACTCCAATTCACGCGAAGACGAAGAGGTGTCGGCGCTCGCAAGCGACAATCAAGGCTGAAACAACCGTTGCTACCCCGATTGACCTTTCTCACGTTGCGCTCCTCGTCACGTTTGAGTGATACCGCGCCTTGTCCATCGCTAGTCTTTGCCTTGGGCGATCCTCTCGGCCGCCTTCTGAAGGGTCTGCTGACCCTCTTGCGGAATCTGCACCGGTCCAAGCTGGTACGTCAGCTTGTCGATCTTTCCGGTGAACTTGAACGGACAGTCGTAGTGATACTCAATGAGTGAGACCGGTGTGCCGGTATCCAATCCCACATCAAAGGTCTCGTCCCACTGGAAGATGAACGGCACGGTGTGTTCCATGGACTTCTTGTCTACTTCCTTGCCGTCCACGCTCAAGATGCCGGTGCCGCCCGCGCCGAAGGCGCCGCCGTCAAACCTAAAGTCGAACGTGATCGTGTGTTTGCCGGGCTTGAGTTCTGGGCCTTCCCAGGCGGTCCGCTTGACATCAAGCAGGTTGTAGAGAAACACCGGCTTGCCCCGACCGACTCCTAATTCGCCCTTGCTTAGGAACAAGCCGTAACCGGCGAATCGTCCGCCTTCGGTGACGATCATGCCTTCCGCGCCGCCTTCAGGAATCTCCACGTCGGCGGTGATGGTGTACGACCGTTGGAGGATGCTCGGGGCAGAACTGTCCGGCACGCCGCTTAGCTCACCGGAATACGTGAAGGTGGTGCGCCCGGCCGCGGTACTCGGACGTGGCGTGAGGAGGCGGGTGAGGGTCGAGTTGTCGAGCGGAAGCACGTTGTATTTCTTCGCCTCGGCCACGAAGAGATTTTGCATTTCCTTGAGCTTGTCCGGCATCTTGGCTGCGAGGTCATATTTTCCGTGAAGTCGGATTTGATGTTGTAGAGTTCCCAGTTGTAGCCGGTGATTACGTCGGGCACGGTCGGGGTCATGTGCCACGGAAGAGTCACGGGCGTGGTTGCGGCAATCCAACCATCGTGGTAGATCGCGCGATTACCCAGGATCTCGAAGTACTGCGTGTCGCGCTTGGAGGGCGCGTTGGCGTTGGCCTTGTCCCACGTATAGGCCATGCTCACGCCTTCGATGGGATCTTGCTTGATGCCATTGATCGTGTCGGGAGCCGCAATGCCAGCCGCCTCTAGGATCGTCGGCACAATATCGATCACATGATGGAATTGCGTGCGAATGCCGCCCACGTCTTTGATGTGGCCGGGCCATGAAATGGCCATGCCCTGACGCGTCCCGCCGAAATGCGACGCGATCTGCTTGACCCACTGGAACGGTGCGTCGAACGCCCAAGCCCATTCCACCGCCATATGGGGATAGGTCTGGTCCGAGCCCCAGAACTCGTAGAATAGCAACTGATCCTTGACGGGGAGGACAACGCCGTTCAACGGAGCGACTTCGTTCGGCGTTCCATTGAGAGTGCCCTCGGCGCTCGCGCCGTTGTCGCCGCTGATGTAGATGATGAGCGTGTTGTCGAGTTTACCCATGTCTTCGACCGCCTGAATCACGCGACCAATCTCATGGTCGGTGTAGGCAAGATACGCCGCATACACATCCACCTGGCGGGTAAAGAGTTTCTTTTCCTCCCACCCGAGCGAGTCCCACTCCGGCAGGTCCTTCGGCCACGGAGTCAACTGTGCGTCTTGCGGAATCACGCCGAGCTTCTTCTGGTTGGCGAAGATGGTCTCACGTAGCTTGTTCCAGCCCTGGTCGAACAAGTGCATGTCGCTGATCTTCTTAATCCATTCCGGCGTCGGGTGGTGCGGCGCATGCGTACCGCCGGGCACGTAGTAGACAAAGAACGGCTTCTTCGGATCTACCTCATTGAGCATCTTCATGTGCGCTATGGCGTCATCCGCCATGGCGGTCGTCAGGTTCCAGCCCGGCTGCCCGACGTAGGGGTAGATCGCCGTAGTGTTTCGGAAGAGATTGGGCTGCCACTGGCTGGTATCGCCGCCGATGAAGCCGTAGAAGTACTCAAAGCCCATGCCGGTCGGCCACTGGTCAAAGGGCCCGGCCTGACTCGCCACGAAAGCCGGGGTGTTGTGATCCTTGCCGAACCAGGAGGTGGCATACCCGTTCTCCTTCAGGACTTCGCCAATCGTGCCCTTGCTCTTCTCAATGATCGAGTCATATCCCGGGAAACCTGTAGCAATCTCGGAGACGACGCCAAAACCCACCGAGTGATGGTTGCGTCCGGTGATGAGCGCGGCGCGCGTTGGGGAACAGAGGGCCGTAGAATGAAACTGCGTGTAGCGCAGGCCGCTCTTTGCGATGCGGTCCAGCGCGGGTGTCGGGATCACGCCGCCGAACGTGCTCGGCGCGCTGAAGCCGACGTCGTCGGTCATGATGAGCAAAACATTGGGCGCGCCCTTGGGCGGAACGACGGTGGGCGGCCACCATGGTTTAGATTCCGTGGCTTTTTCCTTGATCACACCGCCAAATTTCGGGTCGGGCGGTGGGAGTTGTTTCCCGTCGATTGTGATTGTCGCACTGGGCGAACCCGGTACGCCGGTGACCTGCTGGGCTCTCACCGGAGCCGTCGCAAGAAGCATCAAAGTCAGAACGGATGCTGCCAAGGCATAGGTCCTCATCCCATCAATCTCCTCGTACATGGACAATGTGCCCTGCGTCGTGCATGACGCCCGAGCAACTGGCTTGCGTACTGATGTGCCACAACGCGACACTCTATCGGTGCGAACGCTGGCGCGGCCCCAGACACAAGTCAAATCTTACTTTGCTGTCTTAGGCGGGACGGTTCTCCATTGGGACCCGATCTCCTCTTCTCGAACGGCTTCAAAGAACATCTTCCTCTCCAACGTTACGGCCATTTACTCACAAATCCCATAAAAATCGTGCAACCCGGATATGTTGCACACGCGCGCTCGCCAAAATACCCCACCCCTCCTTTCGCGGTTTCTACTCCATCTCAGATATATCTTTATGATCATTATGTCGTGTAACTCTTTTTACGGTATGATTTAACAAAACCACGGAGGGGAAGAAGGATGAATACCAATGCCGAGCGTGTACGACGTGATTACTGCGAGGATCGTGGAAAAGCTGGAGAGAGGTACCGTGCCGTGGCACAAGCCTTGGAACGTTGAGACAGGTGCCCCCAGGAACCTAACGAGCGGAAAGCCCTATAGGGGCATCAATGTCTTCTTGTTGGGATGCCAGGCCTATGCCTCCCCTTTTGGGGCACGTACAAGCAGATTACAGAGCTTGGGGGCCATGTTCGGAAGGGGGAGCGTGGTTCGCCCGTCGTGTTCTGGAAGTGGCTGGACGGGCAGGATGAAGAACGCAAGGAGCGCAAGGTGCCGCTCTGCCGGTACTACACGGTCTTCAACCTGGACCAGAGCGAAGGCGTCGAGCACAAGCGCCTTGCAGAGATGGCCAAGCCGAAGGCATCGCCGTTCACCCCGATTGAGCGAGCCGAGAGCCTGGTCACGGGTTATGCCAACCCCCCGAGTATTCGGACGGCTGGGACGGCTGCCTACTATCGCCCGTCAACTGACTCGGTGGTGATGCCCCCGCCCGAGACGTTCGAGAGTGCCGAAGCCTTCTACTCGGTCTTGTTCCATGAGTTGAGCCACAGTACGGGGGCCACGTCTCGCCTCGCCCGAGAAGGGGTGACGGATCCTCAGCGCTTCGGAAATCATGAGTACTCAAAGGAGGAGTTGATTGCTGAGATGTCCGCGGCCTTCCTGAGAGCCTATGCCCAGATCGACTGCGAGAGCCTGATGGATCTCAGCGCGTCCTACCTCGCCTCCTGGCTGCGCGTGCTGCGCAAGGATTCGCGCATGGTGGTCTTTGCCGCTGCTGCTGCACAGAAGGCAGTTGACCATATCCGGGACGTGAAAACTGCCCAGGAGGCCGAGGCCACCACTGAGCTGGAGCTGGCAGCCTGATCTACCGGGGCAGGGTCGGGAGGGGACCCAGCCTCGGTGTCGTCACCCTGAAGAGGAGGCTTCTATGCCCCGTGTTGCCCTCTATGCCCGCGTATCCACCACAGACCAGAGACCCGAGATCCAGGTCGAGAGCCTCCGCGGCTACTCCCAGGCCCGAGGCTTAGGGGTCGTGGGCGAGTACGTGGACCACGGCGTTTCAGGTGCGAAGGACCGCAGGCCCGCGCTTGATCGCCTCCTTGCCGATGCCCGCCGACGCAGGTTCGATGTCGTCGCCTGCGTGAAGCTCGACCGCCTGGCCCGTAGCGTCCATCACCTAACCAGCCTTGCCCGTGAGTTCGAGGCGCTTGGCATTGACCTCGTCGTCTTGGACCAAGCCATCGACACCAGCACCCCGGCTGGCCGCCTTTTATTCCATGTCTTGGGTTCGATTGCCGAGTTTGAACGGGACCTGATCCGGGAGCGAACCGTGGCGGGGATGCGTGCCGCCAAGAAGCGAGGAGCCAGGATCGGGCGTCCTCAGGCGGATCTTGACCGCGTGCTTCTCGTCCGTCAGATCCGGTCAGGTGTCTACATGCGGCCCGCCATACATTCGCCACGCTCGCACTAGAAGCGGGAAAAAGCGTTAGGTGGGTCGCCGACCAGCTCGGCCACTCGGACCCGGCGCTAACACTGCGGGTGTACGCGCATGCATTGCCCACCGATCCCGGCGACTTGGATTTCGTCGATTTCGGGACACCGCGGGGGCAGAAACCAGACGGCCCCGGACGGCCCTATACGGCCCCTCGATCCGACGACAACACTCTTGGACCAAGTGACAATGCGGAAAACTTGCGGGAATCAAAGGGAAATCTTGGCGCGCCGGGAGGGATTCGAACCCCCGACCCTCAGGTTCGAAGACCGTCCCAACGCTGAGGAACGACGCGATCTTGCGTCTGGTGCACGGCAAGGAGCGGCAAAGGGCGGCAAGCAGCGGCAATAGGGGCGTCTCCGCCGTCTCCAGCCGTCTCCCACTTCGCTG
>DATFYN010000326.1:0-2217 GCA_035315025.1 Myxococcota bacterium
CGCTGCTGCTCGACCCACGCTGCGGCCAGTGCGCCGAGGCGCAAGGCGCGCAGCTTCTCCATCGTCGGTTCATTCAGCATCGTTCGGTCCTTTCGTGAGAGGCAGTTGGTAGTAGTCACCGCCGCGGACGTTCTCGTGAGCAACGACCGGGGAGGTCTTGGTCTGCGTACCGTGCGCGGGCCAGGGCAAGCGATCGAGGCCGCGCTTGAGGATCGAGTCGACATGGCGGTACGAGCGGGCGCGCACCGCCACGGCGCGGGTGGAGGCCGCCTCGAGGCGCGCCGCGCCATAGCGCTTGGCCAGCCGCAAGATGCCCAGGCACGAGCGGTAGCCCTGCTCGGGGTGCGGGCGCTCGGTGAGGATGGCCTCGACGAGGGCCGCGGTCTGCGGCCCGATGCTCTGGGCCCAATGGATCAGGCGCGAAGGAGTCCAGGAAAGATGCTTCTGATGGGCCTTGGGCATGTGGGAGGGGTCCGTGGTGTGCCGGCCGCGCTGGAAGCTGCGGGCATGGGAGGCCACGCGCTGGCCGCGGGCAAAGACCTCGACGGTGGTCGCCGTGAAGCGGAGCTCCACCGCTTCGTGGACGAGGGCGTGGGGCACGGAGTAGTAGTGGTGATCCAGCTCGACGTGATAGTCGAGGTTGACCCGAGCCTTCTTCCACTCGGCATGGACGAAGCGCTCGGCAGGCAAAGGTCGCAGGGCTGGGCGATCGAGCCGCTCGAAGAGCTCTTGGCGGCTCGCGCCGTAGGCGCGCATGGTGCGCGCGTTGAGATCACCAAGGAGCTCGCGGATCCGCACGTTCAAGGCGGCCAGTGAGAAGAAGCTCTCGTGGCGCAGCCGGGCCAGGATCCAGCGCTCGGCCAGCTGGACGGCGACCTCTACCTTGGCCTTGTCGCGTGGCTTTCCCGGCCTCGCCGGGAGAATGACCGTGCCGTAGTGCTGAGCCAGCTCTTCGTAGGCCCGCTGCAAGCCGGGCTCGTAGCGACACGCCGTCGTGACGCCGCTCTTAAGCTGGTCGGGGACCACGGCCGCGGCGACCCCACCGAGGAACTCGAAGGCTCGCACGTGGCTTGCAAGAAAGTCCGGGACGCGCTGTGTCGCCGTCGCCTCGGCGAAGGTGAAGTTCGAGGCGCCGAGCACGGCGACGAAGAGCTCGACCGCCGTTGCCTCGCCCGTAGCGGCGTCGATGATCTCGGGCCGCTTGCCCGCGTAGTCGACGAACAGCTTCTCTCCCGCACGGTGGATCTGCCGCATCGAGAGCCGACGACGTTGAAGCCAGCGCCGGTAGTACTCGCAGAACTGCGTGTACTGATAACCGCCCGGGAACTGCTGCAAGTACTCGAGGTGCAAAAGCTCGAGCGTCACGCCCGGCCGCTTGTGCTCGGCGTGCACCGCGGCAAAGTCCGGCAGGGGGCGGCCGAGGCCGCCCCCTGCCGGACCCTCGTACAGCTTCCCCTCGAGCTCCTCGTCCGAGAGGGCGGCGACCGCCTCCCAGGCGAGCCCCGCTGCGGTGGCCCGAGCCACCGTCATGCTGACGGTCCCCAGGCTCGTGCCCAGGCTGCGCGCCACCTCTCGGTGGCTGCGCCCCAGGCACCACTTCTGCCGCAGAACCTCGCGCGTCTTCCGCATGGACAGCCTCTGGCCCGACAACTCCCCCTCCTCTCGAGAGAGGGACTGCCGTGGCTCTCTGCCCAGCGTCACTCCGCGCTCGCCTGGCCCCCCTCTATGCGTGGAGGCCAGGGGATACCACCCCGTTCACGATCCCCGATCTACGTGTTCACAATGACCGATCCAGGTGTTCACCATGGCCGATCCAAGTGTTCACGATGCCCGATCTTTGCGTTCACCATCAGCCGATCCCGGTGTTCACGATCGTCCGAAACGCGCACCGGTCAAGGGCGGGGCGGCGATCCTTGGCGCACCGGCAACGCCATGATCGACGTATTCCGCCGCGATGTCGAAGCCACGCGCCTCAGCATAGGAGCGCAACGCATGAAGCTGGGGTTCGACATGCTGCTCGGTTGTGGAGACGCGGGCGTAGAGTCGGCTTTCCCCTTTAAGTAATACGACCGGGGCGAGGCCCCCTCCTGGCCCAGCCCTGGCAAGATCAGGCCGCCAGCTCCAGCTCAGTGGTGGCCTCTGCCTCCTGGGCAGTTTTCACGTCCCGGATATGGTCAACTGCCTTCTGTGCAGCAGCAGCGGCAAAGACCACCATGC
>DATFYN010000327.1:0-12939 GCA_035315025.1 Myxococcota bacterium
CGAGGCCGAGCTCTCGGTCGAGGTCTCGACCCTCTTCGCCGCGAGCCCCCCGGCGCGGGTCGAGCGCTTCCGGTACCGACACTACGACGTGCCACGCTCCGACCCCGGCACCAATCCGGCGCCGCTCGCGGTCGCCGTCGACGAGCGCTCGCGCGTCGTCGTGAACGAAGAGTTCCACACCCAGCTCAAGCGCCTCGCGTCCGACGGCGGATGGACGGTGTTCGACCTGCCCCAGGGACGCCCGGAAGGCATCTTCGCGTCGGAGCTCTTCGGGGACGCCCCGACCCGCATCTCGATGCTCGGCGAGTCCGTGGTCGTCGACGAGCGCAGCCGGGCCTTCGCGACGGAGGGCGGGTGGGAACTCTACACCGGCACCCATCCGAACCATTCGCGCATCGTGATGCTCGCGCCGGACGGCGGACCGCCGCAAATCTGGCCTGTTCCCGGCAACGACAACTCGATCGTGGGCCTCGCCGTAGATCCCGCGACGGGACGCGTCTGGTTCACACAGGGCCGCCGCTCGGTCCGCGAGGGCGGCGTCGATCACGTGGCGTACGAGGCGCGCCTCACGAGCTTCGATCCGGCCGAGATCCCGCCCGACCCGACCTTCGACTTCGCGCCGCGCCAGCGATGTGAGATCCCGGCGGGCGAACGCGTCGGCGTCTGCAGCGAGACCCGGTATCGCCGCTGCCTCGACGATCACGACTGCGTGCTCGCTGAGCGCGTCTGCGCACCTAGTGCGCCGGACGAGCGCGCCTGCTTCCGCGAGCATCCGATTCCGGTGCCGGCCGGCACCGAGCCGCTCTGGCTGCCGGGGCCGCTGCTCCGACACACCGACGGGACGATCTGGTATGCCGGGTACTGGGGCGGGAACTACGTCGGTCGCTTCGATCCTGCGACGGGCGCCTTCCAGCGCTTTCCGCTCGCACGCCCACCCGGCGAGGCGAGCTGCGGCCGCTCGCACTGCGCATGCTCGCTTCCCGAGGGCACCGCCGAGCGGCTCTGCCCTTCCCACTGCTGCCTCTACCTGCTGTTCGGGCGCGGCCCCTGGGGCCTCGCCGAGGACGCGGGCGGCAGCGTCGCGTTCTGCGCCCAGGAGGCGGGCGTCGTGTCCCGGATCCCGAAGGAGCGCTTCGACGATCCGCGCTGCGCCGCTCTCGACGCCCGCGGTGCGAATCCTTGCGTGATCGAATATCCCGTGTCGAGCTTCCGCCCCGGGGTGGACCAGATGCACTCCCTCGCGCGCGACGACGACGGCAATCTCTGGTTTGGTCAGGGCCGCGTCGACGGGAGCGACGAGGCTCCCGACGGACGGGACGATCCGGCAAATGGCGCCTCCCTCGGCTACGTGCAAGCCGGGACGGGCCGCGTGATCCTGCTGCCGCCGATCTCGCTCTATCGCTACGTGAGCACGGGCTTCGAATGCCGCGCCGCGGGAAAGCCCGTCGCGCACCTCGCGGCCGGGCTCGCCTTCGACCCGCGCACCCGCGCGATCTGGTTCGCCGACTTCTGCCGCAAGCGCCTCGGGCAGATCGTTCCCCAGCCGGCGGGGGGCCCGCTCTAACCTCGGGCCAATGTCGCTTCGCCGACTCGGCTCCGCCGTCTTCCTGCGCCTCCTCGTGACGCCAGCGCGCGTCGGCCGGGCGGCCGCGTGAGCACACCCTCCCTGAGATTGTCGAGGTTATGTGCACTGCTCTGGGAGATAGGCGCAGCGGCGAGAGTCGTACGCGCGCTGGGAGTTGCTCCCTTGGGGAGGCACATAACGGTCATAGCTGGCGAGCCAGCGAACAGTGCCTCGTCGTTCCGCCAGACGGCCTTTCGGGGAAGAGCCGCCGAAGCTGTGGTAGGCGACTCGCATGCTGTCAGCGCTGCCTCCTGCCCGCGGATGTTGACCTAGGCGTAGCGATGGGTGGTGTCGACGCTCACGTGACCGAGCCAGGGCGATCTGGACGGAAGGCTAAGCCGACGTCTTCCACGACATGGCGAATCCTTCTTGAGAGACTGCTTCCTGGATGCGGGAGAAGTCGGGTGAGGAGGCCGGCGTCGCGCTTAAAGGGACGACAACGACGCACGGACCTATCCACCGAAGGCAGCCACCCGCGGAGCGCTCCAATCTCGCACTCTGAGCGATCCTAGACGGTGACCCGCCGCTTCCAGTGGAGAACCGGGTGCTCCACGACTCGGTAGGTCACCACCGCGACGCCGAGGCTTGCAATCACCAGCATGACCGCAAGGGTGAGCTGCCCGGTGAGCCCGCGTCCTAGAATATGGGCGCTTATATCTCTAGATAGAAGCGCCCATATGACTGGAAGGTGGATCAGGTACAACGAGTAGGAAATGCGGCCGAGCGTGCCAAGTGGAGCGTTCACCAGGAGCGGACGCAGGCGCAGTGGCGCGAAGCGCAGGAGCGCCATCATGCTGCACCAGAGGGTCGCCTCCGCCACGTGCCAGGGATTGCACCGCTCCTCCCAGTACGTGTACCCGTCGTGTACAACGGCACGCAGCAAGAGGCCGAGCCCCAGCACTACGGCGACCAGCGCGAGGTCACTCCCGCCTGCCCGGAGCCAGGAACGCGAAGCCAGGGCATGGCGCAGAGCCTCTCCGTACCGCAACTCTACCCACGCGAGTGCGGCCCCCGCCGCGAATGCGGGCGCACGTGTCAGCAGCGAGAGCAAAGCACCGAAATGTGCGGTGCTGCCAAGCCGAAAATCGCCGCGCAAGAGCGCCACGTAGGCCGCGAGCCAGCCAATTGCGAGCGCAGCGCTCGCCAAATGAGAGCGGCGTGATGACAGGAGCCACGCAATCACAGGAAGCACCAGGTAGAACTGCACCTCCGTTGAAAGGCTCCACCATTGCCCGCTTAGACCCAGTGGAGGCTGCGTATTCGTAAGAAGTGGGGGTGCCAGAGGGCTCCCCGGCGGGAGAAACAGGAGATGGGGCACTGCGCGCCAGAGATCGGTCCAGCGCTGCGCGACGAAGGCGGCTGTCAGGAGCACTGTGGGGACGTACAAAGGCAAGATCCGCACTGCACGCCTCGTGAAATAGTGGCCGACGGATACCGCCCGCCCTTCGGTGAGAAAAGGTCTCGATACAAGGTATCCGCTTAGTACAAAAAAGAGTGTTACACCCGTGTGTCCGGCGATAAAGATCGCCGCGGGAACAGAAACCCAGCCCCGTACTTCGCCGAGGTTCACGGCGCCGATCACGTGACCGATCAGGACGAGCCCGATCGCGATACCCCGCAGCGATTCGAGGTCGGGCAGGAAGACGCGGGCGGGGTCGCGTGCGGGGAGTACCGGCTCAGCGCAGGACGTAGCCATGGCATGGAGTTGACTGGGCGCTCTCAAGCGGTCAACGCAACGGCCCGTGGCGGAAAGGCGGGATAGCGCCGCTCCTGAGAGCGCGGCGAACGCGAGGGTATTCGCGGCTGCCAGGGCGGAGAAATCGCTGGCAGGGCTCCTCAGCAGGTTGCCGAGCAGGAGCGCGCCACCAAGCCATGCCCCGAGCCACAGCGCGTCGGCAAGCCTACGCGAGAAGCGCCTCTCGGCGGCGGCCCAGTCGGAGCGGCGAACACCCTCCGCGACGAGTGCTGCAAGAACAACCGCTGCAAGCCCTTGCTCCGCCACGATTGCGTCCGGCATCCCTAGACCAGAATGGGCGTTTGGGTGTCGACCGGATACGCTGACGACGAGAAGAACCAGCTTTCGATGGCGTAGCGCAGCTGCGTCATGCCAGGATCGACAGCCGTGCGGTGGAGGCACAGATCATCGAAAAGCAAGGCGTCTCCCGCCTCGAACTCCGGCCGCCAGATCGGGATGCCCGGGAGTTCGCGCGCGATCGTCTGGGCCGAGACTGCCCAGTCGAAGATCGCGCCCTCCCCCCCGGTGGGCAGGAGGTGATCGAGACGCCGCGGGATGACGTCGAGGCCGGGCGCATCGCGCCCGCAGCGGCTCAGGGCGAACCAGACATTCACCGTGCGGAGGCCCTTGCCCATGAAGGCACCATCCTGGTGCCACGATGCGTAACTCGGTGTGTTGTCCACGCGGCGCAAGGTGCACTTTTCCGCTGAGAGCGCCGGACGGTCGCCGAAGAAGCCGTGGAGGAGTTCGTCGAGTCGTAACTCGTGCACGGTCTCCAGAAACTCGTAGAGCGCGCGCGGCGAGTCCGCGGTGAGAATACCCTGCCCGTCACGGACCCACCCGCGCATGGCCTCGCCATTCGGGATCACGTCCAGAGGATCAAAGAAGGGGGAATTGCCACCGCCCTTCGCGCAAGCATCATGCGCATCGAAGGCATGATCGATGGTTTCGACCAGCCGTGCCACACGCGCTGGAGGCACGAGGCCGCGCACCCACACGCACCCATGTCGGAGAATGCCCCTGCGAAGCACACTCGGTGTGAGTTCCGCGGGCGTGACCACAGGCGGACCGCCTGCGCCAGAGTGGTCTTCAGGAACGAAAGGAGGCCAGGCGGGCGAAAGCGACCGGTCAAGCTGCGCGAAGGCCGCATGCCGCAGCCGCACGAGGCGCCGTTCGAGTGCGGGGTCTCGGCGTAACCGATTGGCCGCCATGCATGCCTCAATGGCCTCGAGCTGGCGGCCCTCCGCCTCGAGCGCATCTCCGAGGGAGCGGGCGCGGTCTGCGGTAAGTCCCTGCTTGAGGATGATTTCGCGCCAAGCGGCAGCGCCAGCCACAGCGCCCGCGGGGTCCGCCGAGCCGATGTGGCGCCGTCCGAACTTCGAGAGAATCGTCCTCATGTGTGAGCACAGCCTTTCTAGCGCGTACGTATGCGCGAAGAACCAATCGTATTCGGATCGCGCACTCCTCCGTCCGCAATCGCGAAGATTCCACTCGCGGGCGTAATGCCTGTGCCTCGTCCGTTGGCGCGCTGCGCTATCGGCCAGGCGAAGGGACGGAAAAAGCCGAGCCAGCCCGAGACTTCATGCTTGGCCTCGGCTTGGAAGAACTCGAGTTCCTGCGCCGTGGCGTAGAGCGGAAAAATCTCCTCCACCAAGAGGGGCTTGCCCACGGCAAAGCCGCGCAAGGTCTCGAGTGCTAGGTCGAGGTGCAGCGACTCCGGGTAGAGATGAACCGACACGAAGTCGAGCACGGGCGCGATCTGCTGCGGTACAAAGCCGGACTGAAGGCCGGGTCTATCGAGGCTCCACGGTACGAGACCTACTGTGACAAGAGCTCGGGGGTCGGCCGTGCGCACCGCCGCCGCCATGCGTCGCGTCCAAGCCAATGCGACACTGACCGGTGACCGACCGGCGGGATCGAGCGTCACGAACTGGACATATTGCATCCCTGCGACGGGTGCGCCCGGCAGCCAGTCGCCATCTTCGACCCGCCCGGCGGGTACGACCGGTTCGTTCATGAGGTCGTAACAGAAGACCGCAGGGCTGCGTGTACCGACTTCCCCAATCGCGCGCCAGAATGCAGCCTGTGTCTCCCAACGCGCGTCTTCATCGAGCGCGTCGTACCAGGCAGGGACGTCAGCGCGACGATAGGCGCCAAGACCAGTCAGGTCGAGCCGCAGCCGCAGCCGCTCTGCGAGCCGCAGGAGCGCGTCTAGGCGATCGAGTGCAACGCTGTCCGGCTCCCTTGGTCCGCGCATGAAGCGGGCGAGTTGGAGGTGCACGCGCACCACGTTCGCACCGAGCGCGCGCATGGCCTCGAAATCCGCGACCACCTGGCTCCACTCGTCGACCCAGTAGTCCTCTAGAAGGCGGCCCTCCTCGTCGTGGTCGTAGTTGAAGCCGAAGGGATGGAAGGGAACGGTGAAGCCTGCGGCCGCGAAGCTGTGGCCATCACGAGCAACGCCGATGCGCGGCATCCCAGCGGAGGGCAGCCAAGCGGAGCCCACATTGCAGAGAGCCACGCCAAGGAGCAGGGCCACGAGCGCGCGCATCGACCGTTATCGACCCCCGAGCGCTTCGATCCGGCTCAGGATGCGTGCCGCCGCACGGTCCCATGTCCAGCGGGCGGCGACTTCTTGCGCCGCCGCGCGGCCTCGTCCCCGAGCTTCGTCGCGCTGTTCAAACACATGGCGAAGCAGGTAGCGCAGGTGCTCCTCGTCAGGATCTGCCCAGCGCAAGCCGTCGTAGTAGGGACACTTGGCGCGCGCCAGCTGGGTCGTGCGCACGCGGAGCGGGTAGGCGATTCCCTCGTGGAGATAGGCCGTATGGCCGCCCCAGTCGGTGGCGATTACCGGCAGTCCACAGGCCAACGCCTCCAGGACGGGCATTCCCCAGCCTTCTCCTCGGCTGGTCGAAACGAAGCAATCGGCGGAGCCATACAGGGCGCCCAGCTCGTGGTAGGGGAGCGCGCGATTCAGCAAATAAGAGATTCGACCTCCATCCGCCTTGAGCTCGAGCGCGCGGATCTTCGCCTTCACACTGACTGACGGATCGGTGTTGGAGATTTTCGCCACCAGGCGGACTGGATCGCGAGCAGTGAAAGTTTCGCTGAATGCGCGCAACAACAGCTCCGGAGCCTTACGCTCACCCCACTCGAAGCTCGTCAGAAACACGAACTCGCCGTGAGGATTCCGGAAGCCGCGAATCCCCGGATGGAAGTAATTGATGTCCACCCCGAGCGGCATCACGTGCACTGGCCGCCGCAGCCCCGAGGCGAGGAGCCCCTGGCGATTGAACTCCGTGGGCGTCCACACCTCCTCCATGCCGTCGGCCTGGCGCACCCAATCAACCGGGAAGCCGTCCACCTCGAGCATCGTGTAACCGATGCGGCACGAGGCGGGGTTACGGGCGAATACGTCGCCTTGCGCATACACCACACCGACCCGCGGCTTTCGCGGAACAGCGCGTTGGCGCACAATGTCGAGGAGGTAGTCGTTGGTCGAGGCTGGCTCCGCAAATGGGAACGGAGTGCCGCGTCCATAGGCATAGCGGTAGAGCGGGCGTGCCCCCCGTTGGACGAAAGCGCGCACCAGCGCTTTGCTGGACTCCGCGTAGCCGCCCGGCAGGGACATAACGGATTGCCACAGGAACTCGGGCTCCTCCCGCTCTCGGAGTCGGGTCTCCCACTTGCGGCGGAACGTGCTCTGGCTGCAGCGGAACAGCCGCAGCGTCGCAGCCTCGCTGCCCGAAGAGCCGTGCTGCGCATGTACCAACGTGACCTCGCCGCAGACCACGGTGCGAAAGCCGATTTCTGCAGCCCGTAGACAGAAATCCGTATCCTCGAAATAAGAGTGGAAGTCGGTGCAGAGGCCTCCCATCGTATTCAGCACATCGCGGCGCAAGTAGGCCACTGCAAAGACCACGCCTTGCACCTCGCGATCGCGTCCGTACTGCCCGAGGTCCTTCTCGAGTGCTCCAATCTGTTGTCCCCAAAGCGTGTCGGAGAGGATGTAAGTCCCGGCGTGAAGCAAGCGGCCATCGGGCAGGGTGAGGCGGCATCCCACGATTCCGATGTCGTCTGCCGCGTACGCGGACCGGCGGAGCTGCTCGAGCCAATCGCGTTGATGAAACTCGACGTCGTTGTTGAGAAGCACGATGTCGGAGTCCGGGTCGGCTGCCTCGATCCCGGCGTTGTTGCCTCGTACGTAGCCTGTGTTCTCAGGTAGCCGCACGACGCGCACCCAGCGGTAGTGGGCAAGTTCACGCGGCGTCTCGTCGGTCGATCCATTGTCCACGACGACCACTTCGGTGTCGGGCAGATGGGTGCGCCGCAGGGTCTCAAGGCAGCGCCGCGTGAGCTCCCACTTGTTCCAGGCGAGAACGATCAGCGTCGCCTTTCGCACGTCACATCTCTCGCGCGGCGCGGGCGGGCCCGAGCGAAGCCCACAGCGCTGCCACGAGCTCATCGACTTCGGATTCATGGAGGAGCGGTGCCTCTTCCCAATCCTCAAGCGCAAAAGCCGGTGCCGCACGCTCGGCCGGAACGTGCCGAATCTCCGGCACTTCGGGGGCTCGCGAGCGGAGCCCGCGGAGCGCAGCCCGGAGCTCCTCGCGCGCAGGGCGGCTCGCGAGCGAGCGTCGCCAACGGAAGAGCCAGCAAAGGAGCGTCCGCGCATAGGCCGAGACCCGGCCGCGCCGGGTTCCTGGCGGAGCCATTGCATGCAGCAAACGCGCCGCCAAGTAGGCCGCCCGGAAGGCCAGGCTGGCCCTCAGCAGATGCAGCTCAGCCTGAGCGGAGCGCAGCACCTCGCGCAATTCGACGAGCTCTGCCTCGAGCGCCGCCGCACGTCGTGTGGCTTCTTCTAGCGCCGCACTCACGGGGCACCCCGCAGCTGTCCGTGCATACGCCTCGGCAACCGACGCGCCCAACGCAGCAGCGAAGCAGGCTCGGGGCGCGCGCTTTCCAACTCCTGAACCCTTCGGGCGGCGGCGTCTGCCTGTGCCTGCAGTCGCTCGAGCTCTCCACGCAAGAATTTCACCCGAGCGAGCGTCTGCTGGTTCCCCCACTCGATCAGGTGGATGCGACAGCTCTCTGGAAGAGTGCCGTAGTAGGTGGTCTTTGGTTTGGGTAGGCGCCAATCTTGTTGCCGCAGGTTCTGGTAGTGGATGTGCCACTGTTCGAGGTCGCTCGCGAGCTGGTGGGGCAACGAGTTCGTGGAGATCCCACCGTGCACCTGGTGGAAACTCCCTTCGCCGAGAAGCAGCACCATTTCCGCTCCGGGGAGATTGAGGGCGCGTTCGAGCGTGTCGAGGTTTACGAAACCCCCGCCAGGCTGGTCGAAGCGTTCGTCCATCCCGCCAAGCTCGTCCCAGAGCTTGCGTCGCATGAAGAGCGTGTTGGTCTCGGCGATCGGACCGAGAAGGGACGAGGATCCATCGAGCGTGGCGATTTCGAAGAGTCGATAGGGTTCCGCCGGCCAGCGGATCTCGTCAAGAAGAGCGTCCTCCTTGGCTTCGTCAAAGCCGCGGGCGATCGCCCAGTTCTGGGGCTCGCGGCCAAGGGTCCAGCCGGTGGTGCAGACGACAGCCCTGGGATGCGTGGCCGACGCACGCTCCGCAAGCTGGAGGAGGTTTGGCGTGGTGATGCGCGCGCCGTCGATCAGCACGCCCACAAGCTCACCGCGCGCCTCGCGCAGTCCGAAGTTCACCGCGGAGGCTGGCGAGGGGCTAGCGTTCTCCACGAAGAAGTAGCGGACGTTCTCCCCGAACCCGCGCACTTTGTCCGGATCGAGCGGCCTGGTCGAGCCGTTTTCCACAACGATCAGCTCGTAGTCCTCGGGCCGAATCGCCTGTTGGTAGCGCGCCGAAAGCGAAAGCAAGGTGCGTGCAGCCGCGCGCCGCATGTTGTAGACGACAACGACAACCGACAGTTTCATAGCGCCGCACGCTCCCAGCTTCGTACGACCTTCCCCGCCCTGCGAAGCGGCGCAGTAAAACGCCAGGAACGTGAACCCATCACATGAGCGAGCTCTTGTCGCACCCTTTCGAGCTCAGCAAAGGCACCCCCCAGCATCTCGCGCAGATGCTTCACCTCTACCTCATGGCATGCCAGCTCCGCTTGGTGACGTCCAAGGTCTGTGCTGACACCGATCAAGTCGTCGATCCGACGTTCCTCGGCGTAGGCGACCAGGCGCTCGGAGAACTCCCGGGTATGAAGGCCATCGAGAAGCGAACGCAGCGCTGGCCGTCTTTCTTGGAGGGCCTGACTTGCGAGTAAGCCCAGCCCGAAATCGACCGGTACGACCTCGAGTCGCAGCCCGAGATCGGTCTCGAGCAAGAAGTCCTCGACCGCAGTGAGGACGCCGTTGCGGGTGCCGCCCTCCTCCTCGGCCTTGTACAACTCCGGCGCAAGACCATCCCCCTGGATCAGCTTGCTCTCGCCGGGCCGGACCCCGCCCTTGGCATAGGGATGGCGGTAGGCGGGCGGAATGCGGGGGGGTGCGTAGTACATATCCCGCCTGGCAAACGGCCACGCAACATCGTGCAGGAGGACCAAAGGGAAGCTGGATCGATGCACAGCCTCGAGCATCTTGAGCTCGTGGTAGACCGTGAACCAGTTGTGATCCCCATCAATCAGGACCGCGTCCACGGGACCGAGCTGATCCAGCACCTCGAGACTTGCGGCGCGGTGAAAGACCACGCGCTCCGCATGGGCCGCAGCGAGCTCGTCGACGTCGTATTGCGGCTCTGGTTCGACCACGTGCAGGCGTGCGCGGCGGATCGCGCACCATTCGAGAAGGCGCCGGGTATGCCGCCCCCCCTCGGATCCCACCTCGACAACCACCCGGGCCCCTGCGGCCTCGAGTGCGGGCCGAACCAGGAAGTCCCAGAAACCATTCATGGGCCTCGCATCGCCTCCCGCCGCGGCTTAGCCGGAAGAGTCATTCGATTTCCTGGGACCTAGCATCGGTCGCTGCTTTCTAGAGCTTGAGTTCTGCACATCCATGGGAGGGGCCCCGGCCTCAAGCCCGCGGGGCACAGGGCGAGCCCTACGAATTAGTTGAGGTCTTTCTGGTTGCGCCCCGGTGGGTCGATGAGAATCCCGGGATTCTTCGGATTGCTGGGTACGCCGCTCGGACCCATCCAGGCTGCAGCCGCGTGATGCCCGGAGTCGGCAATCGTATCCAGTGCCCCGCGGACGCTTGAGGCTGTGCCGACCCCATTGGACGTTGCCGGAGTGCCCGAAAGGTCGACCCGGGGCGAGCACGCCTGGCGAAGCCGTCGAGTCCCCCCGCACGCGACCAGGTCGAAGCTCCTGCGCCGGGATCCAGCTACTTGCTGGCAGCCTCGCACGGGTCAGGGAGAGCCTCCCTCAATCCCGGACATCGTTCACCCGATCCCTCCTTGTGTTGGTGTCGCGATGCGGGATCGTCTGTGCAGGTACCTCGGGTCCTTCTCTGCCTTTCTTCTTTTGGCTACCGCTTTCGTCGTCCGTGGGTGGAGCGCTGGACGCATCCAGGACGAGGCGTCTGCGCGGCTTCGCGTCGAGGAGGCGGCCTTCGCTTGGACAGGGCAAGTGGAGCAAGCGGGGGGCGCTGCTTGAGGGTCTCGGGGAGCCGGAACCCGCGGTCTTCGTCCGGGTCCTGTTTCGCCGTCGATGCGAATGATCTCGAGCGTGTCACCAACCCGTTGGCTTTGCACCAGCTCTGGCAGAGAGGCTACTCGCGATGAACAACGACTGGGCCTTCGTGCCGATGCGCGACTCGAGCCAGCTGCTCGGGGATTCGGCCGCGCTCCACCGGCGTATGGAGCAGGACGGATATCTGTACCTGCCGAAGCTGCTCGATCGCGAGCTGCTCCTGCAGCTGCGGAAGAAGATCCTCGAGGTCCTGGCGCAGCACGGATGGATCGCCGGTGGTGAGTGGCTGCTCGACGCCGTCCCCGTCGGGCCTCCGCTCGACGAGGGCCATAAGGACTTCGCCGACGCGTACGACGCCGTCCAGCGCATCGAGGAGTTCCACGTCCTGGCCCATGACCCCCGTCTGCTCGCCGTCATGCGGCAGGTCGTCGGGCCGACGGCGTTCCCGCACCCCCTCAAGATCGCGCGGCTCGTCTTCCCAGCGAACTACGAGATGACGACGCCGCCGCATCAGGACTACCCGAACAACCAGGGGACGCCTCGGCTCACGGCCTCCTGGATCCCGCTTAGCGACTGCCCGAAGCTGCTCGGTCCCCTGGCCGTCCTTCGCGGCTCGCATCGCTTCGGTGTGCTGCCCCTCGAGCCCCATCCTGGCCCTGGGAACCGCCAGGCGCGGATCCCACGCGATCTGCTCGAGACGCTACGCTGGGTGACCACGGACTTCGCCGCGGGCGACGTTTTGCTCTTCACGGCGTGCACCGTGCACGCGGCGCTACACAACGCGAGCGAGGTGCATCTGCGGCTCTCCGTCGACTTCCGCTACCAGGAGGAGGGGCAGGAACTCACCGCTCCGTGCCTCGCGCCCCACTTCGGGCGGCAGTCCTGGGAGCAGGTCTACGCGGGCTGGACGTCGGCGCGCTGGCAGTATTACTGGAAGACGCTCGACTACCGGGTCGTTCCGTTCCGCGAGCTCCCGATGCATGGCGCCCATCCGCTCCCGGCGGACGCCGTCGGCACGGCCGCGTCCGTAGGAGAAGCCTTCCGCGCCGCGGTCGCAAGCGGCGCCGTCGAGCTTACGCCCGCGCAGTGGCGCGAGCTGCTGCACGCCGATTCCCGCCGGCAGGAGCGCTCCCGTCGTCGCATCGAGCGCGTGCGGGCGCTGCTCGCAGAGCGCGAGACGGGTGGCCTTGCCGCGAAGGACGGGGCGTGATCCGCTCGTGCGAAGGAATACCCGAAAGAAGATCTGGCGCCGTGCCGACGCCCGAGGAAGACGCCTTCGTCGGCGCTTTCGAGCGGGACGGCTTCGTCCTGGGAGGGCGGGTTCTCGACCGCGCGCAGGTCGAGCTTCTGGCCAATGAGCTCGAGCGCTTCGTCGACACTCTGTTTCGCGACCGGAACCGCGGGGTGGAGAGCCCGACCTACTGGACCGACGCGAGTCGGCTCACGGGCCGTCGCCACCTCCAGATCACGGATCTCTGGAAAGTGTCGGAGCCATTCCGCCGGCTGATCGAGCACCCGATGATCGCCGGCATGGCAGCTCGCCTGGCGCGCGCGTCGCTCCTCCAAATCTGGTCGGACACCGTGCAGTACAAGCCGCCGCACAAGGGCGCCGCCTTCGAGTGGCACCAGGACGCTCCTTATCACAAGTCGACCGCCCCGCCGACGAGACTCCTCACGGCGTGGGTGGCGCTCGACGACTCCGACGAAGACTCGGGCTGCATGTGGATGGTGCCGGGGAGCCACCGTTGGGGCGACCAGACGTTCCACCTCGACCGCTTCAGGACGCGCTCCACACGCGATGAGTTCGTCGCGATCGAGCCCCCGTCGAACCCCCGCGAGGCAGCCATGGAGTGGATTGCGCCGGTGTCGTGCCCGGTGAAGGCGGGCGAGGTCCATTTCCACCACGGTTACACGTGGCACGGCTCGCCGGCGAACATGTCGG
>DATFYN010000328.1:0-8115 GCA_035315025.1 Myxococcota bacterium
CCGGCGACGAGCGCTACCTCGGCTGGACGCCGGGCCAGTACGCGTCCGTGGGAGCGGCGCTCTTCGGCATGGGCCTCCTCTTCTGGGTCTTCCAGAGGTCAAGGCCGGGAGAGCCTCTAGCCCCTCCCGCCACACCGCAGAGCTGAGCCCCGCGCCCGGCACACCCCGCAAAGGCACGGGCCAGGGACGAGGTCCCACTTCTTTCCCCGCGGGGTAAACCCCTCGTCTTGGCTCCTGAATCTGCATTCACTATTCTGATGATGAATTCACTTCACTGAGTAACGGTTCAGACCGATAGAGCGGCTGGAAAGACGCCGATGCCCCCCGCAAGCCCGACTCCCGTCTCTCTCCCCTCCGCTCCGCGCGAGCGTGCACGCACGGCCCGGCGCGAGGCGCTCCTTGAAACCGCCGAAACGGTCTTCGCCGAGCGCGGATTTGCGGGCGCGACCATGGCCGAGATCGCGGCCCGCGCCGGTTACTCGGCGGGAAATCTCTACAACGTGTTCGAAAGCAAAGAAGCGCTCTACCGGGAGCTCGTCACGACCCGAGGCACGAAGCTTCTGCGCGAGCAGCTCGCGATCTTGCGTCTGGATGCGCACTACCTTGAGACACTCGATCGGGTGATCGACCACTTGCTCCAGTTTTGCGTCGACCATCGCGCGTTCTGGGTCATCTACGTGCGCGGGCTCACCGGTCAGGAGTGGAGCGGCGCTCCCTTCCCGGTGGAGACCCAGCGTCTGCGCCAGGAGCTTGAGCAGGAGTCCATCCAGCGTCTGGCTCGCGCCATGGAACAAGGCGAGCTCCCTGGGGAGGACCCGCTTGCATGCGTGACGATGATTCTCGGCACGCTCCACCACCATATCGTGCACTGGATCGAGGGCATGGGGTCCGCCGACGAGCTGTGGGAGAGCGCGAAGAGCCTGCGCCGCGTGCTGCGGCGCGGGTTGGGAGTTCCGGCATGAGGGCTCGACATCTCCCGCTGACCCTTTGTGCGCTCGCCCTTGCTCTCACAGGGTGCAAGGGCGAAACGCGGGTTGCGGCGGCCAAGGCAGAAGCCGTGAAGGCCGAGGCCGCCGAGGTCAAGACGACCCTCGTGCGGCGCGGTTCGATTTTGCCGCGCATCACCGCGGCGGGGAGCCTACTCGCACGACGCGAGAGCCAGATCGGGGCGCAAGTCACGGGACGCATTGAGCACGTGATGGTGTCGGTCGGAGATCGCGTGGAAGTGGACCAGCCGCTCTTCGAGATCGATCCCGAAACCTACAAGGCCGGGCTTGCCCAGGCCGCGGCGGGCCTCGAGCTTGCCCGTGCGCAGCGCCAGCAGAGTGAGGCGGACCTTGGGCGCGCCCGTGCGCTCCGTGCGCAGGATCTCGTTCCCCAGCAGCAGCTCGACCGACTCGTTACACAGCTCGCGGTGGCACGCGCGCAGGAGAAGCAGGCGGTCGAGGCGGTCGCGATGGCGCGGCAGAACCTCGACAAGACCGTGGTGCGCGCGCCCTACGCAGGCTCGATCTCGAAGCGCCTTGCGGATGAGGGGACGATGGCGCTCAGCATGCCCCAAACCATCGTCGTCGTCTTGCAGGAGACCGAGGTGCTCGAGGCGCGCGTCGGGATCCCCGAGTCGCAGCTTTCGCTGGTGAAACCCGGCGACAAAGCGTACCTGCACGTCCAAGGAGTCCCGGATCAAATCGAGACCCGCGTGAGCGCGGTCTCCGATTCGATCGATCCCGCGACGCGTACCTATCTCGTGAAGATGCTCGTCCCGAACGCCGACCGGAACTTGAAGGCGGGAGTCTTCGCGCACGTCGACATCGTCCCGCAGTCGCTCTCCGAGGTTTTGCTGATCCCGCCCGACGCGGTGCGAACGGAGGATGGCGAAACCCGTGTCTTGACCGTGCGCGACGGTCTCGCCGTGCCCGTGCCGGTTCGCATTGGCATCGCGACCGAAGACGCGGTCGAGGTGATCTCGGGGCTTGAAGCGGGAACCGAGGTGATCGTGGGCGAGGCGGCGCGCACGATCGCCCCGGGGATGCGCGTTCGTGCCCAGCCTGCCGGAGGCTCCTCGACGTGAAGCTCGCCGACGCGTCGATTCGGCGGCCGGTCTTCGCCGTGATGCTCGTCGGCGCACTCGTCGTGTTCGGTCTCGTGTCGATCCCGCGGCTCGGCGTCGACCTCATGCCCCGCGTCGAGTTTCCCATGGTGACCGTGATGACGGTGCTGGAGGGCGCCTCCCCAGAGACCGTAGAGCGCGAGCTCACGCAGCCGCTCGAGCAGGCGGTCAACACGATCGAGGGCATCCGAACGCTGCGCAGCACCTCGAGCGATTCGCTTTCCCAGCTGGTGATCGAGTTCGAGCTCAACTACGACGTCCATCAAAAGGCCCAAGACGTGCGGGACAAGGTGGCGGCGGCGCGCGGCGACCTGCCCGCCGAAGCGGATCCCCCGGTGATCGATCGGGTCGATCCCGACGCGTCCCCGATCCTCTCGGTCATGCTGGCGGGCCCGCAGTCCATCCGCACGCTCTCTGAGCTCGCGGACAAGAAGATCAAGCCGCGCCTCGAGCGCGTGCCGGGCGTAGGCAGCGTCTCCCTCGTCGGTGATCGCGCGCGGGAGGTCCGCATCTGGGTGGATCCGGTGCGCCTTAGCGGCTACGCGCTGGCAGTCGACGACGTCCTCGCCGCATTGAAGCGTGAACACGTCGAGATGCCGGGCGGGCGCATTGAAACCGAGCATCAAGAATACACCGTGAAGACCAAGGGGAAGCTCGCCAGTGTCGACGCGTTTGCCAACGTGATCGTGGCCGACCTAGACGGGCGTGTCGTGCACCTGCGCGACGTCGCCTCCGTCGAGGACGGCATGGCGGAAGAGCGGACGATCGCACGGCTCAACGGCGAGCGCGGGGTATCGCTCCAGATCCGGCGCCAGTCGGGTGAGAACACAGTCTCGGTGGCGAAGGGCGTGCGCCGCGAGCTCGCCCGGATTCGGGAAACACTTCCCTCCGGCGTCCAGATGATCGAGGCCCAGGACACTTCCCGCTTCATCCAGAGCTCGGTCAATGACGTCGCGATCGACATCCTGTGGGGTGGCTTTCTTGCGGTGGCGGTGGTGCTCGCCTTCTTGCGCAGCGGTCGCTCGACCTTAATCGCGGCCATCGCGATTCCCTCCTCGCTCCTCGCAAGCTTCGGCTTCTTCTATTTCTTCGGCTTTACCTTGAATGTGATGACGCTGATGGCGCTCTCGCTCTCGATCGGCATGCTGATCGACGACGCCATCGTCGTGATCGAGAACATCTATCGTCACATCGAGGGAGGCGAGGAGGCGAAGGCCGCGGCGTCGAGCGCTACCCATGAGATCGGTCTGGCGGTCGTCGCGACCACCTTTTCGATCTGCGCGGTGTTCGTGCCGATCGCATTCATGCGCGGCATGGTGGGACAGTTCTTCCGCGAGTTCGGCCTTGTCGTGGTGTGCGCGGTGATGGCGTCCTTGCTTGTCGCGTTAACGACGACGCCGATGCTGTGTTCACGCTATCTGAACGTGAAGCGCGAGCACGGTCGCGTCTGGCTCTTTCTCGAGCACGTGTATGAAGGCCTTGAGCTCCACTATCGCCGCGCCCTTCGCTTCGGTCTTGAGCACCGCGGACTCGTGGTGGCGCTGCTCCTAGGCGCCGTCGTCGCGGGCGGTATCGTCGCGAAGCTCGTCCCGGTCGAATTTGCTCCGTCAGTCGATCGCAGCGAGTTCAATGTCTGGTTGAAGCTCCCCTTGGGCTCCCCGATCCAGCAGACCCTCGCGGCCACGGCCGCGGTGGAGACCGCGCTGCGTAGCCACCCCGAGGTCCAGGCGGTCTTCTCGACGATCGGGGGTGGCGTCCAAAAGCGTGTGAATGAGGCCAACCTCTACGTCCAGTTAACCCCCAAGGCAAAACGCAAACAGGGCCAGACCGAGATCATGGAAGAGTTGCGCCGGGGGATCGGCGCCCTCGGTCTTCCCCTCAAGGACTACGCCGTCGAGGAGATCCAGTGGTTTGGCGTGTCCGGGATGCGTTTTGCGGATGTCATGTACTCGCTGCGTGGCCCCAACACCGATCGCCTCAACTTCTTCGCCCAGGGCCTCCTCTCCAAGATGCGCGAGGCAGGCGGCTACGTAGACCTCTCGTCGACCTACGAAACCGGTAAGCCTGAGATCACCCTCGAGCTCAACCGCGAACGCGCCGGGGATCTCGGCGTTCCCGCAGCACAAATCGGCAGCACGATTTCTGCGCTGCTGGCGGGCTACAAGGTGACGAGCTTCGAGGAGGGCGGAGAACGCTATGACGTGCGGCTCCAGGTTCTCCCCGAGTACCGGAACGATCCGCAAAAGCTTGGGCTGATCCAGGTGCGCGCGCCGAGCGGCGCGCTCGTACCCCTCGGCAACCTGGTGACGCCCCGCGTGGGAAGCGGGCCGGTGGAGATTAACCGCGAAGACCGAACCCGCTCGATCACCGTCCTTGCAAATCTCTCGGGCAAGCCGCTCGGCCAAGCCGCACCCGAAATGGTGGGATTCGGGCGTGCGCTTGGTGTGCGCGGCGAGTACCAGCTCGTTCCGGTGGGGACGGCAGAGAACATGGCGGAGACGATCTCGGCGATCGGCTTCGCGTTTTTGCTGGCGCTGACCGCCCTCTACATGATCCTCGCCTCCCAGTTCAACTCGTTTATCCACCCCTTCACCATCATGCTCTCCGCGCCGCTCTCGTTCGTCGGTGCCTTCGCGGCGATGGGCATCCTGGGTTTCCACCTCGACATGATGGGTCAGATCGGACTTCTGATGCTGATGGGCCTCGTCATGAAAAATGGGATTTTGCTCGTGGACTACTCGAACACCTTGCGCGAGCGCGGCGCCTCCGCGCGCAACGCCGTCCTCGAAGCCGGACCCGCGCGCCTGCGACCGGTGCTGATGACCACGACCGCGATGGTGTTCGGCATGCTGCCTGTCGCATTCGGCAAGGGAGACGGCTCGGAGTGGCGCGCGCCCATGGGGATCATCTCCATCGGCGGCATGGCGAGCTCGACGCTTCTTACGCTTCTCGTGGTTCCCGTCGTCTACACGCTGATCGACGAGGCCCAGCAGTGGGTAGAGAGCAAGCTGCGCGCTCTGCGCGCGCGGTTCGGCTCGCCAAGAGCCGCCGTCCCTGACGAGCGCTGATCGGGAACAGGCCCGCGCCGGAAAACTCGCTCGACACCATGCCGCCGTCACGGCACGCGAGGGCCTTGCCGAGGCGTGCTTCCGCTCGCGCCTGCGCTACTCCGCTGGCACGACGGCGAGCTCGTGGGCGAAGAACGCAGAGATCGAAAGGTCGTGCCAGGGGACGCGGCTCCCGCGGCCGTGGAAGCCCACGTGTCCTCCGCCCGGCGAGAGCAGCGGCACCAAGTGCTCGTTCTCCCGCCAAGAAAAGTCCGTGTAGGACTCTGCGGGGATCCAGGGGTCATCGAGCGCATGGATCATGAGAGTCGGCACGCGGATCGACCGCAGGAACCTCACCGCGGAGTTCTTTTCGTAGTACTCCTGCGCGCTCGCATAGCCATTGCGCGGCGCCACGAAGCGCTCATCGAACTCGAGGACGCTCCGCGCCTCGAAGATCGCCGCGCGCTCTCGGGGGGAGAGCTCCGCTCCGGGCAGTGTGCTCTCGCGTTTCATGGCCCGCAGCAAGCTCGCGTGGTAGATCCGATTGCGGCGAGCCAGAAATCTCCGGGAGGCCGCAGCCAGGTCGATCGGCACGGAGACCGCAGCGGCCGCGCGTACCGGAAGCTCGGACCCATGCTCGGCCAAGAGCTTTAGGACGAGGTTCCCGCCAAGCGAGTAGCCAATCATGAGGAAGCCCGAGGCTGCGCTCTCGGCGGGCAGCGCGTGCAGCGCGTCGCGCAGGTCGGATGTGCGGCCGGCATGGTATTGGAGCCGACACAGCGGGCGCGACGCGCCGGCCCCCCGCAGATCAAGGCGCAGCACGCGGTGCCCCCGCGCGAGCCAGTGTGCGGCGCTGGTCTCCATGTACGCGCTCTCTGCACTCCCGGCGAGGCCGTGGATCAGCACGACGAGCGGGCGCACGGCGGACCCGGGGCCGGGATCCTGCAGATGCCCCACGAGACGGTCGCCGCTTCGATCGCCCATTTCGAAGGGAGTTGCGCCACGGTGTAGCGTGAAAGGGCGGGGGCGCGGTGGCGGATGGCGTTGCGAACGGTCTGAAGGTCAGGCCCAAACCATGGGGCGCGCGGACGGAACGGCGCAAAAGTCGCGTTCGAGCGCTTCGTCCCCATGGCGACTATCCGAGCCACGCCTGCCAGGCCGGCGAGGCCGCGACGAGCGCCGCGAGCAGCTCGTAGCCCTCCGCGCGCGGGTGCATGCCGTCGTGGGCCGCGACGTCCGCACGCCAAGAGGCCAAGCCGCCGAGGGCCTCGAAGACCTCGATGAAAGGAACGCCGAGTTCTTTGCACAGGATGGAAAGTCCGCGCGAGAGGGCGCGAAGGCGCAGCGCCTGCTCCGGCTCGCCGAGGTACGGCGGTCCCACAAGGAGCGGGCGCCAGGGCTGCGCCTCTTCGAGAATCGCCCGCGCGTGCCCGAGCGATTCCTCGAGTACAACCCGCGCGCGGCCAGCGTGCGCGGTCGTGTCGTTGGTCCCGAAGGAGAGAACGACGCGGCCATCCACCTCGGGAGGAAGCCGACGCAGGACCTCGTCACGCCAGCGGCGACGGATGTCTGCGCTCGTGTCGCGGCGCACGCCGAGGTTGTAGTAGGTGACGCCGCCCCCCGCCCGCGCGGCCCGAGCGCACACGCGCCCGGCCCAACCGAGGCATTCGGGATCGCCGGTTCCTTGCACCAAGGAGTCCCCCACAAAGCAGATGCGCAGGTCGCGAGCCGCTGGCTCGACCCTTGCGGGGCTCTTCGGGGAGAGTGTCATCGGAACTTGGGCGTTCGTTTCTCGGTGAACGCGGCGATCGCTTCGCTGTGCTCGGGGCTCGTGTAGCACGCGCGCAAGAGCTCGAACTCGCGCTTCATCACCGCATCGAGGTCCGGATCGCTCCCATTGCGGGTCAAGAGCTGCTTGATCATGCGAAGCTGACGGTCGGGATTAGCGGCGATCGCGTCCGCCTGAGCAAGAGCCTCGTCGACGAGCTTTTCCGCCGGTACCACGCGGTTGGCAAGCCCGTGCGCCACCGCTTCTTCGGCCTCGACGAGGCGACCGGAGAGGCACATCTCACTCGCCATCGCGAATCCCACGCGCTGCACGAGGTAGTGAGTGCTCGCGAGCTCGGGGACAAGGCCCATCTTCACAAAGAACATGCCAAAGCGCGCCCGCTCCGAGGCCACGATGAGATCAAAGGGCAGGATCATCGTGAGCCCGACCCCCACGGCGACGCCGTTTACCGCCGCGATGAGCGGCTTCGACTCGCGCGCGAGGTGTACCCAGGAACCTTGCGCTCGGGGCTGGGCGCATCCGCCCCGTGGCTCGGAGGGCTGATCCTCGCGCCGCTGGAAGGCGTCACGCACGTCCGCGCCCGCACAAAACCCCCGCCCGGCGCCGGTCAGGACGATCACACCGACCCCGGGGTCGGCATTGGCAAGCTCGATCGCGCTCATGAGCTCCTCCGACATGCGGGGAGTCCACGCGTTCAGGCGATCCGGCCGCTGGAGGGTGAGGAGTGCGACTGCACCCCGATGGTCGACGCTAATTTGCTCGTAGTCCCGCATCCGAGGTTCCTTGCGCAGAAAAGCGAAGCCGGATTCTACCCTGCGGGTCTGGGAAGGGCGAAGGGACGCAAGAAGTGGCGCCCGATGGTATCTGGTGCGCTGCGAGGGCGTGCACCGCGGGGCAACCGGCGACACGGACGACGGTCCCACGGCCCGAGACGGCCCGTCCCTCCGCGGAGTCTTGGCTCCCGCGACGCACCGCCGGCCGCCCCGTCCCACACCGTGCTCGCCCGGTGAAGAGGGCTCGCTCTCGCGGTTGTGAAGCCAGATGCTGGGAAGGGTTTGACGAATTTGCACGCTCGGACAAAGCGACGCTCTGCGACTGCGCGCCGCTAGCCCGCATTTCTCACTGAGGGGACTGCGCACCGGCTGACCGTCCCTGCTAACGGTTTGTTG
>DATFYN010000329.1:0-8620 GCA_035315025.1 Myxococcota bacterium
AGGTGTAAATGCGCCGCGGCATGCCTTCGATTCCGAGGAAGTGGAGGGTCACGAAGGTGAGATTGAAGCCGAGGACGAGCAGCCAGAAGTGCCAGCGACCAAGGCGCTCGCTCAGCATCCGCCCCGTGACTTTTGGGAACCAGTAGTAGATCGCGCCGAAAATCGTGAAGAGGAGCCCGCCGATCAGCACAAAATGGAAATGAGCGACGACGAAGTACGAATCATGGAGCTGCCAGTCGAAGGGTGCGACGGAGAGCATGATGCCCGTAAGCCCGGCACACAAGAACTGGAAGAGAAACGCGAGGCAGAAGAGCATCGGCACCTTGAAACGGATCCGGCCCCCGTAGATTGTGGCGAGCCAGTTGAAAATTTTGACACCCGTCGGAACTGCGACCAGCATGGTGGAGGCGACAAAGAGCGCGTTCGGCGCGGCTCCCAGTCCGACGGTGAACATGTGGTGGGCCCAAGTGCCGAGCGCAACGAACCCGATACTCACGGAGGCGGCGACGACCATCGTGTAGCCAAAGATCACCTTCCGTGAGAAGACAGGGATGATCTCCGAAACGAACGCGAAGCCGGGTACCATAAGGACATAGACTTCCGGATGTCCAAAGAACCAGAAGAAGTGCTGCCACAGCACCGCCGATCCGCCCGCCTGGGTGTCGAAAAAATGAGAGCCAAGGAAGCGGTCGAAGAGGAGCATGATCTGCGCTGCCGTGAGCGGGGGCAGGATGACAAGGGTCATGCCCGAAACCACGAGCAACATCCAAACGAAGAGGGGCATTCGTCCGAGCGTCATCCCCGGGCAGCGCATCGCGAAGACGGTGGCCACGAGGTTTACGGCCGTAGCGCTTGTGCCGATGCCAGCGATCAGAAGGCCAATGATCCAGTAGTCCGTGCTATGGCCTCTGGAGAAAGCACGACCGGCGAGCGGCGAATAGGCGAACCACCCGACGTCCGGAGCGGATCCCGCTCCTGCGAGGCCATCCCCACCGATGAAACTGAAATACAGGAGGAGGCCGCCGAACAAGAATAGCCAGAACCCGAAGGCGTTGAGCCGCGGAAACGCAAGGTCGCGCGCACCGATCATCAGCGGAATGAGATAGTTTGCGAAGCCGAAAACGATAGGGATGCCCACGAGAAACACCATCGTCGTGCCGTGCATCGTGAGGAGACGATTGTAGAGCTGAGGCGAGATGAGCGCGTTGTTGGAGACGATGAGCTGCAGACGAATCAGCGAGGCCTCGAGTCCTGCAACCACGAGGAACGCTAGGCCCGAGACGACGTACATCACGCCGAGCCGCTTGTGGTCCACGGTGACGATCCATTCGTGGAGAACCGACGTCCAGGGCCGATGTGTAGCCTGTGCCCCCTCGGAGTCGGAAAGCGGTCCGGTGATCGCGCTCATAAGACTCCGTTACGCCCTATCGCAGCGTGGCGAGGTACGCGACAACTTGGTCGACGTCCTCGCGCGAGAGAGCCATCGCGGGCATCAGCACTCCAGGCTTGAGGTGGGACGGATCGTCGACCCAAGCGCGGAGATGCTCGACCGTGTTGTCGGTGATCCCGGACCCGATCGTCGTTCGGCTCATGAGGTGCGTTAAGTCCGGCCCGAAGATGCCATTCGCGCGCGTGCCGCGGACGGTGTGGCAGCTCACGCACGCCACCGACTCAAATAGTTGCCTCCCGGGGTGGGCAGACGGGTCGTCTACGGCCGCGGGGCGCTGTGCGGCCACCCAGGCATTGAACTCCGCCTTCGCATGGACGACGACGCGGAGAAGCATTCCCGCGTGCTGCACACCGCAGAACTGCGCACACTGGCCGACGTAGGTACCCGGCCGGCGGGGGTCGAGCCACAGACGGTTGGTCTTGTTGGGGATGAGGTCGAGCTTTCCAGCGAGCTGGGGCACCCAAAAGCTATGGATCACGTCCGCCGACTGCAGGGTAATGAAGGTCGGGCTCGTTCCTGGCGGGTCGCTCAGCGGCAGGTGGAGCTCGTTGGCGGTGACGACGCCGAGAGCCGGATAGCGGATCTCCCACCACCACTGGTGGCCGACGATCGTCACCTCGAGCGCGCTCTCCTTGGGCTCGGCGAGTTCGATTGCAAAAATGTACCGGGCTGTCGTGAGGAAGAGCACGACCACGATCAGCAGTGGCACGATCGTCCACGCCAACTCAATGCGAAGGCTGCCATAGATTTGGGGAGGTTCACTGCCCTCAGTCCCCGTGCGGCCTCGGAATCGCACGAGGATATAAGCAAGGAGACCCGCGACCACGAGGAAGATGCCACCGGTGATGCCGAGCACGAGCCACGAGAGTTCGCGGATTGCGTAGGCCGGCGTGGACGCGGAATCGAAGAAATTCGGCTGCGTGACGGGTTCATGAGCGCGTGCTCCCGCCGCAAACAACCACCCTGTCACGCAGATCATAATCGCGCCAAGCGGGTGCATCCTCCGTCCCCCCCGCTGGAAGCGCCCTTTCCTCATGGGAGACTCGCCGTTGCCGGCGCCGGAGGACCCGATCGTCGCTCGAGGATTAGCCGGGCGGCGCGTTCACCCGTGAAATAGGCGCCGGCCCACGTGATGAGGACGCGTCGTCGGTTCTGATGTTGAGGCAAGAAGCCGAGATGAATCGTGGCCCATGCGGCCCAGGCCGGGAAGCCACTCAGCTTGATCCGATGCGATTCGAGGATCGCAAAATTCCTCCCGATCACCGCCATGTTGCCCCGGTCGGAATAGTGGAAGGCCTCGGGGGCCTTCCCGCCGACCACATGGGCGGCGATCGCACGCGCGACGTAGCTCCCTTGCTGGATCGCGACCTGAGCGACCCCCGGTAGCGGTTTCCCGTTCTCTTCGAGGATCGCTGTATCCCCGATCACGAAAACCTCGGGTCTTCCTTGAACCGTCAGATCGGACCCGACACGCACGCGTCCAACGCGATCGGTGTCGGCGCGGAGCCAGCTCCCGGCTGGCGACGCCTTCACACCCGCCGTCCAGAGCACATTCTGGCTGGTGATCCGCTCCCCGCCGACCACGACTCCCTTTTCGTCGATCTGCTCGACGAGCGCCTTGGTGCGGATCTCGACGCCCATCTGTTTGAGGCGCGCATGCGCCTTCTGCGCAAGGCGCTCGTCAAAACCCGCCAGGATCCGGGGTCCGGCGTCAAGGAGCAGAATGCGCGTCATTCGCGGGTCGACCCGGCGAAAGTCCGACCTCACGGTCGCTCGCGCCATCTCGGCGATGGCACCCGCCAGCTCGACCCCCGTAGGTCCGGCACCGACAAGCACAAAGGTGAGGAGATCCCGGTGTTGAGAAGGATCTTCCTCGATCTCCGCGCGCTCGTATGCTCGAAGGAGTTTGGCGCGGACGGCCTCCGCGTCGACGACCGACTTCAGCCCCGGGGCAAACGCCACGAACTCGGGGTGGCCGAAGTAGCTTTGCTCGACACCCGTGGCGACCACGAGATAGTCGTAAGGCACCGCGAGCTCCCCACGGGTAGATGACGAGGTGAGGACGCGACGTCCCTCCACGTCGATGCCCGTCACTTCTGCCATGGCGACCATCGTACGGGTCTGCTTGTGCAAGATGCGACGAATTGGAGCCGCAATATCGGCGGCGGCGAGGCTTGCGGTGGCTACTTGATAGAGGAGAGGCTGGAAGACGTGGTGGTTTTGGCGATCGATTACGAGAATGTCGACGGGGAGGTCTCGCAGAGCGCGGGCAGTCGCGATGCCGCCGAATCCGCCGCCAACGATCACCACTCGGGGTCGGAAGCCAGTGGAATCTGCACTCCCTTCGAGCTGCATCGCTGCTCCTCCAGGAAGCCCGAGCGCGCGTGGCCCAACGCACCCCAGTCTTCGGCGTTACGATCAGATTTCCCGCGGTCTCCCTCGAGGTTCTCGATCGCTTCGTCCGGCACTTCGCTCCGCGGAGCGCTCACGTTCGATCGCTGGGCATCGACCGTGACCCCTGCCGTGCCATGGTCACTCCACGCCATTCGACTCGGGAACCATCGAGATTATGAGCTTCTAGACTTCGATTCCAGTTCTTTTTCGGATCGTGTGGTGGAGATCCCGCAGCACGCTCTACGATCGACGGCCACGGCGGCTGGATTCACCACGCGGGCCGGGCGCAAGGGGGGCTGTCCTGCTGTCGGTGCGAGGCCCCCACGGACTCGACCAGGGTCGGCCGATGCCTTCCTCCTTGCCTCCTCTTCGGCGCGGATCGGGCTCATCGCTTGGTCAAGAGCGAGCGGCTGGATCCGCAGCTCGGATCCGGCGTCACGGGCGCTGGTCGGATTTTCGCTGCATGAGGTCTTCCCGAAGTACCGTCCCGGTTTTTTGGCCTAGAGGTGTGCGAGATATCAACCTGCCCAAGACGACGCCAAGCAATGGGGCACAAGCACCAAGGGTGTGGAGCAGACACCGATCGCAGGACTTCGACCGCCCAAAGGCTCGGCGACAGGCGGACCTCGCTTCATGGTCCTTTGCCCGGCCGCCGCGGCGCGATTCTCGGAGCGCTTACTGGGGTACAGCCGCTGTCTACTCGCTCACCTTGTTGTTCCGCTGGGATTCCATCAGCCGCTTTTCGTCGGCGGGCGTGAGCGTCGGGCGGTCGATTTTCAGCGTCAGCTTTTCGAGCTTGCCGGTGAAGCGGAAGGGCACCTGATAGTCCTCATCGTTAACGGGCGTTCCGGTATCGGCGCCAATGTCAAAGTTCTCGTCCCACTGCAGGATGAGGGGGATCGTTCGCTCCATCTTCTGACTCACAACCTCCTTGCCGTCTATCTTGAGGACGCCCGTGCCACTTCTGCCGATGCCGCTGATGTTGTTGAACGCAAGCGTGCCGATGCCCATGCCGTCGTACTTGAAATCGAACTCAAGCGTGTGCTTGCCGGGGGCAAGCGCCTCGGGGCCTTCCCACCGGAGCCGCTTTAGGTCGACCAGGTTCCAGAGGAAGACGGGCTTCCCCTTCAGCAAGTAGAACCCGTAGCCGCCGAACCGGCCGCCCTGGGTCACGATCATCCCTTCCGCGCCGCCTTGCGGGATCTCGACTTCGGCGGTGAAGTTGTACGACGCATCGAGGATGCTGGGCGCGTCGCCGTTCGGCGTACCCGTGAGCTCGCCTGAATAGGTGAATACGTTACGCCCGGCTGTCACGCTGGGTCGTGGAGTCACGAGTCGCGTCGCTACCGTCGCATCCAGCGGCAGGACCTGGTACTTGGCCGCCTCGACCCAAAACAGCTTCTCCAGTTCCTTGAGCTTGGCGGGATTCTTGTCGGCCACGTTCTCGGCCTGCGACCAGTCCTTGCTGAGGTCGTACAACTCCCACGGCGTGCTGGCGGGATCTTGGTTGGCCGGGGCGAACACCACCCACGGCGGACGGAGCACCTTGGTGCTGGCGATCCAGCCCTCGTGATAGATCGCGTGGTCGCCCATCATCTCGAAATACTGCGTCTTGTGCCGCGAGGGCGCGTTGGCATTGGCCTTGTCGAACGTATAGACCATGCTCACGCCTTCGATCGGGCTCTGCGGAATGCCATCGACGACCTGGGGCTGGCGAATATGGGTCGCCTCCAGGATTGTTGGCACGATGTCGATCACGTGGTGGAACTGAGTGCGGATGCCACCCTTGTCCTTAATCACCTTCGGCCACGAGATCGCGACACCCTGGCGCGTCCCCCCGAAATGGGAGGCAATCTGCTTCGTCCAGAGGAACGGCGTGTCGAAGGCCCACGACCACGGCACCGCCATGTGATTGTAGGTGCGGTCCGAGCCCCAAAGGTCGTAGAAGGACTTGAGCTGGTCGGCAACCGGTACCTCGACGCCGTTGAACATCGCCACTTCGTTTGGCGTCCCGATGAGCGTGCCCTCGGCGGAAGAACCATTGTCACCGCTGATGTAGATGATCAGCGTATTGTCGAGCTTGCCCATATCCTCGACCGCCTGGATTACGCGGCCGATTTCGTTGTCCGTATACGCGAGGTAAGCGGCGTATACATCAACCTGCCGGATGAACATCTTCTTCTCATCGTCCGAGAGCGCATCCCACTTCTTCAGGAGATCATCCGGCCACGGTGTGAGCTTGGTGTCCGGCGGGATCACGCCGAGCTTCTTCTGGTTCTCGAAAATCTGGTCGCGCAGTGCGTTCCAGCCCTTGTCGAACAGATGCATGTCGCTGATCTTCTTGATCCACTCCGGCGTCGCGTGATGCGGTGCGTGCGTGCCCCCCGGTACGTAATAGACGAAGAAGGGCTGTTCTGGGGCGAGGGCATTGATGCGGTTCATGTATGCAATCGCATCGTCCGCCTCCGCTGTGGTCAGGTTCCAGTCCAAACCCCGCCGAGTGATGATTGCGTCCGGTGATAAGCGCCGCGCGGGTCGGCGAGCACAGCGCGGTCGAGTGGAATTGCGTGTAGCGGAGGCCATTGTTGGCAATCCGATCGAGCGCCGGGGTTGGAATCACCCCGCCGAAGGTACTTGGTGCACCGAACCCCACGTCGTCGGTCATGATGAGCAGCACGTTGGGCGCGCCCTTCGGCGGGACGACGCGCGGTGGCCACCAGGGTTTCGATTGCGCAGCATTGCGTTGGATGATGCCACCAAATTTCGGCGGCGGAGGTGGAAGCTGCTTCCCGTCAATGCTGGTGGTCGCGCTGGGTGAACCGGGAATGCCCGGCGCCTGCTGCGCCATGACCAACCTGGGTGCCGCCACGGCGGCGAGGATCAGGGCGGCAAAGGCGATCAACCTGGGGCTCGTCTTCATGGATCCCTCTCTACAAGGGGGAACGGCTTGTCCAATGTCGGAAGTGTACCAGCCTCCGGTGCCTATCCTGTTATTTTATGAACGGCGGCGATCCAAAAGGAATGTCGGAGCCGATGACATCTCCGGTGATCAGCGCGTAACAGAGCAAGATTCGTTCCAGGTGCCCGGGGGATCGAACGAGCCTGTGGGATGGGGGACCTGGCGTTCCGCGGCCATAGACAAGCACTGACGCGCGGGGTGTCGGGGAAGGCCCCTATCGCTGCGGCGGGGAGGAGTCGCCACACCCTCTTTGCTGCACGACCGCCTCGAACGAGTCGCAGGAGACGCTTTCACTCGATCAAACGCGGAGTCCGTTTCCGTTCGAAAAGCGCGGAGTGCTCGAGCATTCAGCCCCTGGCCAGAGCCAACGTCCTACGCCTGCAGCAAAGGCCGGCAGACGCACACCTTCGGTATTGTTCCCCGGGAGACGCAATCAGGCGACCAGCGAGCGATCCAGGAGCCGCCTCCGAAAAAATTGCAGGATCTCGTCCACGGCTTGTCTTGTGGGTTCACCTTCGCGATCGATGAGGTGGAGGGTGACCACGCTGTGGGGACGCATCGGGGTTCCCGGTGCGGCCGCGGACTCGGGCAGCACGCGGCCTTCGAAGCGATCCCCCAATGCTTGTGCGTACGCGGCGAAGCGCGCGGCCTTGCAGAAGGGATCACCTTCGAATCGATAGGCGAGGACGGTGAGGTTCTCCCGATCGAGCCGCGCCTTTACTTCGCGCAGCTCGTCGGGGGCGATGTGCATGCCCGCCGCGTTGAAGAAGGGGAGGGACGGTTGCGAGAGGACCGGCGCCAGGATCGCGGGCTCGAGCATCATCGAGAGGGCAAAATTCCCCGTGAAGCACATTCCAATTGCACCGACACCCTTGCCGCCGCAAAGCGGGTGCGCATGGGCAGCGAGGGCGCGCAGCCACTGCGTCACCGGGCTGGATTGATTCGATGCGAAGGCGCGGAACTCGCGGCTGACGCACGCCTTCGCGATCTCTTTTACGCCGTAACCGATCGAGATCGGTCTACCGGGATCGCCGAAGAGGTTCGGCATCCAGACCGTGAAACCGGCGTCGCGCACGAAGCGCGCGAAGCGGCCGACGTACGGCGAGATACCCGGCATCTCCGTCATCACGATGACCGCGGGCCCGGTACCCGCGACGAAGGTGAGCTTGGGGGTTCCTTGCAGCGTGATCTCGCGCCGTTCGAAGTCTTCAAGCGTATCGCGCTCCGAGAGGTTTCGATCTGCCATGGAACCTTTCGGCGGCTGCGCTCTCATGCTCCGATCGGTCAGAGGCCGCGCTGTGTCGCCTCATCGGGCGTGCTCCATCCTAGCATGGGGTCGCGCCCACAGCTGTCGGCGGGTTTCTTGCGGAGCCAATACAGAGATAGAGATGATAGAGATATAGGATCTCGGATGGGCCAACGGGGCTCCTGAGCCGTCTTGCGAGCTCCGCACCAGGCCCCGAGCCAGCTCGGGCCTCACGCGGTACTGCGTGTGGCACCGAAGTGAAGGGGGGAGAGACGATGAAGCCGCCTGTCCGTTACGCGTTGATCGCGATATGCGTTCTTGTTTTGTACTATTTGTTATACACGCTTGCGCGTAGCTTCCGGTAGATCCGGGGAGTCTGTTCGGGGGACTTGGATGTTCGGCGCGGGTGCCGAGATGCGTGGCATCACGCAAGACGAGGCCACGGCGATGGACGGTCGCGCCCCGCGTCTCTCACAGCTGGTTGCGCACAGGAGGAGAATTGTGGCGAGGCTGGGTCCGGCGGTAGCCCAAGGCGAGTGAGGCGCAATGCCTCACTTCTTGAGACGGGCGC
>DATFYN010000330.1:0-3260 GCA_035315025.1 Myxococcota bacterium
TGAGCCGGCGGCGGCTACTCGAGTGGGTGACGGCTGCTCAGTCGAACATCGGTCCCCGATTGGATCTCCGTGGCTTCTACCAGCGGATGGCGGGTGGCGTCGCGCTTGCCGCCGCCGCCACGCTCCTCGTCGCCTGCGGGGGACGCGGGGCGGGCCTCGTCGCCGCTCCGTTCGTCGTCCTGTGGGTGCTGTCTCCCGCACTCGCTCGATGGGCCAGTCTTCCGCCGCCCGTGGCAGGTCCCCACCCCATCTCCGCCGCGGAAGATCGAGCGCTGCGCTCGATCGCCCGCCGCACGTGGCGGTTCTTTGAGACCTTCGTCACCGCGGAGGATCACCGGCTTCCGCCGGATAACTTCCAGGAAGACCCGAAGCCGGTCGTCGCTCACCGGACGTCTCCCACGAACCTCGGTCTCTATCTCCTCTCCGTGGTCTGCGCTCGCGACTTCGGATGGGTCGGGGCGGTCGACGCTGTGGAGCGGCTCGAGGCGACGCTCGACACGATGGACGGCCTCGAGCGCTTCCGCGGGCACTTCTACAACTGGTACGACACGCGCAACCTGCGACCGCTCGATCCGAAGTACGTGTCGTCGGTGGACAGCGGGAACCTCGCCGGGCACCTGATCGCGCTCGCGAACGCCTGTCGGGAGCGGATTGGCGCTCCTGCGCTGAGTCCAAAATGGAACACCGGCGTCGAGGACGCGCGCGAGCTCGCCCGGGAGTCCCTGCGCACGCTCGCCGACGACCGGCGCACGCAGACGGTAACCTGGAAGCAGCTCGACGAAGCGCTCACCGGCCTCGCGGCCTCGCTCGCGTCGCTTCCTCCTACGCCAAATGGTGTTGCAAGGCGGCTTGAAGAACTCGCGCTCCTCGCGGATACGGTTACCGACATGGCGCGGACCCTGACGGACGAACGGGGCGACGGCGAGGGCGCCGAGTTGCTGATGTGGGTGGAGGCGGTGCGTTCGTCCATCCGGAGCCACGAGCGTGATCTCGGGTGGCTCATGCCCTGGGCACGCCTCGTCGTGGACGATCGGGAGCTTGGCCCGCTTCTCGGCTCGATCCCGAATCTGGCAGATCTGCCCGACCACTGCAACGCGGCGATCGCGGTGTTGGTGCGGCGGAAAGCCGAACTCTCTGCGCAGACCGATGCGAATGGCGAAGCGCTCGCGCGGGCCGACGCCCTGATCGACGCGCTCCGGCGCTCGGCCGACGCCGCGCGATCGCTCGAGCGTCGCGTTTCGCGGTTGGCGCAACGGGCGGTACACATGTTCACCGCGATGGACTTCGGGTTCCTGTTCGATCCCAGCCGCCAGCTGCTGTCGATCGGGTATCGGCTGTCGGACGGTAGTCTCGACCCCAACTGCTACGACTTGCTGGCCTCCGAAGCGCGTCTCGCGAGCTTCGTGGCAGTCGCGAAGGGCGACGTCCCAGCGAGGCACTGGTTCCGGCTCGGGCGCGCTCTTACCCCGGTCGATCGCGGCTCGGCGCTGATCTCGTGGTCGGGTTCGATGTTCGAGTACCTGATGCCATCGCTCGTGATGCGTGCGCCGACGGGAAGCCTGCTCGATCAGACGAACCGTCTCATCGTTCGGCGGCAGATAAATTACGGCGCCGAGCTCGGCGTGCCCTGGGGTGTCTCGGAATCCGCGTACAACGCGCGGGATATTGAGCTCACCTACCAGTACTCTAATTTCGGCGTCCCCGGGCTCGGGTTGAGACGTGGCCTCAGCGAGGACGCGGTCGTCGCTCCCTACGCCACCGCGCTCGCGGCGATGGTGGAGCCGCATGCGGCGACGCGGAACTTCGAGCGGCTCGCCGCGGCCGGCGGCCGAGGGAGGTACGGCTGGTACGAGGCCCTCGATTACACGAGGACGCGTCTCCCCGAAGGCGACTCGGTCGCGATCGTTCGTGCGTACATGGCGCACCACCAGGGCATGACCCTTGTTGCGATCGCGAACGCGCTGAACGATGGTGCGATGCGCGCTCGCTTCCACGCCGAGCCAATCGTCCGCGCGACAGAGCTCCTGCTCCAGGAGCGGACCCCGCGCGACGTCCAAGTCGACCGACCTCGGGCTGAGGAGGTAAAGGCCGCCCCCCAAGTGCGCGATTCGGCGCTGCCCATGCTGCGCCGGTTCCGCTCCCCGCACGATCCGATTCCCTGCTCACACCTGCTCTCCAACGGCCGCTACGCGGTGATGGTCACCACCGCCGGCTCGGGCTACAGCCGCTTCGGCGACCTCGCCGTCACCCGTTGGCGTGAAGACGTCACCTGCGACTCCTTCGGCTCCTATGTCTTCGTCCGCGACGTGCGCAGTGGCGAGGTGTGGTCGGCGGCATACCAGCCTCGCGGAGTCGAGCCGGACCGCTACGAGGTGGAATTCTCCGAGGATCGGGCTGAGATCATCCGGCGCGACGGGACGCTCGTGACGACGCTCGAGGTGGCCGTCTCGCCCGAGGACGACGGCGAGGTCCGTCGCGTATCGCTCTCGAACGTCGGAAACCGAGTCCGGGAGCTTGAGGTGACCTCGTACGCCGAGCTCGCGCTTGCACCCGCCGCGACAGACGCAGCGCATCCAGCATTCTCCAAGCTCTTCGTGCAGACGGAGTTCGTCGCCGACGTGCGAACGCTCCTCGCCACGCGGCGGCCTCGGTCGCCCAGCGAGTCTCCGGTCTGGGCAGCGCACCTCGCGGTCGTAGAAGGCGAGACCGTGGGTCCGGGGGGGTTCGAGACCGACCGCGCGCGTTTCCGCGGACGGGGGCACCGGATCCGGGCACCGCTCTCCGTGACCGATGGGCGGCCACTCTCGGGGTCGGTCGGGACGGTGCTCGATCCGATCTTCAGCCTCCGCCGTCGCGTACGGATTCCGCCGGGGACCACCGCCCGTGTAGCGTTCTGGACGCTGGTCGCGCCCTCTCGCGGTGAGGCGCTCGACCTGGCCGACAAGCACCACGATCCCGCGGCCTTCGAACGCGCCGTGACGCTTGCGTGGACCCAGGCGCAAGTCCAGCTGCATCACCTTGGCGTCGGCCCCGAGGAAGCGCACCTTTTCCAGCGTCTCGCGAACCACGTGCTCTATTCCGACCCGACGCTGCGCCCCGCGTCCGAAGTCCTGGGCCGGAATCGAGGGGGACCGCCCGCACTCTGGGCGCACGGGATCTCGGGCGAAGTCCCCATCGTGTTGGTTCGGATCGACGAGCTGGAGGATCTCGAGATCGTTCGCCAGCTCCTTCGCGCCCACGAGTATTGGCAGATGAAGCGG
>DATFYN010000331.1:0-12929 GCA_035315025.1 Myxococcota bacterium
CGGACCGAGCGCGAGGGCGCGTACGGCGCGGTCGTACTTCGCGCGCTGCGCCTCCTCGAGCGTCGCGCCCTCGCCTTCGAAGACGCCGCAGGAGTAGGCCATCGTCTCGTCGAGGAAGAGCGCGAAGAAGTCGTTGCCGAGATCGTAGTGCGCGGCGATGTTGCGACGGCTCCCGCTCCGGGTGTTGCGTCGCAGCCAGTGCAGGAGGCGCAGGCCAGGACGGGCGAGACGCGCGGTGCCGCGTTCAAGCCCGGCAAGGGCACCGGCGTTGCGCGCAAGTACTCGGACCACCGCGACGAGGTCGTCGCTGCTCCAGTGCCCGTCGAGATAGGCCTCGGCTCCGCCCAATGCACCGCGCCGCGCGATCGCTGCGTAGAAGGCGGGACTTCGTACATCGACGCGGGCGATCAGGTCTGCCCTCGGATCGCCGAAGGTCCAGCGCTGTGTCCCCTCGCGCAGGACGAGGCGGCCCCGCTCCAACCCGTCGAGCCGCGCGTGCACCGCCCTGCGCGCGGCGCGCGTGAGCACACTCGCGAAGCCGGGCCACGCTACGCCGAATGCGGCGACGCCCTCGCTCACGCGGCGACCCCGAGCCCCGCCGCGCGCTCCCGCGGATGCGGACGGAACGGCGCACCCTTGCGGTGGAGCCGCAGCGCCTGCCAGTAGATGTTGGCGGCCACCTGAGCAGTCACGAGCGGATAGCGGACGAGGACGCGCGCGAGCGCGGCGCCGGTGATCTCCCGGCGCTCGAGGGCGAGCACGGCGTCGAAGAGCGGCGCGGTGTCGCTATCTTGCGTCTCGATGCGGACCGTGAGCGTCCGGCCGGGCGCGAGGAAGCTCCAGCGGTAGTCGAGCTCCATCGCGTGGAACGGTGAGACGTGCAGCGCCTTGCGCGAGCGGAAGCGCTGGCGCCGGCCGGGCTCCTCGACCGGCAGCACGTAGACGTGCCGCTCTCCCCACGGAGTATTCGTGACGTCCGCGACGATCGCCTCAAGCGCGACGCCGTCTGGCATGAAGCAGTAGTGGAAGCTCACGGGGTTGAAGACGTAGCCCGCGTAGCGCAGGTGTGTGAGCAGACGGATCGGCCCGCAAGGCCTCCGGCCGGTATGCCCCTCCACGACGTCGCGCACCGCACGGTCCAGCGGAACCCGCGGATCGCCGAGATGGTCCTCGCGCCGGAAGCGCGCGAGCGCCGGACGCGACGCCGACCAAAGCCACCGGCCACGAAACACATTATCCAGCTCCGCGAGGTCGAGATAAAGCAGGTAGAGCGGCATCGCGAACGCGTGCACGACCGGGCGGAATCGCCGGTGGAAGATGCGGCCTTCGTAGAGACAGCTCTCCACGGCTACGCCCACCCTCCGATGCGCGCCGCCACGACCTCGGCGCTGCGCAGGCCGTCTTCGTGGAAGCCGTATCCCCAGTAAGCGCCTGCGAAGTGCACGCCGCCGCGTCCATCGATCGCCGCGTGCAGTTTCTGGGCAGCGATCGCCTCCGCGTCCAAGACCGGGTGGTGGTATGTGAAGCGCGCCAGCACGCGTGCCGGATCGATGCGGTCCGGCGCGTTCAAGGTCACGAAGAAGTCGGGCGCAGAGCTTAGGCCCTGCAGCCGGTTCATGTGATACGTGACGAAAACCCGCTCGCGCGCATCGGAGGGAACGCGGTAGTTCCAGCTCGCCCAGGCGCGACGCCGGCGCGGCATCACGCTGGCGTCCGTGTGCAGCACCGTCTCGTTCTCTTGGTATCGGATCGCACCGAGGACGCGCCGCTCGAGCTCGTTCGCATCGGCCAAGAGCGCAAGGGCTTGGTCACTGTGACACGCCAGCACGGCGCGGTCGAAGCGGTGCACCCGGCCCCGTGCCTCGCCCTGCAGCGCAAGCTCGACGCCGCCCCCCGCGAGGCGCCGCACGGTGCGCACCGCGCAGTGTGTCCGGATGCGGTCCCGGAAGGGCACTATCAGCGCCTCCACGTAGCGCCGCGACCCACCTCGCACGACGCGCCACTGCACGCCGCCGCGCGCCGAGAGCAGACCGTGGTTCGAAAAGAAGCGCACGAAGGTTTGTGCGGGGAAGTGCAGGAGATCGCTGGGCGCGGCCGACCAAATCGCGGCGCCCATGGGTAGGAGGAACAGCTCGAGGAAGGCGTGCGAGTACCCTGCGCCGCAGAGCCAGTCACCTAGAGCGAGCTTCGGATCGTCGTGTTCCAGCAGGTGCTGCGCCTCGCGGAAGAAGCGACGCGCGTCGAGGAGCATGCGGCGAAAGTCGGCGCGGAGAACGTTGCGGGGATCGGCGAGGAGGGCGTCGATGCTGCGGCTGCCCCACTCAATGCCGGTGCGCTCGCAAGCCACGCCGAAGCTCATGTCGCTTGCCTGTGTCTCGACGCCGAGGGAGCGGAAGAGCCGCGTGAGGCCGGGATAAGTCCGCTCGTTGTAGACGATGAAACCAGTGTCCACCGCCCAGCGCACACCGCCGAGCTCGGCATCAACGGTGCTGACATGCCCGCCGATCCGCCCCTCTACCTCGAAGAGCGTGACGTCGTGTGCGCGATGGACGAGGTGCGCGACGACCAGACCCGAAACGCCCGTCCCGACAATCGCGATCTTCACCTGCGCCGCTCCCGGCGCGGCGCGAGGAGACGATGTGCCGCCACCCACTCCTCTCCGCCGCGGTACGCGAAGAGCTCGGCGCACGCGAGGAAGAAGATTCGCCAGCGCTGGAGCCAGCGTTTCGCGGCGTGGCGCCCGTAGGACTCCTCGAAGATCGCGAGGACCGCGTCGCGGCAGGCATCGAGCTGCCCGAGCCAGGCTTCGCAGGTGCGCGCGTAGTGTGCGCCCGGCACCCGCCACCGCTCTTCGACGACGAGGTCATGGTCGAACTGCGATAGCCAGTCCTCGCTCGGCATCATGCCTCCGCTGAAGAAGTGGCGCGCCATCCAGTCGCTCGCGCCTCGATCCTCATAGGCATAGGCGTGCTCACGGTGCGCGAAGTGATGGACGAACAGGCGGCCGCCAGGTGCGAGCCAGTCGGCGATCCGCGCCAGCAGGCGCTCGTGGTTGCGCACGTGCTCGAACATTTCGACGGAAACGACGCGGTCGAACCGTTCCCCCGGTTCGAAGGCGTTGACGTCTGCGGTGGTGACGCGGAGGCTTCCGAGGCCGTGGTAGCGTGCGCGACTCCGGATGAACTCCGCCTGCAGCGCCGAGTTGGAGACCGCGAGGATGCGGGCGTTTGGGAACCGCTCCGCGGCCCAGAGCGAAAGCGAGCCCCAGCCGCAGCCGAGGTCCAACACGTCCATGCCGTCCCGGAGGCCCGCGCGATCGGTGGTCCGCGCCAACATGCGCTCCTCGGCCGCCGCGAGCGTCTCCCCGCCTTCCGGGAGGCCCTCCCAGAGCGCGCAAGAGTATTTGAGGCGCGGACCGAGCACGCTCTCGAAGAAGGCGGGCGGCACCTCGTAGTGTTGCTCGTTGGCGCGCTCGGGATCGATCGCGATCGGGCTCTTGCGGCACGCCTCAACGAAGGAGAGCTTCGCGGCCTGGCCGCCTTCTGCGTCGAGTTCGCGCAGCCGCTCGGCCAGCATGCGGCGGATCGCGAAACGGACGAGGCGATCGGGCACGAGGCCTGACTCGACGATGGACTCGGTGAGCGATCCCGCGAACATCGCACTCGGTCCGGCAAGGCGGTTGACTCTCACGATCCCGCCCCCGCCCTCTTGTCGCGACCAAGCGAGCGCGGCGCAGATCTGGACCCCGTGGCGAGGGCCTCCATGCGCTCCCGCAACCCGCGCGCAGCGGCGGCGCCGGTGCGTTGGAAGACGAGACCCAGGAGCGGATCCGCGAGGCGCGCGACACCGGCCAGTTCGACCCGCGCGTCGTACGTGATCCGCGTTCCATCCGAACGCGGTACGAGGGTGATCTCATCGATCGACTCCACCCCGCTTGCCGTCCCGCGCAGCAGGATGCGATGGGGCGGCTCATGTGCCTCGAGCGTGTAGTGCATCGGCACCCGACGCCCGAGGAAGGCCACGACGAGCGCGAAACGGCTGCCGACTCCGAGCGGGCCGCTGTCCACGCGGCGTGCTTCGACAACGCCCGGATCCCAGTCGGCGCAGTGGCAAAAGTCCACCAGGTACTCGAAGGCACCGGTGAGGGGCATGGAGACGTCGATGACATCGAGAAAACGTGCCATGGGAATTAGACTCCAAATCCAAGGGAAGGCGACCCTAGCTGCCGATCGAAGAGTGTCAAAACCTCCCTGCGCGCGAGGCGGCGTGGACGGTTGCATGCCGCGAGATACGCTCGAGCTGCGGTCCGTGCTGGCGCCGCGCTTTGTGCACTTGCCTTGCTCACGGGCTGCGCCACACCTTCGCATAGCGGGATTCCGCCGCTGCAGGAAGTGGATCTCCGCAGCTTCATTGGCGACTGGTACGTGATTGCGCATATCCCGGCTTGGCTCGAGAAGGACGCCCACAAGGCGGTCGAGTCGTACCGCCTCGAGGCCGACGGTTCGATTGCGACGACCACACAGTCCGCAATGATGGCTTCATGGCGAGACGAAGACGTATCCGCCGACGGGCTTCGTGCGCGACGCGGTTCGCTGCTCGACTTGGTGCATGCAGTTCGTGTGGCCCTTCGAAGCTGAGTATTTGATCGCGCAGACCGTTGGGGGTATGACGTGAGGTTGCTGCGCAAGATGCCACAGCGATGGTGAGGCCGCGCGGCGCCGGCAGGTTGCTCCCGAGCAGAGGGCGGGCAGCACGGCGATGGGGTGCTTTGCGCACTCGGGTCGCATCCGCGATACGGAACAGACGTCGTTATCGCGGGCGCGATGCCCGCCTCGCCGCCCCGCCCTGTCATCGCAAACCAAGGAGGTCGGCCTTGAGTTCCTCGTCGAGTGGCTTTGGCCCGAGCCAGATGGCAAACAGGGCGCGCGCGAATTCCGCGTCGCCGACGACACCGAGCGAGCGGCCGTTCTTGGTAAGCTCTGTGCCCGCACCCGGCCAGTAGGTCAGAGCATAACGATCGCCGGGCCCGATATCTTCGTAAAGCGCGCAAAGGTGTGCGATCGCGGGCTGAAGTTTCGCGAGGGCCCCGGGCTCAACGTTCCTCGCGATGGCCTGCTTGATGGCGAGGACAAAATCTCGCGCGCGGATCCCGTGGAGGTACTCGATCTCGAGCCGCTTGGGAACATCGGTGAGCGCCGCACTCGCCTGGACGCCCGGACCGAGGTAGAGGCCGGCCACATATACCTTGAAGATATGGCGCCAGCGCTGCAGTCCGACGCCGTAGAGCGAGAGTTCGGTGTCCCCTGCGCGCATCGCCGGCACGAATGACACTTCCTCTTGGGTAGCTGCCGCAGCACAAAGCGCGGCCATTGCCACAACGGCCGCCAGGGCTAAGGCACATACTCGCTGCCCTGATTCGCCCATCGGGTCAGGGAACCCGCCGCGTGCGGTTTCGCGGCTCAAGTGCGCTGCCTCTCTGCGGGCTTGTAGCGCGCGCTCGCCGTGCCTGGCTCGCGGTCGGAGCCCTCGATCAGCGCGTGAAGCCCGAGGGAAGAGACTCGAGGCCGCAGCTTGGATAGGGCTTCTGCTTCGATCTGGCGTACTCGCTCGCGGGAAAGGCCGAGCTTCTCGCCGATCTCCTGAAGAGTGTGGTCGTTCTCACCCCGCAGGCCGAAGCGCCAGACCAGCACCTCTGCCTCCCGGGCAGTGAGCCCTCCCAGCAGCCGCTCGAGATCGCGCTGCAGCTTTCCCGTGTCTGTCGACGGACTCGTCCCCGCGTTTCTCGTGTCGGGCAGTACGTCCTTCACGCGCTTCGATTCCGTACCCGGAACCAGCGTCTCGAGGGAGAGGGGCTTGAGCCGCGCTTCCTGCAGCTTATTCATCTCGTCGGCGCCGATCTGCAGCGTCTCGCGCATTTCGCTGACGGAGGGCTGCCGGCCGAGCACGCCCGAGAGCTTTCGATTGGCACGCTCGTAGCGGAGCATTAGATCGTAAATGTGAGACGGGAGCCGGACCGTGCGCGAGTGATTCTGTATCACGCGGATGAACGACTGACGGATCCACCAGACTGCGTAGGTCGAGAACTTGAATCCACGGCTATGGTCGAACTTTTCGACTGCCCGAATAAGGCCCAGGTTGCCTTCCTGGATTAAGTCCAAGAACGGAATGCCCATGCCGCGAAAGTCCTTTGCCACGGCGACAACGAGCTTGAGGTTATGGCGCACGAAGCGATTCTTGGCGTGGGAGAGCTCCAAGTAGAGTCTCTCGATCTCCTGCACTTCTAGACGCAGCGCGCGCACGCCCATTCCAACCTCGCGCTCGAGTGACACGCGCAGGCTTGCGGAAGGCACTCGCTCGAACTCTTCGAGCCGTGCTGCGAGCGCGAGCTGCGCGGCGCGCATCACCTCCATGGACAGTTCGGCTGCAGCAACGGCGCGCGCGAGCACGATCCGTACCGCCACCGCCTTCTTCTGCACTTGCGGATCGCGCAAGCTTTGCGCGCCGTCGAATCGGTCAAGGATTCGCTTGACCCGGTTGATCGCGGTGTCGATTGGGGCGCTGTAGTCGCGACCACTACCGTCCCGGTGCAACGCGCTGAGCGTTGCGGTGACTCGACCCTCGGCGCGGATGGTTCTCCAGCGCTCGACGACGAATCGTGCAGTAAACGGGATCTGCCCCACGGCCTCCGCCCAGGCCGCCGTCCGGCGCTCGAGGTTTGTCGCGTGCTCAACTTCTTGCGCCCGCGTGAGCGTCGCGACCGGGGCGATCTCCCGCAGATAGCGGCGCAGGATCGCGGCCTCGTCCTGACCGGCAGCCTTCTCTGCCCCGGGCCCTCCGCGCGCGGCCTCGTCGGGCCCAGCGTCCGTCGCATGAGCGCGTGCGATCGCTTCAAGCGGAGTCGCGAGCGATCCAAGCGTGAGGTCGACTTGCCTGATCTGGAGATCGTCATCCATACCTTATCCCTTTGGGGGTTAAAAACATTCGAAACATTCATATTCTGCCTACTATCTCAGAAATGTCAACAACCTCCCCGCCCAGAAACCCATGGATGGCTTTCGCTCTAACATCTCTGGATTTATTGACTTCTTCTAAACCGGTCCTAGTCTCGGCCAGTCGCAACCGAGGAGGAATGGAGTTTTTGACCGACTCACAGGGATACGTTTCCCCGATCGAGCTCGCCCGCGCGGTCGGGCTTGGGGAATCGACGGTCAAGCGCTGGATCGATCAGGGCCGGGTGCCCGTAGTCAAGACCCCGGGGGGGCACCGGCGAATTCCGATCGCCGCCGCCCTCGGTTTCGTCCGCAGCGCGGGGCTCTCCCTTCTTGACCCGGGCGCGCTCGGCCTCTTGGTCGGGGGCGATGCGACGCCGCAGGGGCTGCGGAAAGTGCTCGCTGCCAACCTGCCCGAGCCGCTCATCTCGTTGCTCGAACGCGTCTACGCTTCCGGCCTGACGGCTGCCGAGCTCGCGGATGACTGGATCGCGCCCGCCATGGCATCCATCGGGCACAACTGGCAGAACGGCGAGCTCGCAGTCACGACGGAGCACTCCTCAACCTCGATTTTCATGCGCGCCTTGCACGCGCTGCTGCGGACCCGCGCCCATCCCACCGGTGGGCCACTCGCTTTGGTCGCCGCGCTCTCGGGCGACCCCTACGTGCTGGCGGGCCTGTGCGCCGAGCTCGTGTTGTCGGAGGTGGGCTACCGCGTCGTGAACTTCGGGGTGGATACGCCACTCGACGCGCTCGCGGATGCGGTCGCCGAGCGGTCGCCGATGCTGGTCGCGTTGTCCATCTCCATCTCTCCTGCGCCGCCCCACGAGCCGCGGCTGCGTGCAGGTCTGGCCGAGGCCGTGCGCGCCGTGGGCGCAGCCTTGGTCGTCGGCGGGCGTGGCACGGATGCGGCGCTGGTGAACGATCTGGGCGCCATCGCCTGGTGTCGCTCGATGCGCGAGCTCCAGCGTCTGGCCGAGCACCTGCGCGGCGCGGGACGAAGCCTCGCCGTGGCGGAATCGTGAGGACGCGGAGGGAAGTGTTGAAGGAGCTCGGGGGGTCTCCCAGACGGCGACAGTGCGCCCCTGCGGCTCGCTTCCCTTTGGCAAGAGCCGCCCGTCGTCCTGGTCTTCATGCGGCACTTTGGCTGAATCTTCTGCCGTCAACAGGTCTCACAGTTGCGCGGCGTCGAGCGGGAGATTGAAGGACGCCTTGCGCCGAAGGAGAGAGAGAGAGCATGAGCACGTCAGAAACCGCGGGGCAGAGTCCCCTCGTCAGAATGCCGGCTTGGGAGATCCGTGTTCTCTATGACGGCGGGTGTCCGCTTTGCATGCGGGAGATCCGCGCCTTGCGCCGCCTCGATCGGCGTCGCGGCCGGATCTCGTTCGAAGACATCGCCGCCCCTGGCTTCGATCCCGCCTCCTATGGTCTTCGCTACGAAACCCTCATGAGCCGGATCCATGGTGTCCTGCCGGATGGAACTCTGATCGAGGGCGTCGAGGTTTTCCGCCGGCTCTACTGCGCGGTCGGTCTTGGCTGGCTCGTCGCCCCCACGCGCTGGCCTTTCCTGCGCGGGCTCTGCGAGGCGGCGTACCGAACCTTTGCCCGCAACCGCCTCTGGCTCACCGGACGGGAGCAGGCCGCCTGCACACCCGAGCGCTGCGGCGTCCCGACACAGGGAAAATCGCCGGCCGCCTGATGCGCAGCCTTCATTGGTTCCGCTCCGACCTCCGGCTGCGCGACAATCTGGCCCTCGAAGAGGCGGCGCGCGCCGACGAGTGTCTGCCCTTTTTCGTGCTCGACGACGCGATCCTGCGGAGCTCGCGTACAGGCGCGCCGCGGGTACGCTTCCTGCTCGATTCCCTGAAGGCGCTACGCCACGAGCTCAGCACCCGCGGCTCTACGCTTCTCGTGCTGCGAGGGGACCCCGCAGCAAAAATTGCGCAGCTCTTGGACGCGACGCGCGCAGAGCTCGTGACGTGGGGGCGCTGCGAAACTCCCTTCGCGCGGCGCCGCGATGCGCGCGTGCGTGCGGTCCTGGGGCGCGCCGGGGCGCGGAGCTTCGAGACCAAAGACGACGTCGTCTTCACAAGCGAAGAGGTCCGGACGACGACGGGACGCCCCTATGCGGTCTATACCCCCTACCGGAACGCGTGGGGGGCGCGCCTGCTCGCCGAGCCGCAGTCGCCTCGCCGCGCGCCGCGCCTGCCGCCCCCCATTCCGAAAGCTGCAGAGGCGCTCGGGATTGCGTTGCCAAGCCCCGAGGAGCTCGGGTTTGGCGACGCCGAAGCTCTGCTTCCGCCGGCGGGTGAAGCGGCGGCGCAGCGCCGCCTGGAGCGCTTCCTCTCCGGACCCCTGCGAAGCTACGCCGCGGACCGCGACTTTCCAGCGAAGGACTGCACCTCGCGCCTTTCCCCCTATCTTCGATTCGGAGTGATCTCCGCACGCACCTGCGTCGACGCTGCACGGGCATGCGCCGACGACGACAAAAGCGCAGCCGAGGCTGCAAGCAAATGGGTGAATGAGCTGGTCTGGCGCGAGTTCTATCGCGCCGTCCTGGCCGAGCACCCCCACGTGCAGCGGGGGTGCTATCGCCGGGAATACGATGCCCTGGCCTGGAATGAGGATCCGGAGGCCCTTCGAGCCTGGTGCGAGGGCCGCACGGGCTATCCCCTCGTCGACGCCGGCATGCGACAGCTCGCCGCCACGGGCTGGATGCACAATCGTCTGCGTATGGTCGTCGCGAGCTTTCTGACCAAGGACCTGCTCCTCGACTGGCGTCTCGGTGAGGAGTTCTTCTTTCGCCGGCTCGTGGATGGCGACCCCGCGAGCAACAACGGGGGCTGGCAATGGTCGGCGTCCACTGGCAGCGACGCACAGCCCTACTTCCGGATCTTCAATCCCGTGTCGCAAGGCGTGAAGTTCGACCCGCAGGGCGGCTTCGTGCGGCGCTATGTGCCTGAGCTCGAGGGCGTAGACGACCGCTTTGTCCACACACCGTGGGAGATGCCGCACCCGCCCAAGAGTTATCCCCCGCCCATCGTGAGCCACGCCGAGCGGCGCATGACGGCGCTGCGTCGCTTCGAAGCGGTACGGGCGCGCCTGGCCAAAGACGGTGCAAAGGGACGCAAGGCATGAGGGAACACGTCCTGCGCAGCGAGCTTGTGCTCCCGCTGCCGCGAAAGAAGGTCTTCGCCTTCTTCTCGGATGCCGGGAACCTTGAGCGCATTACGCCCCCTGAGCTGCGCTTTCGGGTCCTAACGCCGCTTCCAATCGCAATGCAGGAGGGCGCCCTCATCGACTACCGGCTGCGCCTGGCCGGAATCCTGTTCTCTTGGCGAACGCGCATTGCGTGCTGGCGGCCCGACGACCTCTTCGTGGACGAGCAGCTCCGCGGACCGTACCGACGGTGGGTCCATACCCACCGTTTCAGCGACGTGTCCGGCGGCACCGCGATTAGCGACGAGGTGCGTTACGCGTTACCGCTTCCGCCGCTCGGAGAGCTCGCGCTGCCCATGGTCCGCGCCGAGCTCGAGCGCATCTTCCGCTACCGCACGCAAGCCATCCCGCGCATCCTGCTCCCACAAGCGTCGTCTGAGGGCTAGGCCGGGGCGGCCTGACCCGTCCTCGACAACTCGTGTCGTGAGTCTTGAGTAAAGTGGATGAGCAGAAGTGCGCTGCGTCTCCCTACTACAAGGAGGGCGCAATGAGGCTGAGACGACCCCCACAGTGGACTCCAGACGAAGCATCGCGCGAGGCGCGCGTTCTGTAAACAGCTAATTTTTATTGTGATTTTTGATGGGCGCGGACGTCGACCCTGCCTGATTTGGCGCACCGAAATCGTCAATGTTTACGCGGTCGGTCGAGTTTTCAGGAAGGACAGGAGTCGCCCGAACGACCGGGCGGCGATAAAATCCTGCCATGCGCATCACGTCAGGCAAGGTGGTGGCCGGTAAGGTTGTCGTCGAGGGCGAACCCCTCGCCGAGGGCGCGACCGTGACCGTGCTCGCCCCCCGACAGAGACGAGTCATTCGACTTGTCGCCCGAAGACGAATCGCTCTTGCTCGAGTCTATTCGCGAAGCACAACGCGGCCATGTCGTCGAAGGAGCAACGCTGCTCCGCGATCTTGGCTCCCGCTAGTTTCATTCGCTTTCGGGTCGTCGTCACTAGGCGCGCTGCGGGCGAGATCGGCGATGTGGTGTCTTGGTGGCGTCAGAATCGCCCGAAGGCTCCAGATGCAGTCTACGAAGAGATCGAGCGGGCGTTCTCATTGCTCGCGCTACAGCCAAACATCGGTGCGCGAGCTCGAAGTGAACGCATCGCTGGCGTCCGCCGGCTCCTATTGTCGCGAATCCGATATCACCTCTACTACCCCGTCGACGAAGAAAGCCACCAAGTGGAAGTGCTCGCGTTGTGGCACGCCAATCGCGGTGGTGGTCCCAGCGTTGCCGGAGCTGGCTAACTAAAGCCCATCCAGCTGGCGGCGCTGCCGGCGCCGGAGCTCAGCGGCTATCCGTTGGCGAGCGAATTCGATCCCTGAGCCGTATGAGACGATGCTTCCGCTGGCGATGGGAATCGCCGTCGCTGCGGGAGTAGTGGAGACCCAGGAAAAAGAAGCCCCTGGTAGGGTGTCGCGCTTGCGGCGTCGGCCAACCGCGCGATGTGCAGTTGCCGAAAACCTCAGCGGTTTCCTGGTGAACTGAGTATTCGGAAGCCACAGGCTCTCCCCCCGCACCCCCGGGACGATGGAAGGAGAGTGAGGCAGTACAAGAGTCGAGCCGCCTACGGGAAACTCCCGATAGCGCATAACCGTCCACGGAAGTCAGGGCACCTCAAAGCGCTATCGTCAGTTGCAGTGGTAAATCGCAGACTGCGAACGGAGGAAACGTGTCAACCGAAACCAAGCGCCCAGTGTCGGGCGGCGCTCGCAGACACACGAATTCAGACTGGTGGCCCAATCAACTGAACCTGAAGATCTTGCACCAGCACTCCCCAATGTCCGATCCCATGGGCGAGGCGTTCAGCTACGCCGAGGAGTTCAAGAGCCTCGACCTGGATGCCGTGATTAAGGACCTCCATGCCTTGATGACGGACTCGCAGGATTGGTGGCCGGCGGACTATGGCCACTATGGGCCGTTGTTCATCCGGATGGCGTGGCACAGCGCAGGCACGTACCGCGTCGGCGACGGTCGCGGCGGCGCCGGCTCCGGCATGCAACGCTTTGCGCCGCTCAATAGCTGGCCGGACAACGTGAACCTCGACAAGGCGCGCCGATTACTCTGGCCGATCAAGCAGAAGTACGGCCGGAAAATCTCGTGGGCCGACCTTATGATTCTCGCCGGCAACGTCGCCCTGGAGTCGATGGGGTTCAAGACCTTCGGGTTCGGCGGCGGGCGCGCGGACGTCTGGGAGCCGGAAGAAGATATTTACTGGGGGCCTGAGGGCAAGTGGCTGGCAGACGAGCGCTACAGCGGCGACCGTGACCTCGAGAATCCTCTCGCCGCCGTTCAGATGGGCCTGATCTACGTCAATCCGGAAGGGCCGAACGGCAAACCGGACCCGGTCGCAGCGGCCATCGATATCCGCGAGACGTTCAAGCGCATGGCGATGAATGACGAGGAGACCGTTGCGCTGATTGCCGGCGGCCACACCTTCGGGAAGACCCACGGCGCCGGCAAGGACAAGGACTATCTCGGCCCCGAACCCGAAGGCGCCCCGATCGAGGAACAGGGCCTCGGGTGGAAGAACAAGCTCCGCACGGGCAAGGGCGATGACGCGATCACCAGCAACCTGGAGGTCATCTGGAGCCCGACGCCGACGAAGTGGAGCAACAATTTCTTCGCCAACCTGTTTGGCTACGAATGGGAGCTGACCAAGAGCCCGGGCGGCGCCTATCAGTGGACGGCGAAGGATGGCGCGGGCGCCGGAACCATTCCGGA
>DATFYN010000332.1:0-2224 GCA_035315025.1 Myxococcota bacterium
GTCAAGTACGACGGCCTCACCTCGATTGCGGAGCGCAACGAGCTCTCCCTGACGCTGCGCTACACGTTTTAGTGTCCATTCTCGAGCTCCGCGGTGCCGGTCATCGCGCGCAGATTCTGCCCCAGGGCGGTCATCTGGGGGACGCGAGAGCGTCGATATCCCAGCGGGAATGCGAGCCTGGAGTAAAGGTCCAGTCTGAGTCACGAAACTCCGTATCGGTTATTGTGGCGCCGAGGGACGCCCGGGGCTCGGCACCCGCGCCGACGACGCAGCCGAGCAGGAGGCCGATGGTGCGTACCCAGCAGTGAGGCAAGCGAGGCGACAGAATCCCATAAGACGGAGGTGGTCGGCATATCGGGGAGTGTGTCAGTGACATCTTGGTGAGCAGGCCAAGCAGGATCAAAGCGCCTCAAAGTGCAGCGTATCCCAGCGCAGCACCCCTGCCGGCTGCGCCTCCCTCAGGTCGTCGGGCTGGGCGTCCAGCGCGCCCGCTCGGGCACAACTCCGCCACTCCTCGTCGTCCTCGCGTGACTTCGCCGCTGTAAGTTGGCGAATTCCCAAGGATTGCCTCAGATCTCCGAAGCTGGGGGTCGCGCGTTCGAATCGCGCCCGGGGCAAACCCAGAAGGATGCCAAGAGGAGTAGCCACCCCAGGATCAGGATCGGCGGCGAAGGGCGCGTCACTTCCATGAAGAGAGGGACCATCCCGGTTGCTGCGCCCATCTGCTCCGGGAAGCAAACCACGGCCATTCGAACGAGGAGGAAAGCGAGGAGCCGAAGTACCGCCCTCCCCTGTGTCGCACTACGAAATAACCGTATACCGCAGCGAGGATCAGCGATAGCGTTCGACTAGCGAAGAGCATTGGGTTGCCGCCTCGGTGTACGGTCCACGAGAATATCTCTGGCGAGGTGCGCACACTCTCGTGCCCCAAGACCACCACGAACTTCGCGCGCACGCGGCCGCGAACAGCCTCGCCCGAGGTGATCGCTCTACGCAACCGTTGCAGTGTTGCGTGTGTTTCAGGGGGTACAGGGGAGGCTCCCTACGCTGAGGTGAAACCAGCAGTGCTCGCCTCCCAGGACGCAGGGAGGTCAACGAAGGGCTGTCTCTGGAATTTCACGGTGCGGAACTTTCTGGTCTACCCCCTACCGTTTCCCGGGATGGGTCGGCGACTGGGTCCATGGGCAGGGGAGGGTGAGCCTGGGCGCCCGGTTGCTTGGGGCCTCCCTGAGGCACGCCCGCGGAGCCCTGCGACAGCTACCCGGTGAGAGGGTTGGAGCCGGATAGAGCCGGGAGCCGTCACAGGTGCAGCCTGGGGTCGCCTTGTACGGCCTCTTCTCGATAACGATGAGGAATCAACCACTATAGGGCTCACGTAGGAAATCAAGATTTCCCTGGCGCCGTCGTACTCATGGCGACTGACAGATGTAAATCAGGCTGCGAAGTTCTACTTACAGTATACTAACAGATACGTAGCTTAGGCTACCACTCATCACGAAAATGTGGTACACCGGCGAGCATGAAGCAGCTCGATGGTCGCACGCTTTCGCATGAGATGTCGGAGCACATCCGCTTGATGGCCGTTCGCCGGGTTCGAGACGGCGAGCGTCCCAGCGAGGTGATCCGAAGCTACGGCCTGTGCCGAACCACCATCTACAAGTGGTTGCGCGTGTCACGCGCGCGGGGGGAGAAGGCCCTCGCCTCCCGCAAGGCGCCCGGTCCGACGCCGAAGCTAGACGCGCGGCAGAAGCAGCAGGTGTTCCGCTGGATGAATGGCCGAGATCCGCGCCAGTACGGCTTCGATTTCGGCTTGTGGACGCGCAAGATCGTGCAGCTCTTGGTGCGAGAGCGGTTCGGGATCGACGTCAGCGTGACCGCGGTGGGGCGAATGCTCGCCGGGCTTGGGGTCACGCCGCAGAAGCCCCTGCGCCGAGCCCATGAGCGGGATCCGGTGGCGATCGCGAAGTGGATGGAGCAGGACTACCCCCGGCTGCGGGCACGCGCCCAGCGACGGGGAGCCAAGATCTTCTTCCTGGACGAGGCGGGCGTTCGATCGGACTCCGTCTTGGGTCGCACGTGGGCCCCCAAGGGCCAGACGCCCGAGGTGGCGACGAGTGGCCAGCGCCAGGCCATCAACGCCATCTCGGCCGTCAACGCCCGGGGCGAGTTCTGGTTCAAGATCTATGCGGAGCGCCTCAACAAGGAGCTCTTTCTTCAGTTCCTG
>DATFYN010000333.1:0-12764 GCA_035315025.1 Myxococcota bacterium
TCGTTTTGGGGAACTTACAGCCTGGAAGGAGCGTCTGATTGTGGTGCACTGCCACCACGGGGGGCGGAGCGCGCGTGCCTGCGCACTCCTCCAAGAGAAGGGGTTCGCCCAGGTTTCGAACCTGCGCGGGGGAATCGACGAGTGGTCGCTGACTGTGGACGCTGGAGTCCCACGCTACTAGGGGCGCGCGACCCTCACGCTTCACGGCAGGCTGCCGAAAAGGGGAAGGGGGAGGTCCGATGGCGAAATCGGTGGTGCCGAGCCCGCTCGAGCGCAGGATCCTGCTCGAAAAGCAGCTGGATCCCGCGCACGCCCTCCGGATTGCCGAAGCCTATCTGGCGGAAGAGCGCACGGTCGAAGCACTGGCGTTCCTTCGGCGCGCCGATGCGGGTGAGCGGCTGGGTGCCATCTTGGCTGAGGCCGTTGCGGCCGGCGACGCCTTTCTAGTGCGTGAAGCCTGCAGTGCCCTCGGGCGTTCCCCCACGAGCACCGAGTGGCAGGTCGTCGCGGAAGCGGCCAGCACCGCGGGGAAGCTCCGCTACGCCGAGCAGGCACACCGCCAGCACGGAAGAGGGGAGGGCTGAGCCATGGCTGTGCGCTGCGTCGTCGTTCGTGGTCTGGTCAAAGAGGTGGAGGAGGAGATCAACAAGTTCCTCTCCTCCCACGCCGTGCGAGTACTCCACATGACGCAGAGCGAGACGGGAAACCATATCAGCATCACCCTGATCGTCGACGAGCCCGAGCCGCTGGCCTAGCCGAAGTCGAGTTGACCATCGAGTTCTCGCCCCTTTACACTTGCCCTGAGCTGCAGCCGGCGAGGGCGTGAGAGATGAGCGCGGTCCCGACGGCCTCGATTGACGCGGCCGCGGAGTGGTTGCGCAAGCACTTCGCGCCCGAAGCCGCCCGCGGTGTCCGGGCGACCTATCAGTTGGATCTCGCAGGTGCGGGGGGCGGCCTGCTTCGCCTCGAAATCGACGACGGCGTGCTCTTGATCGCACGGGGTCGGGCCGAGGCGCCTCAGGTGGTCCTGCGCGCCCCGGCGGCGGTTTGGTCCGCGGTGCTGGGCGGGCGCGAGAACGCGGAGCTCCTCTACATGGCCGGGCGCATCCAGATTGACGGCGATCTCGGTCTCGCTGCGAAGCTTCGCTCGTTCTTCGGGCGCCGCACCTAGTGGAGGATGCCAGCGCCTCTCTGAGCGGCGAGCCATGTTCGAATCCGAAATCCGCATCGAGGGAGCGCGCTCTCACAACCTGAAGGGCATCGACTGCCGGATCCCGCTGCGAGCCCTCACGGTCGTGACGGGTGTCTCGGGCTCAGGCAAGTCAACGCTCGCCTTCGACACGCTCTACGCCGAAGGGCAGCGGCGCTACGTCGCTTCCCTCTCCACCTACGCGCGCCAATTTCTCGAGCGACTCCCGCGACCCGAAGTGGACTTCATCTCGCACCTTCCGCCCGCGATTTCGATCGAGCAGCGTAACCGCGTCACCAACGCCCGCTCGACCGTGGGGAGTGCGACGGAGATCCTCGATCATTTGCGGCTGCTTTACGCAAAGATAGGGCGCACGGTATGCCCGACCTGCAAGGAACCTGCGACTCCCGGCACCGTCGAAGCCGTGGTGGAACGCATCCTCGAGCGCTGGGAGGGCAAGCGCGCGTCGATCGGTGCGCCGCTTCCCCAGCGCCGGGGCGAAAATGCGACGGCGTTGCGCGAGCGTCTGCTGCGAGAGGGCTACACCCGCTTGCTCGATGCCGAGGGTGCAGTCCTGGATTTGACCGAGGTCTCGCAGCGCTCGGTCGCGAGGCTTCGGCGCGAGGCTCTCTTGTTGGTCGACCGGCTGGCACTCGCGGGCAACGGGTCGCGCACGCGCCTCGCGGAGGCGGTAGCCGTCGCATTCCAGCGAGGGGCGGGTCGTCTCGTGCTGGTGGTCGAGGGCGGCGATCGGGCGAGCTTCCGCGAAGGCCTTTCCTGTGAGCGTTGCGGCCGGATGTTTCCACTGCCCGTCCCCCATCTGTTTTCGTTCGGCAGCCCCCTCGGCGCGTGCGAGGCGTGCCAGGGCTTCGGGCGCATTCCGGGAATCGATTGGGAGCGCGTGATTCCAGATGTCACACGAACGCTCGCAGAGGCTCCGATCGTGCCTTTCACGACCGCCGGCGGAAAACCCTGTCAACGCGACCTGCTCCGCGCCTGCCGGCGACTCGGGATTCCGACGGACCAGCCCTGGTCGGCACTGCAGGAGGCGCAGCGGCGCATCGTGCTCGAGGGCGATGGGGGCGATTGGTACGGCGTCAAGGGCTTCTTCGAATGGCTCGAAGGCCGGCGCTACAAAGTGCAGGCGCGGGTTCTCCTGGCGCGCTACCGGCGTTATGACCCCTGCGTGGCTTGCGGAGGGTTGCGCCTTAAACCCGACGCTCTCTGCGTTGCGGTAGGTGGCGAGCACATCGGCGCCGTCTCGTGCAAGACGATCCGCGAGCTGGATACCTGGCTCGCCGGACTCGCGCTCTCCGACGCGGAAACCGCTCGTTCGGCACGGCTGCTTGAAGCGCTGCGAACGCGCGTCTCCACCGCGCTACGAGTAGGACTCGGCTACCTCTCGCTCGATCGCCAGACGCGCACGCTCTCCGGCGGCGAAGCGCAGCGCATCCAGCTCGCTACGGCGCTCGGCGGAACCCTCACCGCCGCGCTCTATGTGCTCGACGAGCCTTCGATCGGTCTCCACGCCCGTGACATTGCCCGGCTGCTCGGCGTGCTTCGCGCCATCCGAGACCAGGGCAACACCGTCGTAGTGGTCGAGCATGCACCGGAGATCGTGGGCGCGGCGGACCACGTGATCGATCTCGGCCCGGGCGCCGGGCGGCTCGGCGGGCGCGTGGTGGTCGAGGGAACCGTGGACACGGTGCGCGCGCACCCGAATTCGCTCACCGGGCGCGCGCTCCTGCGCCTGGGAAAGGAGGGTCTCCCCTCGCAACGCAAGCGCCGCCCGGCGCGCGGACGTCTGCGCATCGTCGGTGCCCGCGCGCACAACCTGAAGGACGTGAGCGTCGACGTGCCGCTCGGTCAACTCGTGGTGGTAAGCGGGGTCTCGGGCGCGGGAAAATCCACGCTTGTGCGCTCAGTTCTTGTCGGTCATCTCACCCGGCACCCCGAGCGCGGCACGTGTGAGCGCGTCGAGGGTGGGGAGGGCGTACGCGAAGTGCTCGTCGTGGATCCTACCCCGCCGGCGCGCAGCTCGCGCTCAAACCCCGCGACGGTCTCCACGGCATTCGAGGGCATTCGCCGGCGCTTTGCGGCGACGCGCGAGGCGAAGATGCGGGGCCTTCTCCCCGGTTGGTTCTCGTTCAATGTGCCAGGCGGGCGCTGTGAGGCGTGCGAGGGCGCGGGCGAAGTGGTCGTGGACATGCAATTCCTCGATGACGTCCGCGTGCCCTGCGAGAGCTGCGACGGGCGTCGCTATCGCGCGGAGGCGCTCGACCTCAAGCTCGATGGCCGCTCGATCGTGGACGTTTTGTCGCTGACGATCGCCGAAGCGCACGAACTCTACGCCGGCGACCCGCGGATCGGAGACCGCCTTGACCCATTTGTGCGGGTCGGCCTCGGCTATCTCACGCTGGGTCAGCCCCTCTCGACACTCTCTGGAGGCGAGAACCAGCGTCTGCGCCTGGCCCTCGCCCTCGGTGAGCGGAGCGCTGCGGGCAAGCTCCTCGTGCTGGACGAACCCACCACGGGTCTGCACCCTGCTGACATCGACGTGCTGATGTCCTGCCTCGAGCAGCTCCTCGAGGTGGGCGGCAGTGTGCTCGTGATCGAGCACAACCTTGATGTCATTCGAAGGGCGGACCACGTGATCGACCTGGGGCCAGAGGGTGGGCCGGGTGGTGGAAGAATCGTGGCCGAAGGGCCGCCCGAAGCGATCGCTTTGGTGCCGGGATCGTTCACCGGCGCCGCTCTGCGCGGCGAGTAGAAGGTGCCATGGGCGAGCGTGCGAAGCCCCCGGAAGACATCCACCCCCAGGACTTCTTCACGCGCTGGGTGCCCGACGCCGTGGCGGTCGACGAGGACCGCCGCCGGCGCTTGGAGGGGACTCGAGCGATCGTGCAATTCGAGCTCCACGGCGATGGCGGCGGTACCTATGTGGTGCGCATCGACGCAGGCCGGGTGGAAGGCAGCGCGGGTCCGGTGGACGCTCCCGATCTGCGTGTGCGGGTGGATGTGGAGACCTGGCGCGCTCTGAACCGCGGCGAGATTTCAGCACCGGAAGCGTTGCTGCGGCGTCGCATTCACATCGAGGGCAGCTTTCTCTTGGCCTTGAGGCTCCATCTCATCCTTGGCTGAACTGGGAAACTTGCTCCGCAGCTCAGCGCGGGCGTTTCTTGGGCGTGAGCTGCGCCCCCCGGCGGCGATTCTTGAAGAGGTGTTTGTCATGGACCTTTCGCAAGAGGCGCTCCAGTGTGTCAAGAAGCCGTACTGCGGCCGCACCGAGTTCGATCGCCTCGGTGTGCGCGGCCACCTCGGTATTTCGCCCGGTGACGTGGGCGTGGGCCGTGTGCCCAGCCCCATCTGGCGCGAGCGTCAGCTCGAACCGGGTGGTCTCGGGGAATTCTTCCGCGAGCTGGCGGCATCCGGTTTCGAGCGACTGGCGGATTTGCTCGTCGCTTGCGATGTCCTTGAAGCTGATCACGATGTTGAGCACCCTTGCCATTCGTCTCCTCCTCACCGCTTCTCTCAAGAGGTGTATCAAAGCGCAGGGGTCGCAGGCTAGAGAGGGGACTTTCCGCCTCGTGTGTCCGGCGCGCCGGGCGGCCCCGCCTTGGTGCATCGCACGATCGCTAGCGTCGTGGAGTCGCGGAACAGCTTCCTGTAGCGTCGGCTGCGGAGGGTGATGGGGACCGGTGTCCCCCGCCGCCTTCAAAGCGGTCGGCGACTGCGGCGACGTGGTCGCGGGCGGTTCGACCCCGCTCTCCCTCCGCCGCCGCGCCGGGCCCCGTCCTTGGCGAGAAGCCGAATCGTCCGCGACGCCGAGGCAGGCGATGTTCCGATCCGCGCGGGTCGAAGATGCGGAGCGCTTTCCTCTTTCCGGTGCATACGCTCGAGGTGTACTCTCGCGCACGGGGTGAAGGGCTACTCCGTCCACGATGCGGCCCGCATCTGCAAGCTCTCTTCGGCGCGCCTGCGCTATTGGGAGAGGACTGCGCTTGTCCGACCGAGCTTGACGGTTGATTCGGCCCCCCTGTTCGGTTTCCGCGACCTCGTCTGCATCAAGGCGATACTCGTGCTTATCGAACGCGGCGTACCTTTGCGGCGGATCCGTCGCAGTCTGGAGAGTGTGCGTGCGCGCGTTCCCGAAATCGATCGGCCACTCGGGGCGCTGCGCGTCTGGATCGACGGCTCGGATCGCGTGGTGGTGCGCTACGACGGCGTGCTGCTCCAGCCCGACGGCCAGACCGTGCTCGACTTTCGTCTCGCGCCGGAGCGTTCGGATGACGTGGCCCATCTCGAGGGCCGACGTCGCCCGACGTGCGCGGAGCCGGATCCCGAGACGGCACTCGAGTGGTTTGAACGCGGATGCCGCCTCGACGGAGAAGCCGAGACCCGGAATGAGGCGATCGCTGCGTACGAGCGCTCCCTGGACGCGGATCCGAGCTTCGCCGATGCGCATTGCAACCTTGCCACCGTCCACTACAACCAGGGGCGTCGCGACGCCGCTCGGGCGGGCTACGAGCGTGCGCTTGCGCTCGAGCCCGACCACGTCGAGGCCAACTTCAACCTCGCGAACCTGTGCGAGGAGGAGGGCCGGAACGAGGCCGCACTGCATCATTACAAGGCGGCGATGCGTGCCGACCCGCTCTACCCCGAGGTACAGCTCAACCTTGCGCTCTTGTACGAGAAGCTCGGCCTGCGGCGTAAGGCACGCGAGCACTGGCGCCGCTACCTGCAGCTGGAGCCGCTGGGGACATGGGCGGAAATCGCACGCAAGCATCTCGCAGACTGAAGCGGATGCGAGGTGTCGCGGTTTAGGGCCCGGGTTGAATGGAGAAGGTTCTGTGGTCGACGACGTCGCCCTCGAAGAGGGCCTCCGCCGTCCAGACCCCGGACTGAATCCCGCCGTCCGGTCGGATCGGCAGCCGCGCGACCACGTCGGGTCGGCCGCGGAGCTCGACCGGAGTTTCGGCGTGGACTGCGCCCGAGGGATCGATCCAGCGGACTGTCATCTTCTTGAGGAGATCATTGCTGTAGTAGCGGGCATGTACCTTTGCCCACCATACCGCTTCGCTGTCGCTCGTCTGGAAGGCTTCCCGCGAGAAGCCGGCAGCGGTATCCGCCGTCCGCGCCTCCGAGCCGTCGGCGAGCCCCGCTTCCGTGACAACGCGGAAGGTGAGCTTCTCGACCTCGCGCGCTGCCTTCTTCTGCAACTCGCTCTTTTCTCCAAAGCGTCGCTCTGCTTGCTCTAGATAGAACACCGCTCGGTGACGTTCTCCGTTCGCCTTGCACGCGAGGCCCATCTTGTAGAGCACCTGCGCCCGCGTCGGATCGAGCCGGAGCGTGCGGCGGTAGGCGGCGATCGCCTCGGTGCGTCGCCCGGCTATTTCCAAGAGCTCTCCCTCTCGAAAAGGAATGCGCGGGTCACCGGGCTCCGCCTTCTCGCCCGCGGCCAGCACAGTAATGGCCCCGTTGAAGTCCCCCTCGATTGCCCGTCCTTCTGCCGCGGCGAGCACCCCGTCGCCCGCCGCGTGGTCCACCGGCGCAGTGGTCTGGGCGAATGACGTGCGCTGCGCCTCGATGAGCTCGGTGAGCCGCAACTGGGCCTCGGGCATCTCGGCCACGAGCTCCACCGGCGGGGAGCCGTGGACACGCAGGGTAGGCGCCTCCGTCTCCACCGATTTGATTCGGTCCTTGAGTGCGGGGTGACTGTAGAGGTAGGGCGGGATCTCGATGGCGCCCGGCCGCTCCTCCGCCTGGATCTTCTCGAAGAAATGAGCCATCCCTTGCGGGTCGTACCCGGCCCTCGACATGAACGTCATGCCCATGTCATCGGCCTCGGCCTCGAACTCGCGCGAGAACTGGAGCTGCATCGCGACGTTCACGGCCTGCGCGGCCACCGCGGGGCCTGCGTTCTTCGCAGCCACCGCTGCGCCCATGCCGACGATTCCCGCCAGCAGCTGCGGGATCGCCATCTTCTCCTGCATGCGCGCAATGTGGCGTCCCTTCACGTGTCCGATCTCGTGGCCCACCACGCCTGCGAGCTCGTCGAGCGAAGAGGCGGCCAGAATCGTGCCGCTGTGGATGTACACGTAGCCACCCGGTACGGCGAAGGCATTGAGGGTCGGATCGAGAATCACGCGGAAGCGGTAGATGAAAGGCTGCGGTTCGATCCCGCGGACGATGTCTTGGCCGAGGTCGTTTAAGAATCCGACCACGATGGGGTCGTCGATCAGCGTGACCTTCTTCGCGATCTCGCGATCGAACTCGTAGCCCCACTCCCGCTCCTGCTCAACCGAGACCTCGGCACCGATGATCTTCTTCAGGGGGTTGACGGGCTCGCCGTCAGGTCCGACGCAGGAGAGCCACGGAAGCGCCGCCGCCCACAGCAGCAACGTGGGGGCTAGGCTTCGAAGGGGCCCGGCTGCCATCGCAGGATTGGTTTGCGCGCTGCGCGCGTCTCGTCAAGTCTCGAAAGGCGGGTGAAGTGCGGCGCACTCCGCACGGTTTCGGGATCGACCTCGGCCTCTCGCGCAATCGCGAGCATCGCGTCCACGAAGCGGTCCAAACCCTCGAGGCTCTCACTCTCGGTGGGCTCGATCATGAGGGCACCGTGCACGATCAATGGGAAGTACACCGTCGGTGGGTGGTAGCCGTGGTCGATCAGCCGCTTGGCCACGTCGAGCGTGGTGACGCCCGTTCCTTCGAGCCTCGCATCCGAGAGCACGCACTCATGCATCACCGGACGATCAAACGGCACGTGATAAGCCTCGCGCAAGCGAGCGAGGAGGTAGTTCGCGTTCAGCACTGCCATCTCCGCACAGCGGCGGAGCCCGTCTGGGCCGAGGGTTCGGATGTAGGCGAAGGCCCTCACCAGCATGCCCACGTTGCCGAAGTTTCCGTGAAGGCGCCCGATCGAGTGCGGAAACTCGTAGTCGAGGGCAAAACCATCACCCTCACTCCCCGAGAGCTTGCGCACGACGGGAACGGGAAGGTAGGGAGCGAGCAGGTTCTTGACGCCCACGGGGCCCGCGCCCGGGCCGCCGCCGCCGTGCGGCGTCGAGAACGTCTTGTGCAGATTGAAGTGCATGACGTCGATCCCAAGATCCCCAGGACGAGCGACTCCGAGAAGCGCGTTCAGGTTCGCGCCGTCGCCGTACACGAGGCCTCCCCCTGCGTGCACGATCTCTGCGATGCGCACAATGTGCTCCTCGAACAGCCCGAGCGTGCTCGGGTTCGTGAGCATGAGGGCCGCTACGCCAGGTCCCATCACCGCGGCGACCGCCTCGGGATGAAGCACACCGTCCGCGCCCGAAGGGACCGATACGATTTCGTAACCGTTCAGCCCCGCGCTCGCGGGGTTGGTGCCATGCGCTGAGTCCGGTACGAGGATTTTGGTGCGCCGCTCGCCGCGATGCTCGTGGTACGCCCGGATCATCATCACGCCCGCAAGCTCCCCTTGGGCTCCCGCCGCTGGCTGGAGCGATACCCGGTCCATCCCGCTGATCTCGGCAAGGTGCTTCTCGAGCTGGTGGAAGAGGTAGAGAAGACCCTGAGACAGCGCGACAGGTTGGAGGGGATGGGTACGCGCGAAGCCGGCAAAAGAGGCCACCGCTTCGTTGACCTTCGGGTTGTATTTCATGGTGCACGATCCAAGGGGATAGAGGCCGAGGTCGACGGCGTAGTTCCAAGTGGAGATGCGCGTGAAGTGGCGGACCACGTCCACCTCGGAGAGCTCAGGCAGGCCCTCGCAATCCGCGCGCAAAAGCGCGGCGGGGAGCTCGTCCTCGGGCGCGACCGGGGGTACATCCAGAGCCGGGAGCGAATAGCCCACGCGACCCGGTCGACTGCGCTCAAAAAGAAGAGGCTCCTCGTAGGCGAGACCCCGGGCCGCATTGCCGAGCGTCTCGGGACCGACACTTTGCCTGTCGTCAGTGCTCATCCGGCTTGGCTCAGGGCTTTTACCAGGCGGTCGATGCCCGACCGCGAGGCCAGCTCCGTTGTGCAGACAAGAAGCGCAGGTCCAAACTCGCTGGCATAGGGCGCAAGATCGAGGCCGCCCACGATTCGATCGTCGAGCGCGTGCTTTAGCGCGTGTGCGGCCGAGCCAGGGACGCCCACCACCACTTCATTGAATCCTGGCGCAGAGATCGGGAGCCGCAGACCAGGCGTTGCGCGCACGCGCGCCCGCAGGTACGCCGCCTTGGCGAGATTCATGCGCGCGAGCTCGCGCAGGCCTCGACGCCCGAGAAGCGCGAGATAGATCGTCGCGCGCAGCAACATGAGCCCCTGATTGGTACAGATGTTCGATGTCGCACGCTCGCGGCGGATGTGCTGTTCCCGGGTCGAGAGCGTGAGCACGAAGCCACGCCGCCCGCGGGCGTCGAGCGTCTGTCCGACCACACGTCCCGGCATCTGCCGGACGAAGCTTGAGCGCGTCGCGAGAAAACCCAGGTGCGGACCGCCGAAGGACATCGGCACGCCGAAGCTCTGCGCCTCCCCGCATACGATGTCCGCACCGAGCTCGCCCGGACCCCGCAGCAGCGCAAGGGAAAGAGCTTCGGTCACCACCACGACGAGAAGCGCGCCCACGGCGTGCGCCGCGTCCGCGGCGGCACGCACCTCCTCGACCACTCCGAGGAACGAAGGCTGTTGAAGGACGACGCACGCCGTCTCACGGTCGAGAAGGTTGCTGAGCGGCACCGTGCGTCCCGACGCTTCGCGCGGCGCCTCTGCCACGACGCCCTGCGGCCCCGCCGAGTAGGTCCGTAAGACATCGCGGTAGTGGGGGTGCAAGCCTACGGTGACGATCTTGTGGCGACGCGTAAGGCGCATCGCCATGAGCACTGCTTCGGCAGCCGCCGAGGCGCCGTCGTACATCGACGCGTTCGACACATCGAGCCCGGTGAGGGCACAGATCATGGTCTGCCACTCAAAGATCGTCTGCAGCGTGCCCTGGCTGATCTCCGGCTGGTAGGGCGTGTATGACGTATAGAACTCAGCGCGCGACGCCAGCGCGTCGATGGCGCTCGGCACGAAGTGGGCATAGGTGCCAGCCCCGAGGAACCAGTCGTGGCTTTCGGCGTGGGCATTGCGGGCGGCGAGCGCCGCAAGCTCGGCCAGCACTTCCTGCTCGCTCGCCGCCTTGGGCAGTGCAAGGGACCGACCAAGGCGCAGCTTCTCGGGGATCGACGCAAACAGGCTCTCAACCGACGCTACGCCGATCGCGCGCAGCATCTGGCGGACGTCGTCCTCCGTGTGCGGGATGTAGCGCACCTGGAATCATCCTCCGGCGCACGCTGTGCCGCGGGGAGGACCGGCTGGCTGTGCCCAGGTCAGTCTGGCTACAAGGTGCGGCAGCACTATCCCTTGCGCTCGGCGATGTGACGGCGGTAGGCGCTAGCCTCGAGCAACGAGTCGTACTCTGCGCTGTCCTCGATCTCGATCGTGAGCATCCATCCGTCGCCGTAGCAGTCTTCGTTCACATGCTCGGGATGCTCAGCCAGGTCCGTGTTCACCTCCACCACCTGTCCGGAGACCGGTGCGTAGAGGTCGGAGACTGCTTTCACCGACTCGATCACACCGAAAGGCTCGCCTTTTTCGACGGTCGTACCCACCGCGGGGAGTTCGACGAACACGATGTCACCCAGCTGCTGTTGGGCGTAGTCCGTGACGCCCACGCTCACCCGGTCTTCTTCAAGCCGCGCCCACTCGTCCTCTGCGCTGTAGCGTCGGTCCTCGGGGATGTCGTAATCGGCCACCGCACTCCTCCGGCTGCCAGGGCCTGCGCACGCGCCGTGCGCGTCGCGAAGGTAGTACGCGCGACGCAAATCACGAGCGGCGCGGACCGAATGCCTTCACGAATGGAGTTTCTACCACGCGTGCCGCAACGTTGCGCTCCCGGATGACTACAAAGAGCTGCGTGCCGACGGACGCGAGGGACGGCGGAACGTAACCCAGTCCGATCGAGATTCCGAGGCTCGGCGAGGGCGCCCCCGAGGTCACGACCCCGACCGCTGCGCCCCCGTGCGCGAGAACATGGCCGGCACGGGCGATGCCGCGCTCCTCGAGCGTGAAGCCGACGAGCAGACGCGGGTGGCCCTGGGCCTTGCGCTTGGCGATGGCCTCGGCCCCGATGAAGCCGCCCTGCGTGAGCTTTACGAAGCGGTCAAGGCGGGCTTCAAGCGGCGAAGTCGTGTCGTCGAGCTCGTGGCCGTAGAGCGGGAGCGCGGCTTCAAGGCGCAGCGTATCGCGCGCCCCGAGGCCGCAGGGCTGAAGACCGAAGTGCTTGCCTGCCGCGAGAAGGGCCTCCCAAACCCGGGGCGTGCTCTCGGACTCCACATAAATCTCGAATCCATCGGATCCCGTGTACCCGGTCCTTGAAATGAGGGCCCGCGTTCCCGCAAAGGCGCCTTCCACGAATCGAAACCGCTTTAGCTCGCCCACGGCGAGCCCGCACGCGCGCTCAAGAATTGCCCGGCTCGCCGGCCCCTGCAGCGCCAGCAACCCAAGGTCCGGGCTGCGATCCTCCACGTGCACGGCCTTGCCTGCGTGGGCGAGAGTCCAGCGGTAGTCCTTTTCGATATTGGCCGCGTTCACGCACAGGAAAAGAGCCTCATAAGCTAGGCGGTAGACCGTGACGTCATCCACCACCCCCCCCGTTTCGTTGCACAGGAGGCCGTAGCGCACGGCTCCCTGGGGGAGGCTTGCCACCGGACAGCTCACGAGGCGTTCCAGACCCGCCACCGAAGCAGGCCCCGACAGATAGATCTGGCCCATGTGCGAGACGTCGAATAGCCCCGCGCGCTCCCGCACTGCGGCGTGCTCTTCGAGGATCGACGTATATTGCACGGGCATCGCGAAGCCCGCGAAGTCGACCATGCGAGCGCCCAACCGGCAGTGCGTCTCGTAGAGCGGAGTCCGCTTGGGCTCTGTCATGCGCCCCGCGGCGTGAGGCCGGTACGCGACCGATACGCTTCGAGCGTGTTCCGCAGCAGCATCGTGATGGTGAGCGGACCGACGCCTCCCCGAGAGGGTGTAATGAGGCCCGCCGTCCCCAGGGCGGCATCGAAATCGACGTCACCCACCTGCCGACCGTCCATCACGTTCACGCCGAGGTCGATCACGGCCGCGCCAGGCTTGATCCAGTCGCCCTTCACGAGAAGTGGGCTTCCCGCACAGGCGACGAGAATGTCCGCTTCCCGAACTAGTGCGGCAAGGTCGCGCGTTCGTGAATGGCAGATTGTGACCGTCGCGTGCCGCTCCAAGAGGAGCAGCGCCACAGGCTTGCCGACAAGGCCGCTGCGCCCGATCACGACCGCGTGGGCACCCAAGAGCGGCACCTTGTGGCGGTCCAACACCTCGAGAATGCCCAGGGGAGTGCAGGGGCGGAGCCCCGGCAAACCCGCCAGGAGACGCCCGGCGTTGCGTGTGCTTAGGCCATCCACGTCCTTGGCGGGGTCGATGGCCTCGGTGACCGTTGCTGCGCGGATCTGACGAGGCAGCGGCAGCTGGACGAGGATGCCGTCGACCGCAGGGTCGCGGTTCAGGGCATCGACGAGTGCCAGCA
>DATFYN010000334.1:0-9211 GCA_035315025.1 Myxococcota bacterium
GAGCACACCGGTACCATCCAGGTCTCCCCTTCCCAGCAGCGTGTTGGTGCTACGCGGGCGATGGGCCAGTCAAGACGAATCGTGGGAGTCCCCCCCCCAAGAAATGCGCCCCGCGGGGTTGGGGCACCGCGCCGAGACAAACCCACGATTCATGTCAGTGAACGAACGAGTTGACTGCATCGACGACGAGGAGCGTACCGACGGCCAGCTTTACGAGGTCGCCATCCACCATCCCGTAAACGTAACCGCTCGGCGGCGGTCCAATCCGAATCTCGAGATCTTTTCGGCAGCGGCGCGATCACGACGGCGGGGTCAAGCGGGCGACCCACGGCGTAACGTCGGCAGGCAGCCGTTCCGCTTCTTGGCGAGACCCGGCGGACAGTGCCCCTTCCCGTGGTGCTCGACGTAGACTCGCGCGCGAGCTCGCGCTCGGGGGGCCGAAAACCGTTACGTCGACACCCACGCCGACCCTCGAGAGGTGCCCGCGGCGCCGTTACAGTAGATACCTCTGCATGCATCCCGTCCTGCTCAGTGCCATGACCAGAGGTCGTCGTAGGTACGACACTTGCGCACGTCGTAGATGCTTTTGGCCTGCAGATAGCCCGGCCAACCGAAGATCGGGATGAAACCCAACCAAAACTTCTTTTGCGGGGCACGCTCGAAAAACGGTCCCCAGCCCCTCAGGTACCACTCTCCAAGCCCGGGATGGGCGACCGACAGCCAGGTGGCATTGTCCCACGACTGGCCGGCGCAGGGATTCCCGTCGTGCGCCTGAGCCTCCCTGCCGAGGGTGATGAAAAGGCCAACTGCACACAGCGTAGCGCCAAGGATCCTGATCATCTCTACGAACCTCCTGGTGGTTCGTTGTATCCACCGGAAGGATGCGCCTTTTTCAACCTGCCTCGGTCATCCAATTTTGAATGCACACCAGCGCAGCCAGGTGTCCTTCCCGTAGATCTCGTCCGCGTCGAAAGTATTGATGTTTTCGGCGGACCCGGTCAAGCTGCATCGACGACGCCCCTGCCCTCACGGCGAGCCGCTCTTTCACGCCCTCGATCTGAACTGATCGCAACTGTCCATGGAGCACACCTTATGACCGTGGAAGTGAACGGCGCGAGATTGAGCATCTCTTCGCGCTAGCCTTCCAGATCCGGCGCGCCTTCCATCAGATCTTCGGCGGCTCGCTTCCCGTAGCGCGGCTCCTGGCGACGGTCTGGCAGTCGATCTTCACACACGACTTTCGCCGCTATGGCAGCGGTCTCTACGCGCGGATGGACGACATCCCGACCCTCGTTACTGGGGAGTGGGGCATTGTGCACAGCCTGATCATCCTGTGTACAGATAGGTCACTTGGACACTCACGCCGACGCCATCAGGTGGCACGCGGCTCGCGCTCGAGCATTCCGGCTTCCTACCCGCCAATGCGTACGCTTTCGACGGCGCGAGCGATGGGTGGCGACGCATGGTAGGTGTCGGCGGCGGGTCAAGCCACACAAGCGATCGCTGAATCGTAACTTGATTTCGGAACGTCATTCCGATAGATATGACGTGGTCGGCACGGGAGGACCGGTGCCGACCGACGCCGATGCCTGCGGCCCGGTCGAGAGGGAAGGAAAAGGGTAATGGGAACGCTCGTCGCGTACCAGCTCGAAGACTCCATTGCGACGATCACCATGGACGATGGCAAAGTGAATGTGATGTCCCTCCCAATGCTCGCAGAGCTCAACGCAGCTCTCGATCAAGCCGCAGCGGATCGAGCGGTCGTCGTGCTCAGCGGCAGGCAGGGGGTCTTCTCCGCGGGGTTCGATTTGTCGGTGCTCCGGGCTGGCGGTTCCGAGTCGATCGCCATGGTGCGGGCGGGCTTCGAGCTGGCCGAGCGAGTCCTGTCGTTCCCCATGCCGGTGGCTATCGCGTGCACGGGTCATGCGGTGGCGATGGGCGTATTTCTGCTCCTGTCCGGCGACTACCGAGTGGGCGCGGCTGGCTCCTACAAGCTCGCTACGAACGAGGTGGCGATCGGGCTCACGATGCCGCGTGCTGCGATCGAGGTCCTTCGGCAACGGCTCGCGCCCGCTTATTTCAACAGGGCGGTGACGATCGCCGAGCCCTTCTCGCCGGACAACGCTGTCGAGGCTGGCTTCCTGGACCGGGTAGTCGGAGCCTCGCAGCTGCAGCACATTGCACGCAGCACCGCCGTCGCACTGTCCGCGCTGGACATGGAAGCGCACGCGGCGAGCAAGCTGCGCGCCAGAGAGCACACGTTGAAGGCCATCCGGACGGCGATCGATGCCGACTATGCCGCCTTTCGACGGCCAGCAATGAGCCATGCGTGAGAAGCGCACGACCGCCCTGCAACCGGCCACCGAAACGCCGCCCATAACCGATTGCACGATGGCGCGGCGGCTGTTTCAGTAGGATCCGATCGTGCCGAGAGCGAAACAGCGAACGCCCGCGCTGCGGGATCGAGTCCTGCACGTGGCAGTGGCGACGCTCGCCGATGAGGGTGTGGCGGGGTTCACGGCCCGAAAGGTCGCTCAGGGGGCAGCGACGTCCATCCCCGCCGTCTACGAGCTCTTCGGCGACAAGGCCGGGCTCGTCCGCGAGGTGTTCTTCGAGGGCTTCCGCCAGCTACGGAGCCGCTTCGACCAGTTCGAGGACTCCGACGATTCACGCGCCGATCTGGTTCGCGTGCTCGAGGTCTTCCGCTCGTTCGTCCGCGAGAACCCAGTGCTCGCCCAGGTGATGTTCTCGCGGCCGTTCGCCGACTTCGACCCAGGGCCCAAAGAATTCCGTGCCGGCAGCTCGGTCAGGGAGTTCATCGTTGAGCACGTCCGACGCTGTATCGAGGCTGGCCTGCTGGTGGGCGACGAGACCGACATCGCTCACGTACTGGTCGCACTCGCCCAGGGGCTGGCGGTGCAGGAGACCGCTGGTTGGCTCGGCACGTCCAAGGCATCCGTGGATCGTCGCTGGGCTCTTGCGTTTCGGGCGGCACTCGACGGGCTCGTTTCTGCGGAACGAGAGCGTCCCGACCCTCGCGGCGGAGGTGGGCAAGTTTCGAGGCGACTTCAGCGCCGTTGACGGCGGCCGTGTCCGCCATCATCGGATGGCGCGAGCCAGCATCTGGGCTCGCATCGGGAGGCTTCGCCTGGGCAACTTCGGGGACTCGAAGCGCGCCGACGAAGCCTTCGAGCTGCGGGTTCACGTCGGGCCCAGCTACCGGATCTACTACGGGCGTCAAGCCAACGACGTCGTGATTTTGCTCTGCGGCGGAGACAAGAGGTCGCAATCCAGAGACATTGAGCGCGCTCGGGAGTGCCAAATCGTCTCAATGAGTATGAGTTCTGGCGAGGGAGAGCTTCAGTAGAGCTCGTAGGCGTCGAGCTTCGGCGCAGCCATCTCCTCACGGAAGCGATCGAAAGTCCACGGCCAGCTCATCGGAACGCCGCGGTCGTCGAGATACCAGCTGCGGCAGCCGGAGGCCCAGATGGTGTTCCGGGCGGCCTCGGTGCGCTCCGTTTCGAAGCGCCGGGTCGCCTCCTCGCTGGAGCTGATTTCGCGACAGTGTCCGCCGCGCAGCAGCTCCACCAGCTGCAGCACGTAGCCCATCTGCAGCTCGGCCACCTCGATCAGGGAAAAGTTCCCCACCGGTCCGTTGGGGCCGTTCAGCATGAAGAGATTCGGAAAGCCGGGGATGGAAATGGACAGATAGGCGCTCGGACGCTGCGCCCACACTGTGTCGAGGCGGAGGTCGTCCCGTCCGATCACCTGCATGGGGCGCATGAAGCGATCGACCCGGAAGCCGGTGGCCAGCACCAGAACATCGAGCTCGTGCAGGCGTCCGTCGCGGGTGCGCACGCCGTCCACTTCGACGCGTTCGATTCCTTCCGTGACGACCTCGGCGTTCGGCTTCTGGATGGCCTGGTAGAAGTCGAAAGACATCACTAGGCGCTTGCAGGCCGCCCTGTAGTCGGGGCGCAGCTTCTCGCGCAGCACTGGGTCGCGCACGTTTTGCTCGAGGTTCGCCCGGCAGGCGTCCTCGATCGCCTTCATCTGCGGGGAGTTCGCGTCCACCAGACCGTTCGAGAAGCCCGCAAAGAGCCGCGCCATGTCCGCGTGCAGCTGATCCAGGAGCTCCAGGCGGGCGCGGAACTCGGCGCGCTGCGCCTCGCTGTAGGCGGGATTCTCCTGGGGCATGATCCACTGGGCGGTGCGCTGGAAGAGCGAGAGCTCCGCCACGCGATCGACGATCGCCGACACGATCTGTACGGCGGTCGACCCGGTGCCAACGATGCCAACCCGGCGCCCCTCGAGCTTCACGGCGTGATCCCAGCGCGCGCTGTGGAAGAGCGCCCCGCCGAAACGGTCAAGGCCCTCGATCGACGGGACCCTCGGGTGGTGTAGGACCCCCGTGGCGGCGATTACGACGTCGACCTCGTCGCGCCGTCCGTCCTTCGTCTCGAGATGCCAGCGCCCGCCCGAGAACTCGCCGAACGTGATCTCCGCCCCGAAGCAGATGCGCGAGGTTACGCCGTGCCGGCGCGCCACCCCTTCGAAGTAGGCCTGGATCTCGGAACCCGGAGAGAAGCGGTGGGTCCACTCGGGATTCGGCTCGAACGAGTAGCTGTAGAGGTGGGACGGAACGTCACACGCGATCCCCGGGTATGTATTCTCCCGCCAAGTGCCGCCCAGCCGATCGCCCTTCTCGTAGATCGTGAAGTCATCGAAGCCAGCCGCCCGGAGCTTGATCGCCGCCAGGATGCCGGACATGCCGGCCCCAAGGATTGCGAAGCGCAGGGGATCTCCTTTCCCGGATTGCAGCATCGACGGTTCTTTTCCCGCTGCCGGGTTCGCGATCGACTACGTTGGAAGGGAAACGAAAACTGCCCGGATGAACAAGTGGGACCTCCTCATCTTGCGAAGGATGCTCTTGAGCCCCGGGGTGTCCAGGCTCGAAGTTAGGCGCATCGTCGCATTCTTTGAGGTGGGCGGACTTCATCATCGATACGAGCGGGTGGAAGCTTGAACCTTGACCGATGAGATTTTCGGAAGCGACAGGGGTGCGATCTATGGTCTACCGGGTGTGCCCGAGCGCTGGCGCCTTTGGTGGCTTGGCGCTCGGACGCCTGTCAAAGGACTCTGGCTGGCGGGAGCCGACGCCGTCGGCCACGGCATCATCGGGGCGATGATGGGGGGGGTCATGGCAAGCGCCGATGTCCTCGGACTGCGCGGCTTCCCGAGGATCTTTCGTGCAGCAAAGGCCTTCCCTACCGCGGCGGCGCTGCAAGAAGATGTCTCGTCACTAGAGCGCCTGCAGCGATTGGCTCCGGACGTTGCAAGGGGGAGTGCGCCTATAGAGGATGCGGAGGCGCATCGTTCTGCGGATGAGAACGCGTGGCCGCCTCATTGTCGCTGCCCCTTCCGCGATCTCAAGCGTGGGAATCCAGCCTGATCTTGACCGGGCCTCCCGGAAGGGAGCAAGATCGCAATGACTTACCGTCGATCTGCCACGCGGATGCGCTTCGTGCCGTCGTCGCGCCCAAGGGCGGCGAGCGAGGGGGCCCACCGCTGCGCAGCGCTTTGAGAGCGGCGGGGGACCGTGCGATGACAAAGACCCACTACGAACGGCTGTCTGCACTCGATGCGCATTTCTTCGAACTCGAGGACGAGGGCGTGCACATGCACGTCGCTGCGGTCCTTGTCTGCGATGCGAAGCCTCTCACGCTCGAGGATGGACGTCTCGACGCGGAGCGGATCCGAAGCTTCCTCGAGGCGCGCCTCGGCGCGATTCCCCGCTACCACCAGCGGTTGGCGCGGATTCCGATCGAGCGCCACCCGGTCTGGGTGGACGACCCGAGCTTCAACATCCAATACCACGTCCGCCACGTGAGCCTGCCGCGGCCGGGCGATGAGCGGCAGCTCAAACGGCTGATCGGCCTCCTCATGTCGCAGAAGCTCGATCACAGCAAGCCGCTGTGGGAAATGTGGGTGATCGAGGGCCTCGACGGCGGCCGCTTCGCGATCCTCGCGCGTTCCCACCACTCCATGGTGGACGGGATCGCCGGAGTGGGCGTGCTCCGTGTGCTGCTGCGACCCGAGCCCGACCCCTCCTTCCGACCAGCGCCGCGCTGGCGAGCGCGACCCGCGCCCGGCCGCGCTCGTCTCGTGACAGACGCGTTTATGCGCCGGGCGCGGGAACCGCTAGACCTTGCTGGCGCGACAGGCCGCGCTCTCAAGAACCCCACCCGGGCGCTGCAAGCGGCATGGGAAGCGACGCTCGGCCTCGGCGAGTCCCTCAGTGGGCTCCGTTCGGCGTCGCCAACGCCTCTCAATCCCGTGCATATCAGTCCCCATCGGAGGATCGACTGGCTGCGCTTCGACCTCCAAGCGGTGAAGGACGTGAAGCGCGACCTTGGGGGCACAGTGAACGATGTCGTGCTGGCCACCGTCACCGGGGCCATGCGGCAGTACCTTCAGGGCCATCACGTCGGCCTCAGGGGCTTGGAGTTTCGCGTCATGTGCCCCGTCAGCATCCGTCGCGCCGATTCCGGGGACGCGCTCGGGAATCGCGTAGTCATGCTGGTCGCGCAGCTCCCCGTAGACGAGCGCGATCCCCGTCGGCGCCTCGAGCGAGTGATCGCGACCACCCGGGAGCTGAAGTTGTCCCACGTGCCGCAGGGCTCCGAGCTGATCGAAGAGCTCGCCGACTGGACCACGACCTCAGTCGTGACCGGGACGATGCGCCTCGCGACTCGGTTGCGCGCCTTCAACCTCATCGTGACAAACATCCCGGGCCCGCCGGTCCCCCTCTACCTACTGGGCGCCCCAGTCCTCGCGACCTTCCCGCTAGTGCCTCTCTACGAGAACCAGGCCTTCGGCATCGCCCTGCTGAGCTACGCCGGGGAGCTCTTCTGGGGCTTGACTTCGGACTGGGATCGCATCCCGGACCTCCACGACATTGCTCTCCGGCTGGCAGACGCGTTCGACGAGCTTCGAAAGGCGACGAAGGCGCCGAGACCGGCAAGACGTCATCGCCGAAACACACCGTAGGTGAGCCTTTCGTCCCCTCGAACGGTGTCTGCCAGTTCGGCGGAGGTCGCGCTCGAGGGCGGTCCGAGGTCACGAATGGACGCATTTCTCAAGTTCACCTCTCCGCCTACAGAATATGCACGTACCCGCGCAACATGCGGTCTATGCTGAAACACGGGATGAGGCGACGCATCGACGCCCTTACCCGGAGAGCCAGCGCACCGGAATCCCATGGAACTCTTGCTCCTAGAAGAATGGAATGACGGGTCTTCTCTCCAATTTTCGGTCCAGCGTGAGTGTCGTTTTCGAGTAGGCCAGTCCCTTCAGCTTGCGATTCTCCTCGCGCAGCTGCCGAAGCTCCCGGCCGGGCGTGTCGCAACCATCAATGGTGAACGGCATGCAATAATGCGCTCGCTGCGTTGTGGAAAAAATCATCGACGACAGAGACGCGCGCGTTGGCGATGCGCCTGCTGATGATGCTCCTCTTTGCAGCACCCACGCGGGCCGCAGATCAGCCCGCCGCGACAGAGCCGTCTGGGGACAAAGTACGCAAGGAGTCCTTGACAGCGATCGACAAGGCGCTCACAGACCCGGTCAGCGAGGTTGGTCCATCGCGTTCTAGCAGAGTAATTTCAGGATCAGCCCTGGGATCGGCCAAGGGGAGCGCTGCTGACTTACGCGCTCCACGAAATCGCTCGTCATCCGCAGGTCGACGCACGCCTTGCCACCGAGATCGCCGCCGCGCCAGCAGGTACGATCGACGCGGCGCAGCGGCGCATCCGAGGTCGTGCTTGAGGTTCCGGTACGCCGTGACGACGAGCGTCGCCCTGGTAATGTCTCCTGTCGCGGTCCCGGATGCCGAGTGATTTCAAGACCTTCGAACTTTGGCGAAGGCCGTCACGAAATCGTTCTCGGACGCCCTGAAGCCTCGAACGACGGGGACAACAGACGCCGTGGAGAAGTCGGTGAGTCCCGGGTGCGGCCTTGCGAGGCCGCCACCACTCTGAGATAAAGGCTCCCCGCCGACGTGCGTCGCGAAGAGCCAGAACGCCCTCAACTGCTCGCCGCGCCAGTGCGGACATCGCAAGGACGTTGTCGTGACGAACCTCCTCCTTGAGCTGCAGCGCCTCGATTCGAGAGTCGACGAGCTGCGCGCCCGACGTTCCGGGCTCCCAGAACGGGCGCTGCTCCGCGAAGGCGAGGCCGCGATGGTCGCGCTCGTTAGCGAGCGGGCCGATGCCGCCGATCGCCGGGTCACATTGGCCCGCGCGGAGCGCCAGGCCGCGGGCGTGGTGAACGACCTCGAGGCCCGCACTCGCGAGGTAGAGAGCACGCTCTATTCGGGCAAGGTCAACGCGATCCGCGAACTCGAGGCGCTCCAGCTCGAGCTGCGGGAGTGCCAGCGCCGTCAGGGTGAGCGCGAAGATGAAGAGCTCGTGGTGATGGAGCAGCAGGAGAAGCTCGACGGGGAGATCGCAGGGATGGATGCGCGACGCGAGCGGCTGGGGATCCAAGCCGCGGAGCTACGTGCGATGATCGAGGCCGCTGAGTCGCAGATCGACACCGAGATCGGGCAGCTCGTCGCCCAGCGCTCGGCGCTGACTCCGCACGTGCCGGCTGCGGTGCTCGCGGTCTACGAGAAGCTCCGCTCCTTTCCGCGGCTTGGAGGCAAGGTCGCCGTGAGTGTCGCAGGTGGCGCCTGTGGCGGCTGCAATACGATTCTGCCGACCGTCCTGGCGAGTCGCCTCCACCGCACCCCATTGGACAAGGCGGTTCAGTGCCTGCACTGCCAGCGCATTCTGGTGTCCTGAAAGCGGAAGCCGTCGCACCTTGAACAACGGGCCGCCCCCGTCCCGGGGCGGGGGGACCTTAGCCAGCGCACACAAGCCATGCGGCTTCGAGGGGCCTGGTGTTCGCGTGACGCGGTCTCTGGATCGAAACGCTGAAGCTCCCGAAAACTCACCGGCTCCCGGTCATACACACATCGATGTTTCAAGCGCTGGCAACCTGCGGGGGTTGGTGCTTTACGAAATCCTCGTTCGCATTCAAATGATGATGATGTTTTCGTCACACTGGGTCAACTTGCGATCGATGATCTCCCCTACCCTTTTGGCCCTCCTCGCTCGGGGTGGCCTGGACGACCACCAATTGAAGCGGAGATTCGTAACCCCGTGGCTTTCGA
>DATFYN010000335.1:0-4034 GCA_035315025.1 Myxococcota bacterium
GGTACTCCGGCGTTCTCCCGACCATCTGGCCTACCACAAACACGCCGATAATGAGGAAGAGGAGAAGGTTGATCATGCCTACGCCCTTCCCGCCGAACACACAGTTGATCCACATGCCGAAGAAGGGCGAGAGGGCCGCGATCGGGTTCAGGCTGTCATGGGCGCCAATCACAGCGCCACAGGTCACAGCAGTCGTCATTGCGGCGAAGGTCGACATCGCGGACGTCCCGAACCGCAGCTCCGTACTCTCGAGGTTTCCCAGGTGCTGGTCGACCGGCAGGCCCGCGACCGCCGGCACGGTCACGGTCCGCTTTCCGCCCTCCGCACTCGCGCTCAAAAGCTCGTAGGTCCGGCTCGTGGGGTGCGCGGTCAGGCCCGGATTGGGCTTCATGGTGTTGAAGTAGATCGCCCAGCCGACCATTCCCACCATCATGGTCATCATCACGGCATAGATTACGACGGCATGGCGCTTTCGCTTCAGCATGCGCCCAAACATGAGGACGAGAGAAAACGGGAAGAGTGTCATCCCGACAGATTCCAGGTAATTGCTCCAGGCACTCGGATTCTCGAACGGGTGGGCACCGTTCGCGCCGTAGAATCCGCCTCCGTTTGTTCCGAGTTGCTTAATTGGCAGGATGGCCGCAAGCGGTCCCACGACGATGGTTTGCTGCTTCGCCTGCCCATCGTCCGTCTTGCCCATCGCGCCCGGCTCGAGCGTGTCGACGTGATACGAGCTCTGGAAGGTCATCGGCATCCCGTCCTGCAGGTACAGCACGCCCATGAAGAGACTGACGGGAAGGAACATGTACACGACGACTCGCCACATATCGACGAAGAAATTCCCCACATGGGAATCGCTGCGGACCGCTCGGATGATCGCAGTGAGCGAACAGAACCCGACCGAGGCGGAAAGGAACATCATCGTCAGGATGAAGAAGGTCTGACTGAAATTCGAAAGGTGCACATCACCGGAGATGTGCTGGAGGTCGGTGTTCGTCATGAACGAGACCGTCGTATGGAAGATCGTCGTCGGCGCGAGCATCCCCTTGCCATCCGGATTGAGGGGAAGGAGCGGCTGGAGTGCCAGAAGGCCAAACCCAAAGACGAACAGGACGATGTTCGAGATGACGATGGACGCGGTGTATTGCTTCCAGTTCTGATGACCGCTGTCCAGACGCCTCTCAAACCAGCGCAGGAATCCCGGCGCCTTGTACCTGCCCTCCATGATCCAAGCCAGATACCGGCTCAGCGGAATCGAAAGGACAACACTCGTCAAGAGGATCGATATCGGAAGAAGCCACATGGAATAAGGCCTCCATCACTCGACCGGTTCAGAGTTAGAACCACTCCGGACGCACGAGTGCAGTAAAGAGGTAGACAAAAAGAAACGCACTAATCGCGGCAGTGAAATAAATCATGGCGATCCTCTTAGATGTTCTCGCAGGCAATCAGAAATACGTAAACGGAAACCATCAGGATGAGCCCCAGAGAAAAGAGCCCGGGTATCCAGACCGTGAGATCCATTGCTCCACCTCCCATTCGGGCCTTATGCCGATGCGAAGTGCGATTCCGGCCCCTCGCGATCCACCGCCATTGCAGCAATCGTGCCTTCCGGGGTCCGTGCACAGATCGGCCCAATTTTGCACCTGCGGACTCGCTGCGTTTCGGTTTGCAGCAATGCAAGGTTGCAAACCGCAAGAGGCGCGCTGTCTCTCGCACCGGCGAATCCGGAGCGGATCGCGAAAGGTTTCGAACAGAGCTTTCGGGAGTCGGTCTCGCCACGCGTCCCGCTAGATGATCTTGCGGAATCGCAGGCGAGACCGTCGGGCCTCACGGATATTCATCGAAAGCCGCTTTGTGCCTCGAACAGAGGCGCGGGCACGCCGCAGCAAGGCCGCAGCGCTCATCGCCGAAACGACCGTTTGCGCCATCGCCAGGCCGACCCTTCGGTCGCCGGCGGAGAGCAGCCCCTATCTCCCGAGTTGTCGGGGTTCGCGCCGTCCGGTCGCAAGACGAACGACCTCATCCAGCGGGATCACGACGAGCCAATCCTCACCGTTGAGAGGCGCGTTCGACGCTCCGAGGATGCTCTTAATGGCGTCTTCTACGTAGTCGTCGGGAACGAGAACCTCGAGCTTCACGCGTTCGAGACCCATCGTGTAGGGCGCTCCCCGGTAGGAGCCTTGGGGTCCACTTTTTGTGTTGAAGCTCGCAACGTCGCTCATCATGAACGAGTGAACCCTCGCCGTCTTCAGCGCATCGGCGACATCCTCAACGTTGGCCGGGCGAAGAATCGCTTCAATCTTCCACATGGTGATCCCTTCTCCTTCTGTGCGACGCCGCACGCTGCCACGAGCCTGGGCGCTGGCGGGTCGGTTGGGATTCGATCGGGCTATTCGCCTCGCAAAGACGACGTAGAGAGAAACGACGATGAGGGCGGCGAGCACAAGGATGAAATCGCCGAGGACTCCCCTCACAACCCGCCTCTCGTTGCTCGCGACCTCTGCTGAGCTCAGCATTAAGCATCAATCGTGCCGAGCCTCCGCCTCCCGTAGGAGTCCCTCGCGGCGGCAAGTGGGCCGCGGAATGCCAGGGAAATCTGGGCGCGGCAGCCGTCCACGTGCGATCTCAGCCGGACGGGTGCGGGGGGGAGAGGCTCTGCCCACTTCCTCTCCGAGACGGGCGCCCCTGCGCTCGTCCCTCCGCCTTGCATCTGAAACCAAGGACCGCTTTCGATGCAAATTGCAGGATGACCCTCCGAATCGCTAACTCTCTTCGGGTGCGCCGGCGTTGGCACGAAATGTGCTCGCTTTACGGCGTTGTATTCGGTCCATACTCGCACGGCGCTGTAGGCTTGCCTCACATCTTCGAATACGCGGATAGAAGGCCAGAATCCACGATGCTCCAGCGTTGCCCCCGTCACGCCCAGCTTCTATTCAGGAACTCCGGACTCGCTCTCCCAGCGCGTCCGCGCAGGCATGTAGGGAGTGAAGAAGGATGAGCCGTCCCCGCGCGGAGGACTTCCTCGAGCTTGTCGAACGATTGCGACGGGGACGGCTCAAGCTCTACATCGGTTTTGCCGCGGGCGTCGGCAAGACCTATCGCATGCTCGAGGAGGCCCACGCACTCGGAAAACGGGGCGTCGACGTGGTCGTGGGCTTCGTCGAGACCCATGGACGCGCGGATACGGCGGCGCTGGTTCACGGTCTGGAAGTCGTTCCGCGTCGGGTTCTTGCGTATCGGGGGATGAACGTCGAGGAGATGGACCTCGACGCCATCGTCGCGCGCAGGCCCGAGATTGCGATCGTCGATGAGATCGCGCACACCAACATCCCTGGCTCCCGGCACGCCAAGCGCTACGAAGACGTGGACGCGCTCCTCGACGCGGGTATCAACGTTATCGGAGCCGTCAACATCCAGCACCTCGAGAGCCTGAACGACCTGGTCAAGGAGGCGACGGGGGTTGAAATTCGCGAGACCGTTCCAGACACATTTCTCGAGCAGGCTGACCAAGTTGTCAATCTCGACCTTGCCGTGGAAGATCTCCTCGAACGGCTACGCGCTGGCAAGATCTACGCTCCCGAAAAGGCGACGCGCGCCCTCGAAAACTTCTTCCAGAAGGACAAGCTCACCACGCTGAGAGAGCTCGCGCTTCGGGAGGTCGCTGAGAGTCTCGGTCGGGCGGCGCTTGCCAATGGCCGTGAGGAAGCCGGAGAGGAGACGACGCCTCGCCAGGGAAGCGAGCGGGTCATGGTCTGCATCTCCTCGCGTTCTCCCCGCGCCGCGACGCTCTTACGCCGGGGTTCGCGCCTTGCGGGTCGCCTCAATACCGACTGGTATGTCGTGTACGTGGAAGCACCTGACGAGGCCCCAGACCGCATCGATTCCTCCACGCAGCGGGTCCTTCACGCGAACATCCAGAAGGCAACTGAGCTTGGAGCGGAAGTTGTTCAGCTTCGAGGAGACGATGTCGTGACGACACTTCTCGACTTTGCGCGCTCCCACGCCGTGGCCCATGTCCTCATAGGACGCAC
>DATFYN010000336.1:0-5113 GCA_035315025.1 Myxococcota bacterium
CCCAAGTGCGGCCGATCGGCGCCAAATGGGCCAAAATTCCCGAGAGTCCCCCCCGCCCCTTGCACTGAAGTGGGTGGCGGGCACGAGCGCGCACCCTGCCGCGTGCCAAGGCCTCGCGGCATTTCGGCTCTGCGCGTACAGGCGTTGTTTGGGGTGTGGGCGGTCTCCCGCAGAGAAGCTCTCCTGCCACCGTCGTGCCGAGCGCTGCGGCAGGTGGTTTAGGATTTAACCCACCTGGGGTGCGAACTCCCGCGGGGCGATGGCTTAGCGGGACCATGCGTCTCTCGGATTGACGCGGGGAGAGCCCAGAAGGAGAATCGAAGCCCGATTCTCGTCGATGGCAAGAACCTCGACGTGAGGAGGAGGGTTGGGAACACTTCAATGTAGGCCGAGAAGATCACGCAGAACTGAGGAGAAGGCATGGGAATGGGAGACTCACGATCACGCGAACTACCGAAGCTCGATGGCCTGGTCATCGGCAAGCTGACTGCTTTCACGGACACCGGCGAGCTCCTCGTCCAATACGCTGGGAATCCGCTGGGCGCACCGCACAGGGCGCGTTCGCTCGCCGTCCTCGACGCCGATGCGATCGGTCGCCAAGTGGCTCTGCTCTTCGAAGGAGGCGACGCCGCTCGTCCGGTCGTCTTGGGAGTCATCCAAGACCCGACCCAGTCGGCTCTTGCTGGGCGCGCTGCGTTTCCCTCCCAGCCCAGCGCACTCGAGGTGGATGTCGACGGCGAGCGCCTCGAGATCCGCGCGAAACGAGAGATCTCGATTTGCGTCGGAAAGGCCAGCATCACGCTGACTCACGAGGGCAAGGTGCTCATCCGGGGTGAGTATCTCCTCAGCCGGTCCTCCGGGCCCAACCGGATCCGAGGGGGTTCGGTCGAGCTCAACTGAGCCGAACCATGAATGCGCCCGCCAATCTGCGATTCACCGTGGACCACATGTGGGTGCGTTGGCAAGGCGTGGGGCTGTGCGTGGGAATCACCGAGTTCGCGCAGCAGGCGCTAGGCGACGTCGTCTTCGCCGACGTGCCGAGAGTCGGGATGGCGGTCGAGACAGGAACGGCATTCAGCTGGCTCGAGTCCGGGAAGGCCGTAGTCGACCTGCACCCACCGGTGAACGGGACGATCGTCGGCTCCAACTCGCTGCTCTCCGAAAAACCCGAGCTGATCAACCGCGACCCCTACGGGGGCGGATGGATCTGCGTGATCGAGCCGCACGCGCCGGCGGACGTCGATCGACTGCTCGACGCTGAGGCGTATCGCGTGCTGGTCGAACAGATGGCACCTGGCCCGAAATCATGAGCCGGCCTATCGCATTCACGCCGGCCGAGATCTCCGCGCGGATGCTTCCGGCGATCGTCTCGGTTCACGCGGAAGAGGCAGCGTTCCTGTGGACACAGCGTGCGGCCGCGGTGTCGTCGCCAAAGTACGCGCTGAAAGACCTGGCGAAGCTCGATTCGCGGGTCGAAGCTCAGCTTGAGGGTCTGCGCGTGGCGGGGTCGTACGGATGGGGCGTCAGCGAGAAGGCGCTCGAGGAGGGGGGCGCGGGTGAGATCTTCGCCGCCGGTGTGCTCGCATTTGGCAGCGAGGGCGAAGGCCGCATCGCGAAGGTCCTGGCGGCGGGAAGCGCGACACCGCAGCACGAGCGGGGCTTGATCTCCGCGCTCGGGTGGCTTCCGTCCGAGGCGGTGCGACCCCAGCTGACGCGGCTCGTGGCATCGCAGGAGCCAGAGCTGCGGCGCATAGCCATCGCGGCGTGGGCCGTGCAGCGTCGCGATCCCGGCGCGCAGCTCACGGAAGCGGCCTTCGATCCACACGCCCGCCTCCGCGCACGCGCGCTGCGTGCGGCGGGTGAGCTCGGGAGGACGGATCTGGCGAGCGCATTGCAGCGCTCGCTGCACGACATCGACGAAGATGCGCGCTTCTACGCCGCGTGGTCGCTGGCTCGGCTTGGTGATCGCTCCGAGGCTGTGATGGAGGGTCTTCGGCGCACGGCCGAAGGCTCGGGCGCGCACGCCGCCGCCGCGGCGTCGATCTGGGCGCGCTGTGAGGATCCCGGGCGACTCGCTGCATCCATGCGAGGTCTCTCGTCGACCAGCCGCGGGCGACGGCTCTTATCGATCGCGGCCGGAGCCGCGGGAAGCCCCGACTTCGTGCCCGAGCTCCTTGCTCTGATGGACGACGATCGCGTGGCGAAGGTGGCGGGCGAAGCTTTCTCGATGATCACGGGCGTGGATCTCGAGTACGCGGATCTCGATCGCGATGGCGCGACGTCGGTCGAGCAAGCCGAAGAGGAGATGCCCATCGCCGATCCGGATGACATTCTCGTGCTACCCGATCGGGCATCTGTCGAACGCTGGTGGAAGAAGAACGAAGCTCGCTTCAATGCGAGGCGTTGCTACCTGTGTGGGCGCGAGAAGACGGTCGAGGGCCTTCGCGCATGCCTCGCCCAGGGCAAGCAACGACAGCGCGCCGCCGCGGCGCTCGAGCTGGCGCTTATGGACCCCACGCGCGAGCTGTTCGAAGTCCGCGCGAGAGCCGATCGCCAGCTTGCCGAGCTGAGACCATGGATGTCGTGAACCAGACGGGCCTGGCGGCGGACTGGACGCACGGTTTTCAGCCGGACGGCCGCGAGCGCCTCGTTGTCGTGATCAAGGCGACCTATCACATTCCCTCCGACGGCGTAGCGTTGCGGCTCGCCGGAGAGCAAGCTCCGCTCGTCACCGCCGACGAATACTGGGGAGAGCCTGGACTCAGTGCTCCGAGATACGAATCGGACTACGCTCACTATAAGCGGCGCTGCGACGTTCTTCTGAATGGGACAGCCTATGTGCCGCGCGGCCGCGAACGTCGCCGTGTCCATGTCTCTCTCCGAGTCGGATCCGTGTCGAAGGCGTTTGCCGTGGTGGGGGACCGCAAGTGGTGGCGAATCCCCCTGCTGGGCGCGCGTCCGGGAAGGCCGAAGCCCTTCCTGACGAAACCGATTACCTACGACCATGCGTTCGGCGGCGTCGACGCGAGCAAGGGCGAGAAGAAGATCCGCAGCTTCGTGGCGAATCCCGTCGGGCGCGGCTTCCGACGCTACATGAAGGGCGTTCACGGCCAGCCGCTCCCCAACACGGAAGAGCTGCGCAAGCCGATCCGCTCGCCGCGGCGGCGCTACGGCCCGATGGGCTTGGGTCCGATCGGCAGGAACTGGCAGCCGCGCGCGGCGCTCGCGGGAACCTACGACCAGAAGTGGCTCGAGACGCGGGTCCCCTTTTTTCCGGACGACTTCGACGAGCTCCACTTCCAGGCTGCTCCGCCCGACCAGCAGATACCGTATCCGCGCGGGGGCGAGCGCGTGGAGCTCGAGAATCTCTCCGCGGACGGAAGCATTGCGTTCAATCTTCCGAGCGATCTGTACATGCCGGTGCTCTTCGTGCGACCGGACGGCAGCGAAGAGAGCGTCGACGCGAACGTGGACACGATCCTGATCGAGCCTGATGCGCGGCGCCTTTGCCTTACCTGGCGAGCCGTGCTTCCGCTGCGGCGGAACTGCTTCGAGATCTACGAGGTTCTCGTCGGTGAGATGACGCCCGCACAGCGGCGCGCGCGGCAGGCCGGCAACAAGACCTACTATCCGAGCCTTGCCGAGCTCGTCGCAGGGCGGAGCGCGAGCGCATGAACATCGCGGTGACCGGCTACGGGCTCGTGACTGCTGTGGGCTTCAACGCAGCGACGACTCTCTCGGCGATCCGCGCCGGAGTCTCCGGCATCGGCCAGGTGAATCTCTGGGACTACGAGACGGGCGAGTACATCTCGGGCGGGCGCGTGCTCTTGCCGCAGTGGTGGGAGAGTGTCGACAAGCTCGCCGATCTCGTCTCGCCCGCGATCCAGGAGTGCTACGCGGCGGCGCGACCGTTCGAGCCCAAGCAGATCCCGATTCTGCTCGGCCTACCGGGACCCGATCGGCCGCGGCGCCCCGCCGACCTCGAGCGCCAGGTCTTCGAGCTCGTGAACCAGCGCCTCGACGGGCGAGTCTGCTCCGAGTCAGTCGCGATCCCGCGCACGCAGGTCTCCGCGCTCGCTGGCCTGCGCGAGGCGGAGCGGCTGCTGGCGAGCGGCCGCTTCCCCGCGTGCATCGTTGCCGGCGTCGACAGCTTCCTCGACCGCTGGGTGGCGCGCGAATACTTCAAGAAGCGCCGGCTCCTGACGGCTGCGAACTCGAACGGCTTCAACCCCGGCGAGGCGGGGACGGCGGTGCTCGTGCAACGCAGCGATCTTGCTGCGAAGGGCAGCCTGGAAGTCCTCAGTCTCGGCTTCGGGCGCGAGCGCGGCACGATCGAGTCCGACGAGCCGCTGCAGGGCGATGGGCTCACGAACGCGGTGCGCGACGCGCTCCGCGGGGCGGGCATTTCGATCTTCGACGCGGCGTATCGCATCACCGATCTCAACGGCGAGCAGTACAAGTTCAAGGAAGCGATGATCGCCGTCATGCGCTCGACGCAAGGCACGCGCCGCTGGTCCCGGCTCTTCGAGCTCTGGCACCCGATCGAGTACATCGGCGAGGTGGGCGCGGCGATCGGACCGCTCGCGCTCGCGCTGGCGCTGCACGCCGGCCGCAAGGGCTATGCGCCGGGTCCCATCGCGCTCCTGCACTTCTCGAACGACGACGGCGAGCGCGCCGCCGCCGTGGTGCGCTGCGAAGCCCCGGAGGCGCACTGATGAGCGACGTCTTCGCGAACGGGCACGAGGTCTCCGCGAAGGCCGACTCCAACAAGTCGATGGGTGCGATGCCCGACGTCTGCCTGTCGCCGCCGTCGCCGCCCGCCGGCCCCATCCCGATTCCCTACCCGAACTTCGCGGACGGCTCCGACACCTCCGACGGCACCAAGACGGTCATGATCGCCGGCAAAGAAGTCGGGATAAAGGACAGCTCCAACTACAAGCAGAGCAAGGGCGACGAGGCCGCCACGAAGAGCCTCGGCATGAACGTGATCTCGCACACGATCCAGGGGAAGATGAAGCACGCCGCCTGGTCGATGGACGTGAAGTTCGAGGGCGAGAACGCGATCCGCCAGCTCGACCTCACGACGCACAACCACATGGACCCGAGCGGCGGC
>DATFYN010000337.1:0-2554 GCA_035315025.1 Myxococcota bacterium
CCTGCGGATCGAGCAGCACGCGCGCGCCCTCGAGCATGACCTTCGACACCGAAGCGGTTCGTCCGACGAGATCGACTCTCTCGATCTCGACCGAAAGGTTCTTCCAGCCGAGGGGGGGCTCCTTGATGCCCGGAACAGTCATGGCCACGTCGGTGAGCGCGACCGTGCCGGACGATTGGTGCACAGCGCCGAGTTCGAAAAGATGGTGGAGCTTCGCGGAAAAGAGGCCGTGCAAATCGCTCCAACCAAGGTCGGGGAGGTAGACGCGCGTACCACCGATCGGGAAGTCTGCGAGCGTGAGGTGAGCATCGACGGCGGGCCCCGCTGGCTTCATCGAGTAGGTCGCTTCGAGTGCAAAGCGTCCCCCGCCGATCCGGGCATCAAGATTGATCTTCCCGGGTTTGGCACCTGAGGCGTCGATCACAAGCGCAAGATCCTTGGCGTCCAGGACTTCGACCGTCGTCTCGAACTCCTGCGGCTTCTCGGCGACCGCGAAATCACGGAACCCAATCTGGCCATCCTGCAGACGCAAGCGCTCGACCAGCACCTTCCAGGACGGCCGGCTCTTGTGCTCGGGCTCCGGTGGCGCTGGCCCGGGAGACGGCAGCGGGCGCGGGATCACGAGGCCTCCGTCGCGCGCGCGGTCGAGGCGCACCGCGAAGGTATCGAGCTCGATCTCCTGAACGGCAAGCGTCTTGCGCACGAGAGCCAGCCAACCGATTTCGACCCAGAGCCGCGACACCGAAAAGACCGGAGCGCGCTCGGAAACAGCAACCGCCGGCTTGGCATCAGGCTTTTCAGCAGAGCCCGATTCATGACCGGGGGGAGGAGCAGAAGGGCGCTTCTCGGCGTAAACGCGCAGCCCGTGCAGGGTCACCCCGCCCCGAAAAAGGGACAGGTCGAGGTCGTCTAGTTCGATGTGGCCGGTAAGCGCCTGGTCGGCCTGTGACACGATCTCGCGGCGCAAGATGAATGGCAGCGCGATCCGCGCGGCGACCAGAAGCACCAGGACCCCGATGAGGATGAGATTGCGCCGACGGCGCAGGGCCCGCTGGAGGGTAGCGAGATCGAGGCGAGGCATTCGTACCATGCTAGCTCCTGCAAGGGCTCAGCCTGGTGTTCCGCCTGTCTTTGCATCGTCGGAGCGGTAGACCAAGACTTCCACGCGCTCGAGGGTCACCATGCCGCCTCTTACCAGAGGGTCGAGCTTCGGTAGGAAGGCGTCGATCTTCTCCGCGGCGTCCACGATCTCGACCACAATCGGAAGGTCTTCGGAGAGTCGAAGGATGCGCGCCGTGTGAATCCGACTCGAACGGCCAAAGCCTTCAATGCCTCGCAACACGGTCGTGCCGGCAAGGCCCTCGCGGCGGGCAAGTTCCACGATCGTCTCGTAGCTGGGATGTCCCCCCGCGCGATCGCTCTCACCGATGAAGATGCGCAGCAACTTGCCGTCGCGAGGAACCATCATACGGTGAGCCTCCCGAGGAAAACCCCGATGACGAGGCCGATCAGGCCGACCACGACGCTCCCAGCAGCGTTTGCGAAGGCCGGTACAAAGTCACCGGCTTGAAGCAGACGCCAGGTCTCAAGCCCAAAGGTCGAGAAGGTGGTATAGCCGCCGGTGACCCCCACCATGAGAAAGAGGCGCGCGGGGGAGCCCAGCATCCCCCGCTCGTCGGCGAGCGTCGCAAAGATCCCGATCGCGAGGCAGCCCGTCACGTTCACCACGAAGGTGCCCCATGGAAAGGTGGAACCCAGTTGGTCCTGGACGAGGCCGGACACCTGGTAGCGCAAGATCGTTCCGATTCCGCCGCCGATGAAAAGAAGCAACCAACGCACCGGACCGACCCTACCATGGGCCAGCGAATCGCGCGCTGCTGGCAAAAGCCGAAGCGAAGAAGTCACGAGGTGTTGAGGTCCTCGGAAACATGTCTCCCAACGGCTCTCTCGAGCTTGCACTTCCTCCGGGAGCTCTCCGGAACTCTAGTTGTAGGGTGTACTTCCGAGACTGGTCGGTTTGAGATCGAGATCGAAATGGGTGGTCAGTCTGTCGGAGGTCAGGACGCTGCGATGGCGATCGACCACAGCCCAAGACCAAGAGAAATTACCCTCTTGGCCCGGCGGGGCCATCGGGCCTCGAGATCCCTCCGGGCCAAAGCGGCGGAACTTCGACGCCCACGCTACATAGAGCCTCCCCTGCGAGGCCGGCCACGGCTGGCCCACACGGGGGCCCTCCGACGGCGGCGTAGCCAAGTGGTAAGGCATGGGACTGCAAATCCCTGATCCCCGGTTCGAATCCGGGCGCCGCCTCCAGTAGAATCAAGTACTTACATCGCATCTGGTACTCGCCTCGCGGAGCTCGGGGAGCAGATGGGGAGCACTAGGCGAGAGCTCGAAGTGGGTCTTTATCACCTCATCACGCTCTTCGATGAACCCGAGGCGCCGAGCCCCCTACGCTGGTCCGCGACTTTGCCCACGGGGCTCGATGCCGCCGATCCGCCATTCAGCGTGGCAAGACGATCCGCGGCGACATAACCGTGCAGGACTCTTGAGT
>DATFYN010000338.1:0-3062 GCA_035315025.1 Myxococcota bacterium
ATCCAGAAGCCCCGCTCGGAGTCAGGCCGGACCCGGAGACGTCGCTCACCGAGGAGGGCCCGCAACGCCGCCCTTCCCTGCTCCGCTGTCCCCATAAGCCACGCCCCGAGGTCGCGGAGCGTCTTGTCGATCGGGTTCGCAATGCCTCCAGGTCGAACTCGGGAGTACTCTGTCGTAACCGTGCGCGCAGCTGATCGCGCTCTCGCTCAAGCTCGCCGAGCACGCGCTCAGATGCGTCAAGGTGGCCGAGCCGCGCCGCCAGCCGCACCAGGTGTTCGATCTCGGTCTCTACCTCGGCGAGCCGCGCGCGATCCGCGGAAGTCCTCGGTTCGGCCGCTCGCACGTGGGCCAAGTCCAGCGCCTTCTCGACGGCGTAGAGCACAAGATCAGGCACCAGGATCTGCTTCTGCACACCGCGTAGGAACCGCGTCTCGAGCTCCTGCTGCGCGATCCGTAGGTCATTCGAGCAGGCCCCCGGTCTGGATGCCAGCCGCAGGCGTAAAAAGCGGTTCGACCACGCCCGGAAGAATCCGCCACCACAGATCTCGCACTCGAGGAAACCCGAGAGCAGGTGTTTCGCGCGCACGCGATGCCCGCGCGCAGAGCCTCGAAAGCTCCCATCCCGTGCCCGGCCGAAGCGGCTCGCGCGCATTCTCAGTTCTTCCTGCGCCTGCTGCCACGTATCGGGATCCACGATCGCAAGCTCCGGAGATTCACGGCGTAACCATTCGGACTCCGGGCGCTCGTGGCGCCGGCGACGGCCGTCTCGTGATTCTTCACCCACTCACTGCAGTTCCAGACGTACTCGCCCCGATAGACAGGGTTCGTGATCATCGAGCGCAGCGCCGTGACGGACCAGCAGGGCGGCCGAGCGTGCATCGCTCGGGGACGCGGAGGTGGGACCGCCTCACCGTTGAGTCGGTGGCTGATGCCCCGTAGGCTCTCTCCTTCGAGAAACACCCTGAAGAGCTACCGCACAACCTCTGATTCTAGCTCGTGAATTACGATCCGCCGACCACCCGCCACCTCGGCGGTGCGATACCCATAAGGTGGGCCGCCGGCTGCGAGGCCGCGTTCGGCGCGCCGGAGCATTCCGTTGTGCGTGAATGCACGCAGCCGGTCGAGATACTCGGCGTTCATCACGCCGCCGACCTGTGCTCCGAGATTTGAGAGTTCAAGGCCCGTCGTCGATTCGTAGGCCGTCCGTTTTTCGGCTCGCAGGCGATTGAGCAGCCAGCCGTGGTCCTCCACGTTTCGCGTGAGCCTGGAGAAATCGAAACACAAGAGCACGTCCCAATCGCCGATGACTGGATCAGCCCGAGGAGCCGGGGTCTATTGTGGCGCGAAGCACCGGAGACCCCTGCCTCCATCGCGACAAGCTCCTCGGCCACGGCCCACCCGCGCGCCCGGGCAAACTCCCGGCATCACGCGACTTGATCGGCAGGGGACGTGTCGGACTGCTTGTCCGTGCTCATGCGCGCGTAGATCGCGCAGTCGTATTCCGGTTCCTACTTCCGCCATTCATTCCCCCTCGCGCTCTGCCTCTCTGCTCTTCATAGCGGATCTTCCGGTCTGCGCGCGAAGGACCTGGTCCAGCGCGGCCTCCGCGAGCACAAGGCGATCACATGCGGCGGTATCCCCTTCGCGAGCTGGCGCAAGCGTGTGCGTCTTCGCGCTGCCGCCAGATCAAGGTGTTTCCCGCCGGTCCGAGTCTTTCCGGTCATGATGTCAACCGGTCTGTCATTCCGACCACCGCATGAACAGCCTCAGCGGCGGAAAGCTAGGAACTCAGGCAAGGCTCAACAATGGGAAATCTTGGGAAATTGACGTTAGACAGCGAATGGAGTATAGCGTCACACGCTCGCGTACATAGTGTATGAAGATGTCTCGGCCTTGGACCCTGTGTCCGGAGCCGGGTAATTTTACGAACTCCCTCTAACCTTCACTCCTTCGCGTCGGATGAGGACGAGTTTGTCCGTTCCGCTGCCTCCAGAGGCTGATTCGCGCGCGCTTCCGCGCTGCGGACTTGGGATTCGGAACGCTCGGGACGAAGGGTCTGCAAATCGCGCTCCGCAGCCGTCGCGACCTTCATGTTCTCCGCTCCAACTTGCTGAGTGCTCGGCCTTGTCGCGAGGCGCCTTTCAAATAGACATACAGTAAGCCAAGACTGGATTCTTCTCGAATGGATCGCCGTCAAGATAGACCTCACCGAGAAACCTAAGAGCCTCTGGGTGTCCCGTTGGCGGCCGCCTCCCGCCACAGAGCCCGAACCCGAGGAAGGCCGTTCGACTGGCGACCTTTCTTGGGGTGCGCGGTATCGCTCACCTCACGTCGGTCGAGATCGAGGGACGCAAGCCGCGCCCACATGAGGTCTCGACCGCCCCCTGCATATCGCAGCCGCCTCGGTCATCCCCTCGAAACCTTGCTTGCTCAGGACTTCCAACACGCGCTCGATCGCAGTAGATTCGCCCTCGTGGTGGACCATCTCGTCGTCCCCCTTGGTGTGCTTGGCAGCTTCCAAGGAGAGCAGTTTTGGGCCGCCACCTCAACTTCACGCTGTCATGCGTTGGCTCTTACAGAAGGGACGTTGCACTAGCCTACGCTGTTGGGCGGTGTCGCCCCGATCGGTCACACCGATTGCGTCGATACGTACTACGCGTCGCCCGGCGACCTGAAAATACAGGTGTCGCATGGCCGCGCCGTCGCGAGCGGCTCGTGCTTCGCGTGCTCGGTTTCCCGCGCTTCGAGCGCTACCAACGAGCGGCGCGCCGTGTGGAGCCTCACGCTGCGCAAAGATCGAGGCGCCGGCGGCAAGAGGGGCCGCTCGCGGCGGCGGGCGCCGCTGAGAATCGCGCTCGTCGAGAGCATCAGAGCACGCCGAGCCGTTCGAGATGGAGGTCGATCGCCTCGACGATCCTTCCTCTCCCGAACGGCGTCAGATGTCCGCCGCTGAACCAGTGAATCGAAGGCCGTCCCCAGTGCTCCCACAAGGCATGCGGATGCTCCGGCGGGACGATTCGATCGCCGCGGCCCGCGACGATCAACGCGCGCTCGCGCGGAAC
>DATFYN010000339.1:0-9296 GCA_035315025.1 Myxococcota bacterium
GAGCACAATCGAAGGAGTCCCGTGCCCCCTCCCTTTCGATCGTGCGCTCGCGTGAGAATCCCCCGACGGTTGAGCCGGCACCACTTCAAAGGAAAAAGCGGTCGGCGAGGAGGGAGGGAATGCCTTCGCCTCTGCAGTGCGGGGCTTCCAAAAAATCTGAGGTAGGCGGCTCCACCGGAGAATGCCGGACCGCAAAGCACCCTCGTCGTTTTGCGAGGAGAGAAGGGCTTGAATCCCGCGGGCTCGGATACCCCGCGACTCGCGGTGAGGGAGATCGCTCCGAACTTCCTTCCCGCGGCGCGGACTTTTGACGTGCGCGACGTGCTTTGCCAGTCGACCTACCCTCTCGTTGGGGCGAGCGCCGCCTTCTGGAACGCAGGCCGCGCTTCGAGCCGTTTGAGATAGGCGGTCGCGTTCGGGAACTGGTCCGTCAGTGCACCGAGCCACTGGGCACACTCCAGCGTGAACCCCATCATGATGTCAGCACCCGAGAAGCCAGTCTCCAGAAGATATTCCTGGCGCATGAGAGCGGTCTCAACGACCCGCAGCGCCGCCGCCGCCCAGCTTCGATAGTCGGCGATCGCCGTGGGGATTGTCTCCGCATCCTTCTTGAAGAGAACGTGCCAGGCAATGTTGCCGAGCGGCGGGAAGGCTGTGGCCTCAGCAAAATGGACCCACTGCAAATACTGACCGCGGAGCGAGGAGCCGAGCGGGGGAGCGAGGCGACCATTGCCATAGCGTTCTATGATGTATTCTAGGATCGCGCCAGACTCGAATATCGTGAGGTCGCCGTCTTGAATTGCGGGGAGCTTTCCGACCGGGGTCGCCTGACCGAACGGTATCGCGTCTGATTGAAACGATACGGTCTCGAGCTCGTACGGAATTCCGAGCTCTTCAAGAAGCTAGTAAATCCGGACCGATCGGGTAAGCGGTGCGTGATACAACTTGATCATGGGTGAAACCCTCGTGCGCCGTCATGAGCGGTACAACCCTCTACCAATATGAGCCTCGCACAGTTCTTGACCCTATGAACAGAGGAAGGTTGATGACGGGGAAAGCCGTAGCCCCCCTGCGCTGCGACGGTTCGGCCAAGCGCGCAGCAGGCTCGTCGAAAGGGCTCCCCGAACGAGTTTAGGAATCTGCAAGATCGCCACCGGGGCAGTCTTTCTCGTGCAACTTCTTGTCACTTCCGGGGCTGCATCGCAGGGTGGACCGGTCGATTTCGCAGCGTTGACGCAAGCCCTCCGGGCATTCCAAGAAAAGCCGTCCCCGGAAACCGCAGCAGGCATGCGAGCTCTCTTGCCCCGGGAAGGTCGCATCAAGTTCGACGACTCCACGCAGGCCCGTGCAGCGCGAGAGGCTCTCGACGACGCACTTCCGGTTCTTGAAGCCCAGGTCGAGGCAGTAGACCGTGACGCCATCCGACTGGCCCTGAACCTCCTCGCGGTGACCGACGCACCGATCTCCGAGTCATTGGATGCCATCGTCGGAGGACTCATCACCACCGATGCAAGGGTATTCCTTGAGGAGCTGCTCCGTTGGCGGACGCAGCTCACGCCAAGAACCCTCGGCCAGCTTGTAGGAACTCTCGGGAAAGAGTACGCGGAGCAGGACCGCGCCGCTGTGTGTGCGGAGATTCAGCGCAGGATCGAGGCTCTGTTGGAGGTGAGCGAAGCAGCCCTGATCGAGGCCCGCGACCAGTGTGTGGCCGAGCTGCGGCAAAGGCGTCCGAGATGCGGATAGCCCCTTCGATCGAAGAACTTGAAGCGGGAGCAAAGTGTTTCGACGAGGCGGTGCTCGAAGCGACCCTGGCGGTCGGGATCAGCATCATGAGGGGAGGGTGAAGCCCGACGAAACCGGCGGTGTTCGATCGGGTTTTTCGAGACAACCCCGCCCAGGCAAACCTCGTCCATGCTTCAGGTGGTCAGATTGTCGGATGGGCGGGAATAGCGGAAGGAAGATTCCACAGTTCCGCGGCGCGCTCGCGGAAGAGGGCACATGATGAACCGTTCTTGGCATTGCATTTGCCGAACTCTTACGGCAGGGGCATTCTTTATCGCCTTTGCCCTGGTGAGGCCTTCGTTCGCGGGCTCGGCGCTTCCCGGTCAAAACGCTCGCCGGGGCGATGCCCCGGCGGCGTTGGTCCTGGCCCAGGCCGACCCTGCGGACACCGCGCCCGCACCGCCTGCCAGCGAGGAGACGCGCAAGGGAGGTTCTCCGGTCGACCGTGTAGAGACCAGGATTCAGGATCTGCATCGCAACCTCCAGATCACGGCCGCACAAGAAACGCAATGGCGTGACTTCGCACAGGTGATGCGGGACAACGCAAAGGCGATCGACGTGATCCTGAAAGAGAGGTCCGCAAACATCAGTAAAATGAATGCCGTAGACGATCTGCGCTCCTACCAAAAACTGGCGGACGCGCATGCCGAAGGACTGAAGAAACTCGTCCCGGCCTTCGAGGCTCTTTACAACACGATGTCAGACGAACAGAAGAAGAATGCAGACGCCGTCTTCGGCAAATTTGAGAGACGTCCCAGGCACTCGAAAGGGTGAGCAAGGCGCTTCTTCAGCGCACCGCAGGAAGAGAGGGAGATCATGCAGAACCCCATCCAGCATCGAAGAGGGATTGGCCGCAGCAAACAAATTGCGATGTGGCTCGCCGCGGCGTTTGTGCTGAGCGTCTTTGTGAGCGGGCCGGCCTGGGCGGGTCCCCATGGCTACGGGTGGCATGGACACCGATACTATTGGCATGGTCGTTGGTACTACGGCTATCCGCCGCCCTACTACTACCCTCCGCCCGTGGTCTACTACCCGCCCCCGGTTGTTTACCGACCCCCGCCCCCGCCAGTGGTATATGTACCGCCGCCGCCGGGTATCACGATCGTGGTCCCTCTGCCGCGTTAGCAGCGGACACAAGAAGGGCGGTGTGCAAGGTTCCTGAGGTTGGACGACCCGGACACAGGGAGCGGCCGGTGAGGAGGTTGTGCTCCACGGTCGCAGATTCCGCTGCGGTGATTTCTCGACGCTGATGCGCTAGGACGCGGCCCCTTTTCAGCGGGCGTTGTGCCTCCACGCTCCTCGGCGCCTCCACTGGGGAATCGGCGCCTCCGCCTTGACCGGGTCTCGGTTTGCGCGGACGGCTCAAAGCTCTCGATCCCACGAGCTCCTGCACACACGCATCGAGCCATTCGTGCGTCAAGGTGCGTGGGAGTGCCTGATGCTAGAGTGGCCCGCCGTCGAGGGGGCGGCCGTGCTCTTCCACAGCATCGAGTTTCTCCAGCTCTTCGTCGTGACCTTTGTGCTCTACTGGTCGCTCAAGAGCCAGCGCCTTCGCCTGGGAACACTCCTTCTCGCGAGCGTGTACTTCTACGCGCGCTGGAACCCTTGGCTGGTCTTCCTTTTGATCTTCACCGCACTTTTCGACTTCTGGATCGCGCGCGGGATCGAGGGGACACAAAGCCAGCCCCTGCGGCGCGCGCTCCTCGTGCTGAGCCTGTGCGTGAGCCTCGGTCTTCTCGGATTCTTCAAGTACACGAACTTCCTCTTGGGGCTCGTCTGGCCTGTGATCCGACCGCTCGGTGCCACGAGCGACCCTCCATTTTTCAAGCTCATCCTGCCCCTCGGAATCTCCTTTTACACGTTCGAGACCATCAGTTACGTGGTCGATGTCTATCGGCGGCGCATCCCTGCTGAACGCAGCCTCTTGAACTACATGCTGTTCCTGATGTTTTTCCCGCATCTGATCGCGGGCCCGATTGTGCGGCCCGGCGACTTCCTCCCCCAGCTTGAGCGACTGCGCAGCTTTGATTGGAGCCGCGTCGAGCTGGGTGCACGGCTGTTTTTGCTCGGCCTCTTGAAGAAAGCGGTCATCGCAGACCAGCTCGCCCAGGTGGTGGATCCTGTCTACGCAGCGCCGGCTGGATTTGGAAGCAGCGCACTGTGGGCCGCTACGGTCGCCTACGCAATTCAGCTCTATTGCGATTTTTCGGGGTACTCGGACATGGCGATCGGCTGCGCCCACACCTTTGGATTGAAACTGCCGATGAACTTTAATCTGCCGTACCTCTCCCAGAACGTCGCGGAGTTTTGGCGCCGCTGGCACATCTCACTCTCGACGTGGTTACGCGACTATCTCTACATTCCACTCGGGGGAAATCGCGGTGGCCGCCTCGCGACCTGCCGGAACATTCTCCTCACCATGCTGCTCGGCGGCTTGTGGCATGGTGCGGGGTGGACCTTTCTCTGCTGGGGCCTCTACCACGGAGTTCTTCTTGCAGTTCATCGAACCTTGCCCTTGCCGCGCTGGCTGGGTCATTCCGCCCTCGTGCCCTTCCGCGTCGCAGTCACTTTCGTCCTCTGGTGTTTCGGGATGGTGTTTTTCCGCGCACGAAGCATCGGGGATGCCGGTGTGGTGCTGTCGCGCATGTTTGTTCCGACACGAGGCGCGGAGCTGGCACCGTCGGTAGCCCTTGTCTTCGGTGCGATCGTGGTGGTGGTCCTCCTGGCAAGCCTCGCGGCACGCTGGATGGACCTTGAAGGAATCGCCCGGCGAGCTCCCGTTCCCGTGGCGGCAGGCGCGCTTGCGGTGGGGCTCCTCTTGGCCCAGATCCTTTCACCTGACGCGGGCGGCGCCTTCATCTACTTCCAGTTCTAACGCGGGGACGAAATGCACGTTCAACCCCGGTCCAACTCGCACCGCGCCGCCAAAATCCTTCTTTTCGCAGCCATCTTTTTCTTCTGCGGCGAGCTCGCCTTGGGCGCGTTTCTCGACACCGCTCCGCTCTCCGTCCGCTTTCCTGAGGCTGCCCTGGTACTGGAGCGTGCGCGGACACAGAATCCTCCCCCGGACATCGTGTTCTTCGGCAGCTCCCGGTTCATGGCCGCGATCGCCCCAGGTGAAATTGATCAGCAGCTCCGGGCATCGCATGGCGAGCGCATTCCCGCCCTGTTGCCGATGGCTGTGCTCGGCGGAGACTTCGTATCCACGGAGTTACTCCTCGACCGGATGCTCGCCGAGGGCGTACGACCTCGGATTGCCGTGATCGAGGTGAGCCCGGACTTGGTGGGACGTCCGCCGCACCTTCTGAGTGCCCAGCTTGAGCGGCTCTTCGGCTGGCGCGACGTGGTGCACTGGCTGCCCGAGCTTTTCGAAGCCGATTGGTCGGCATTGCTGACCGCCCGATTGATCCCTGTGTATCACTACCGGCGGGAGCTCCTCGGCTGGCTTGTCGGGCGGCCGCCGCCCTACCTTTTTGTGCCCGCGCCAAAGCCCGTGGCAGGTCCCGAGTCCGCTGCGCAAGTCGTGCAGGCCGCTTCCAACGCCCAGGGCGTGCAGCGGGGTCTACCTGCGGGCACGGGGCCGGCGGGCGCGAGCGAGACTCCCGACGACCCGACGCACGGCGTCGACCGCTGGGCGCGATGGCTGCGACGATTCCGTCTCAGCGAGCGCTGCGCGGAGGTGCTCGAGCGCGTCCTTGCCCGCTGCCAAAAAGAAGAGATCACTTGCATCTTGGTCGAGCCGCCGGTCGCAAGCGGCCATCGTGCACTCTACGGAACGGATGTCGTAACTCCGTACCGCGGTCTTCTCGAGCGACTCGGTCGCGACTACGGCGCTCCGTACTTCGATTTTGGCGATCGGCTCCCGGATACGTCGTTTCGGGACGACTCCCACGTGAATCGCACGGGCGCGATTCGCTTCAGCGCGCTCATCGCAAACGCTCTCATCGAGCCCCTGTGGTTCGGCGGCGAGAGAGGAAGGCCGGCGCCGACGGATCAGGTCGCGCCGTAAAACGCGTCGAGCCCTGACACACCGCTCGGTGACTTCCGTTTACTGTATGCACGAGGTCCCCCGAGGGATTCAGCGCAGGCCGACGTCACCGGGCCTTCTCCGAATCGTCGAGGAATCACGACGCCTGCACGACGATCGAGACCTAAGATTTACGCACCGGGTGGGAGGAAAACGATGTGGCCGTCGGATGCCTTCGCGATTCTGTTTCTCATCGTCCTGTGGCTTTGGGCAAGGATCGAGGGAGGCCAAGAGAGGGAAGGCGAGGGATGAGCGCATCCGTGAGCTATTTCGCGAGAGGGACAATAGGGGTAGGCGCAGCCCCTCGACGAACGGCGCCTTTTCCTGAAACCAAGCCATCGTCTCGTGGGGAGGAGAACCATTGCGCGTAGCCGATGCCTTAATCGTCCTTCTTGCGATCGGGATCTTCTTCTGGGTACGAATTGACGGGCAAAGAGGAAGCGCAGCCCCGTAGTGCTTCCGCATCGCAGGTAGGCCTCGAGTCGAGACGGGCTCGCGAGGTGCTCTCCTCGCTCCTCTGCATCCGGGAGGTGTCGAGCCTTCCACGGACTGGGTTTCGTTCTTCGCTCCCGCGTGGCTCGGCTGGTCTAAAGGGGGCGCAGTTCAATCGCATCGGGTTCTCGCGGCAGCAGGCTCACGAAAGAGCCACCATCGCCACCTCACAGCACTCCCCCCAAGCCTCGCTGAGAGGTGTAGAGTGCGGTCCGGAGGGCTCGTCATGCGCGGATTCCTCGTGCGATGGGTCATCGGCGCGCTCGCACTATGGGTCGCAAGCGCGATCGTTCCCGGGATGGAGATCCATGGCGCAGGGAACTTTCTGCTCGCTGCCCTGCTGCTCGGACTTGTAAACGCGATCGTGCGTCCCATCATTCTCGTGCTGACGCTCCCGCTCACCATTCTGACGCTCGGTCTCTTCCTTCTGGTTGTGAATGCCCTAATGCTGCAGATCGTGTCCTGGCTTTTCGATCCCCTGCGCTTCCACAGCTTCGGGTCGGCGGTCCTGGCAGCGATCGTGATCTCCCTCGTGAGCTGGTTCACATCATTCTGGATTGGACCCAAGGGGAGTTTTGAGGTGCTCGTGGTGCGTCACCGCGAAACCTCATGAGCGCGATCTCCTTGCGCCGTGATCGCTCATGGCGGGCGGATTCGCCTGCTTCCCTTCGAAGACCCACCCGCTTGCAGCGCGTGAAGGATGACGCCCGAGACATGGAGCTTGTCTTGTGGACTCGAGCCTTGCCCCGGGGCTGAACGCCTAGGCCCTGCTCGGACGTAGGCCGACCCGCACGAGCCCATCCAGCGGAGTTGGTGCAGAAGAGCGCACCAAACTGCTGCATACCGACGTCGCGGACGCGGGGAATACGCGTCTCGCTTAGACCCCGAGTGCTTTTGCCGCCTTATCGACGCTCCCGGGCTTCACCCAGAGGATCATCGACCACCGTCCGGCTCCCGCCGCGAGAGCCTGCGCCGCCGTCAGCTGGATCTTCTGGCTTGCGAGCCTGCCGAGGACTTCGGAGACTGCACCGACGCGGTCGTCGCCTTGCACGAGGAACGCTTGCTTCGCTTTGCGCGTGCGGAGCTTCATCCGCTCGGCCACCTGGGAGAACGCGGCGGCGTTCTCGGGAACGAGATCGATCTGGGCCTTCCCCTCCCCCACCGGAAAGCCGATCACCGCCAAGAGGTTCACGCCCTCGTGGGCGAGGGCCGAGAGAATGCGATGGCCCTCGCCGGCTTTGTCCGGGACGGTGAGCGCGTAGTAGTCGACCTTGCGAATTGCGTTAGCCATGATGATTTTCCTCCAGGACAGGATCCCTCCTCTCGCCGTATCGCATTGCGCGCGCTCTCGTGACCCGGACGGAGGCACGGCTTGCGCGTGCTACGCTGAAGCTGCGAGTGGTGGCATTACCCGCCGAGCGCCTTCTGAATCCCCTCGAGGATGCCGATATTCTTCTGAAGCTTCCAGACGTTGTCCTTCATGTCTGTGATGGTCGATCCGAGTTTCGCTGCGCTACCCACAACCCCGCCAGAATCCTCTGCCTTCTTCATCATTTCCTTCCCAAGGTCGCCGACTTGGGCCTCGGCTGCGGGATGACCGACCATCCCGCACAGGTAGCCGGCCCCGAACACCAACCCGAAGAGACCGGCTCGCCATCCCCGGCGAAGTCGCTGTGTTTGCTTCTCCATGTTTTGCGCTCCTGCGATGGTTCGTCTGGCAATCAGCAACGTGGATTTGCCACAGCCGAGCCTACTCCTCGCGCGCGAGCCCACAAGCCTGTCCGCGGAGTTGACGGCGGCGCTTTCCCCCTCACACTCGCGCCGCGCTCCGGGCGCATGGAGGGTGGGGCGGCATGCGACGCTGGGTCCGAAGGCTTCTGCTGGCGGCCCTTCCCTGGTTGATCCTCGGGATCGCCTTCGCGGCTGCGCCGCCGGAGGTGACCCCTGCGGCGATCCAGGCGATCGTCGCGACATCGAGCCTCGATGGCCTGCGCTGGCCACGATTCCCCGACTACCAGTACATCCTGAAGGGCCTCTACGAACCGCGGGGCTATGCGCCTTTGTGGCTCGACGCGGGCCGGCCGACCAAGCAGGCACGCGATGCCATCGACGTGCTGCGCGAAGCGGATACAAAAGGACTGGACCCGCGGGACTACGACGCCGAGCTCCTCGATGGCCAGTGGCGGGCACTCTCCGCCGGGAAGGCATCGAGCGATGAGCTCGCACGCTTCGACGTCGCGCTCAGCGTCGGGTTGGTCCGCAACATCTCCGACCTCCACATCGGCAAAGTGAACCCGAAGAATCTTGCCTTCGGATTTGACATCGATCCCAAAAAATATGATTTGGCGGCACTCGTCGCGGGCGCGATTCGAGAAGATCGCATTCGGCAGGTTGTCGCAGAGGCGGAACCCCGCTACACCGAAAACCGTCTGCTCAAGGAAGAACTCGCGCGCTACAAGAGCCTGGCAGAGGACCCCTCGGTCGGCCCGGCGCAGATCACTCCCCCGCTTCACCCGGGTGCACCGCTCGCCGCAGCGCCGCAGCTTGCACGCTGGCTCGCCGCGCTCGGAGATCTCACTGCGGTCCCAGAGCCGCCGACGACCACATATGAGGGTGCGCTCGTGGACGGCGTGAAACACTTCCAAGGGCGGCATGGCCTATCCCCGGACGGTGTCATCGGTGCCATAACCGCGCAGGCGCTCTCCGAGTCTGCCGCACAGCGTGTTCGCCAGATCGAGCTCGCGCTTGAGCGCTTGCGCTGGATCCCGCCCCTCGAGCAGGGCCGTGTGGTGTTCGTAAACATCCCGGCCTTCGAGCTCTTGGCATTTGATCTCGCTGTGGCGGAAGGCCCAGCACTTCAGATGAAGGTCGTGGTCGGCCGCGCGATGCGCACGCAAACGCCGCTGTTCACCGGTGTTATAAAAACCGTCGTCTTCGCGCCCTACTGGAACGTTCCGCCGAGCATTACCCGCAAGGAGATCCTCCCGAAACTGCG
>DATFYN010000340.1:0-21555 GCA_035315025.1 Myxococcota bacterium
CGAAGGAGCTCATGGATACGACGCGCGAATCTCTGTACGCGGGGATCGCGCAGATGGTGCCAGGGAAGCGACTCTCGGATATCGGACACGCTGTGCAGCAGCGCGCGGAAAGCGCAGGCTTCTCCGTCGTGCGCCAGTTCGTTGGGCATGGAATCGGGCGCAAACTGCACGAGGCGCCGCAGATCCCGAACTTCGGAGAGCCCGGACACGGGCCGCGCCTGCTGCCGGGCATGGTCTTTGCCATCGAACCCATGGTGAACGCAGGGCGACCCGAGGTACGGATGCTGGAGGACGAGTGGACCGCGGTGACGGCGGACGGGTCCCTGTCGGCGCATTTTGAGCACACGGCGTTGATCACCGACCACGGGCCGGAGATCCTGACACGGGTGCCCGGCTCGCACTGAGACGCTGGAGAGGAAGGCACGCCGCGAGGAGCGCGGCTTGGGGGTAGTCATGAAAGTTCGGTCGTCGGTCCGGAAGATCTGCGACAAGTGTCGGGTGATCAAGCGCAAGAACGTGGTGCGTGTGATCTGCGAGAACCCGAAGCACAAGCAGCGCCAAGGATAAGGAGCAGGAAATGGCACGCATTGCGGGCATCGACCTGCCGCGGAACAAGCGCATTGAGGTGGCGCTCACCTACATCTTCGGGATCGGGCGCACCTCCGCACGCAAGATCTGCGAAAAGGCGAACGTCGATCTGGATTCAAGAACGGACCAACTTTCCGAGGGCGACGTCATTCGACTGCGCGAGACGATCGAGCGCGACTACAAGGTGGAGGGCGACCTGCGCCGCGAGGTCGCTCAGAACATCAAGCTGTTGATGGACATCGGCTGCTACCGGGGTCTGCGCCACCGCCGCGGCCTGCCGGTTCGTGGGCAGCGAACGCACACCAACGCACGGACCCGAAAGGGCCCGCGCAAGACCGTGGCCGGCAAGAAGAAGGCGCCGACCAAGAAGTAGGATCATGCAAAAAAAAGGTGCCAAGCGGAAGGTCAAGAAGAACGTCCAGACTGGAATCGCACACATTCAGTCGACGTTCAACAATACAGTCGTCACGATCACCGACGTCGGCGGCAATACGCTCGCGTGGTCGAGCGCCGGTCAGCAGGGCTTTAAGGGGTCGCGCAAGTCCACGCCCTTCGCGGCGCAGGTGGCGGCCGAGGACTGCGCCAAGAAGGCAATGGAACATGGCGTGCGTTCGCTCGGTGTCTACGTGAAGGGGCCCGGTGCTGGCCGCGAGTCCGCCCTTCGTGCGCTCCAGGCCGCAGGTCTCAAGATTGCGATGATTCGCGACGTGACCCCGATCCCGCACAACGGCTGCAGGCCGCCGAAGCGGCGCCGCGTTTAGGAGAGCATCGTTCATGGCCCGATACATCGGACCCGTCTGTCGACTGTGCCGCCGCGAGGGTACGAAGCTCTTTCTAAAGGGCGATCGTTGCTTCAGCGAGAAATGCGCGATTGAGCGCCGCAACTACCCGCCGGGGCAGCACGGCCAGACACGGCCGCGCTTTTCCGACTACGGCATGCAGCTGCGCGAAAAGCAGAAGGTGAAGCGTATCTACGGGCTGCTCGAGAAGCAGTTCGAAAACACGATGAGTGCGGCGAACCGCATGAAGGGGAGGACGGGCGAGAACTTGCTCTCACTCCTCGAGCGGCGCCTCGACAACGTCGTGTTCCGTCTGGGCTTCGCCACATCCCGCGCCGAAGCGCGGCAGCTCGTTCGCCATGGGCACTTCCTCGTGAACGGGCGCAGGGCCACCATCCCGTCGATGCTGGTACGGGCGGGGACCAAGATCACACTCGCCGAAGGCTCGCGTCAGATTACGAGGATCGCTGGTGCGCTCGAGGCGCTCGAACGGCGCAGCGTCCCGAGCTGGCTTGAGATCGACAAGGACAGTTTCGAGGGCACGGTGAAAGCCCTGCCGGTGCGCGATGAGATCACGCTTCCGATCCAGGAGCAGCTCATCGTCGAGCTCTACTCGCGCTAGCCGGCGCAGAGAGGAACACAACACATGCAGCAATCAGCTCTGCGCTCAGACCTTGTGGCCAAGAACTGGCGGGCGCTCATCCACCCGAGAAGGCTGGAGGTCGAAGAGGGGACGCTCTCCCCGACCTACGGCCGCTTCTGGTGCGAGCCGCTCGAACGCGGTTTCGGCCAGACGCTGGGCAATTCGCTCCGTCGAGTCCTGCTGTCTTCGCTCCAGGGCGCAGCTATCACAACCGTGCGCATCAACGGCGTACTCCATGAGTTTTCGACCGTTCCGGGCGTTCTCGAGGACGTCTCGGACATCGTGTTGAACCTGAAGGAGGTTCGCCTCCGGCTGAATGCCGAGGGGCCGAAGGTGCTGCGCGTCCACAAGAAGGGAGAGGGCGTGCTCACGGCCGGAGAGCTCGCCGCAGAGGACGCGTCGGTCGAGATCTTGAACCCCGAGCACAAGATCGCAACGTTGGCGGCCGAAGCCGACCTCGAGATGGAAGTCACCGTCGCGACAGGCAAGGGCTACGTGCTCGCGGAGAAGAACAAGACCGAGGAAACACCGATCGGGACGGTTCCGATCGACTCGATCTTCTCACCGATCCGCCGCGTAAACTATACGGTCACGCCGGCGCGCGTCGGGCGTGAGACGGATTTCGATCGCCTGAATCTCGAGGTCTGGACCGACGGCGCAATCGCTCCGGCGGACGCCGTCGCCTACGCGGCGAAGATCATGAAAGACCAGCTTTCTATCTTCATCAACTTCGAGGAGCCGACCGAGGCCACGCTGCCGATGCACGAGGAACCGACCCCGGCCAATCCGAACCTGTACAAGTCCGTCGATGAGCTTGAGCTTTCAGTCCGTTCGGCCAACTGCCTGCAGAACGCGAATATCCGCTACATCGGTGAGCTTGTGCAGCGCAGCGAGGCCGAGATGCTGAAGACGAAGAACTTCGGGCGAAAGTCGCTGAACGAGATCAAGGAGGTGCTCCAGTCGATGGGCCTCTCCCTCGGCATGCGGCTCGAGAACTTCCCATCGCGGAAGGAGCTCGAGTCGCGCCAACGCGAGGCCTAGCCGATGCGCCACGGGAACTACGGCGGAAAGCTCGGTCGCACGAGCGCCCACCGCAGCGCACTGTTCCGCAACATGGTGACCTCGCTGCTGGAACACGAGCGGATTGAGACCACCGACGCGAAGGCGAAGGAAGTCCGCCGCATCGCCGAGCGAATGATCACCCTCGGGAAAAGGGGCGATCTCCACGCACGCCGGCACGCGCTGCGCGTGATCCGCAGTCGCGACGTCGCCGCGAAGGTGTTCGGCGACTTGGCCGAGCGCTTCCGAGAGCGTCCCGGGGGCTATACGCGAATCGTGAAGCACCGCGTCCGGGTCGGCGACGCTGCACCGCTGTCGATCCTCGAGCTGGTGGTGGGCCCCGCTCCGGAAAAGCCGCAGGGCAAGGGCGGCAAGCGCAGCGCGAAGGCAAAGCCGGGGAGCGAGAAGCCGAAGACCGCGAAGGCCAAGACAGAAAAGAAGGCGGCTGCGGCGGAGAAGCCGGCCCGCAAGCGCGCCCCGAAAAAGAAAGCGAGCTAAGTCCGGCGCTCTCCGCCGGACGGACCTCATGCAGGGCCGCAGCGCACTCACGCTGATCGCCATCGCCGTGGCAGGGGGGGCTCTGTTCGCGCTCTTCGCCGATCGCACTCCAGACCCGATTGGTCCCGGGCGTCCGGCGCCCCTTTTCTCGCTAAAGTCTCTTACCGACAACGAGCCCGTCGCGCTCGAGACGCTCCGCGGCCGCGTCGTATTGCTCCACTTCTGGGCAACCTGGTGCAAGCCGTGCGAAGAAGAAATGCCGGCTCTCGATCGTCTGCGCCACTCCCTCGACAGCCAACGCTTCGCCCTGCTGACGGTTTCCGTGGACGAGGACCGCAGCCAGGTCGAGAGCTATCGGGATCGCCTCGGACTCTCGCTGCCGATCCTGCTCGATCCGTCCCATGAGGTCTCCCACGCCTACCAGACCTACCGCTATCCCGAGTCGTTCCTGTTGGACCGCGAGGGAAAGGTGGTCGCCCACTTCGTGGGGCCGCGCGACTGGGACTCCCAGATCTATGTCGATCGGATCCGTGAACTCCTTGGCGACGAGCCAAGACCCAAGACGGATGGGCCTGCCTTGTCAGACGCCCGCGCTGCGCGTTAGGCTGCGCTCGACGGCACCACTCAGGGGGGGTGGGTGAGGCGTCTCCTTCTCGTTCCGGCGATCATCGCCCTGGCCGTGGTCTACGCAATGCTCGACGAGACGTCGGGCATCCGGGCGTGGCTGCGCCTGCGCTCACACCTGGTGGCGTCAGCTGGGCGCATCGACGACCTGCGACGCGAGGTCAATGCGCTGCGCGATGAGTCCAGCGCCTTGAAACACGATCCGTTCGCGACCGAGCGAGCGATTCGAGAGGACCTTGAGCTTGGGAAGCCTGGCGAGATCGTCGTGCGTCTGCCTCGTCCCGAGGGCGGAACCCCCCGAATTCCTTGACGCTCCGACGGGGGCAAGCGATTCTCCCGCGCGCATGAAGGACCGGCTCCAAAGGGCGATCGAAGCGGCGGTGAGCACACTTCTTGTAGAGGCGGGCGATGCGTCGCCGCCTCCGGCTTTCGCGCTCGACGTCCCCCGCCAGGCGGAGCATGGGGACTTCGCGTGCAACGCGGCGCTCCTGCTCGCCAAGCGCCTCCACCAGCCGCCCCGTGAGGCGGCGGAGCGCCTGCGGTCCGCGGTGGGCAACGCGGGTGGGCTCGTCGCACGCTCGGTCGTGGCCGGACCTGGCTTTGTGAATTTCTGGCTTGCCGGCGAACGCTGGCACGAGCTGATGCGGGAGATTCTACGCGCCGGCGCGAGCTTCGGTCGTTCCAACGCGGGGCGGGGCGCCCACGTGCAGGTGGAGTTCGTCTCCGCCAACCCCACCGGCCCGCTAACCCTCGGACACGGGCGCCAGGCCGTACTCGGGGACACGCTCGGGCGCGTGCTGGAGGCCACGGGCTGGCAGGTGACGCGGGAGTACTACTTCAACGACGGCGGACGCCAGATGCGCGTCCTCGGCGATTCGGTGAAGGCGCGCTATCTCGAACAACTGGGCCGCGCAGCCCACCCGCCGGCTCACCTCTTGGCCGAGCCGGACGCGGACTGGCCGGCACAGATCGGCGGCCTGCCCATCGCTTTTCCGAAGGGTGGCTACCAGGGCCACTACATCGCTGAGATCGCTGCCTCGCTGCGCGAGCAGTACGGCGACTCCCTGATCGACGAGCCGGGCGATGGTGTCTTCCGACGCGCTGCCCAGGAGCGCATCTTCGAAGAGATCCATGCCACCTTGACCGCACTCAGGGTGCGCTTTGACGTCTACTACAACGAGACCTCGCTCTATGAGACCGGAAAGATCGAGGAGACGCTCAAGGATCTGCGCGCCAAGGGCCTCGTCTACGAGGCGGACGGAGCGGTTTGGCTCAAGGCCACAGCGCTTGGCCTTGAGCGCGATCGGGTCGTGGTGAAGAGCACGGGTGAACCGACCTATCTACTCCCCGACATCGCTTACCACCGCGAGAAGTTCCGCCGAAGTTTTTCGCGCGTTATCGATGTGCAGGGCGCGGATCACATCGAGCAGTTTCCGTTCGTGCGCGCAGCGATCGGCGCCTTGGGTTGCGATCCCAGTGCGGTCGAGCTCGTGATGAACCAGTTCGTCACACTGACCCGCGGCGGCGAATCTGTGAAGCAGTCCACCCGGCGCGCCACCTATATCACCGTCGACGAGCTCCTCGACGAGGTCGGTTGCGACGTCTTCCGCTTCTTCATGGTCGAGCGCAAGGCAGATGGTCACCTGGACTTCGACGTGGAGCTCGCCAAGGACAAGGATTGGAAGAAGAACCCCGCGTACTATGTGCAGTATGCGCACGCCCGTACCCACGGCATCGAGCGCAAAGCGCGCGAGGGAGGTGTCGCACTGCCGGAGCCTGACGCGATCGATGCGGCGCGTCTTGTCCTCGAAGAGGAGCTCGCACTGCTGAAGAAACTGCGGGAATACCCTGACGTCGTCGCACGTGCCGCCGAATCTCGAGAGCCTCATCACGTGGCGTACTACCTGCGTGACCTGGCGCGCCTTTGGAACCCCTACGTGCAGGACGGCGTCAGGCACCGCGTGCTGTCGGACGATCCTGGGCTCACCGCAGCGCGGCTCGGCCTCGTGTTGGCGGTGCGCACGGTACTCGCGAACGGTCTTGGCGTTTTGGGCCTGTCCGCGCCGGAGCAGATGTGAGCGAGGAGCGGGATCGCACGGGGCCGGGATGGCTTGTGACGCTGCTCGGCGGCTTGGTGCTCGTCATCCTGGGTTTCGGACTCGGGCTCGTGGTGGGCGCTGCACGCGAGGAGCCCGAACTCGTGTTGCGCCATTTCTCCGGCGAGTCGAAAGAGGTGCCGGCGCCCGCGGCGAGTCCCGCGCCAACTCCGCCAGCGGCTTCCTCGCCTTCCGGGGAGCCGCCGCCTCAGGCGGCCCCCGCGCCTGCGCGCCCGATGAAGGAGCCCGGCCCCGCCCCGCCGCCCGCCGACGCGCGGCGCGAAAGCGCTCGAACTCCTAGAGCGGAATCGGCCCGGCCTGCGGCGCCCCCCGTGCCGCCGCCCGTTTCCTCGCCTCCCCCGGCACCGGGACAGCGCTTCTCCGTGCAGGTCGGTGCCTTCTCGGAAAGTGCCGACGCCGAGAAGCTCGCGGATCACCTGCGGCGCAAGGGGATGCACGTGGTCGTGGTTCCCGCTACCGGCCCCCGGGATTCACGCTGGCGGGTGCGTGTGGGTCCGATCGAGTCACGCGCCGAGGCCAACCGCCTCGCGGAGCAGCTGAAGACATCCGACAAGCTCCCAACCTGGGTCCTCGCAGAAGGGCACTAAGGTGCGCTGGCTCCTCTCCGGAGCGAGCGGGCAGCTTGGCCGCTCGATGGTGCGCACCCTGGACGCTTCGCCCCAGCACACGCTCACGGCGGCCCTCGAGCGAGAGGTCCTCGATCTTGGAGACCCCGATTCGATCGCACGCGCTGTGCGCGGCACCGCAGGGAGCGCGGATGTGTTCCTGAACGCCGCTGCGTTTACCTTTGTCGATCGCTGCGAGAGCGAGCGAGAGCTCGCCCGGCGCGTGAACGGAGACGGCCCCCGGCACATTGCCCGGGCCTGCCGCGAGGCAGGCCTGCTCCTCGTGCACGTCTCGACCGACTACGTCTTCGACGGCAAAGCCACGCGTCCTTACACCGAGACGGATCGGACGGCTCCCGCCTCTGTGTACGGGCAAACCAAGCTCGAAGGTGAGCAGGCGGTACTCGCCGAATCGACTGCCTTTCTGGTGGTTCGGACGAGCTGGGTCTTCGGGCCAGGGCGCAACTTCGTGCGCACCATGATCGAGCAGGCGGCCGCTCGCCGCGTGCGTCGCGATCCTTCTCCGCTGCGTGTGGTCGATGACCAGTTCGGCTCGCCCACCTACGCCGGGGACCTCGCGAGAGGGATCGTGAGCTTGGTGGAGGTCGGGGCCCGCGGCCTCTATCATCTCGCGAACCGGGGGGTCGCGACCTGGTGGGATGTCGCCCGCGAGAGCCTCGACCAAGGCGGCTTTCCAGACGTCGCGATCGAGCGTGTACGGACGAGCGAGTTCCCGCGGCCGGCCCCGCGGCCGGTCTATTCGGCCCTGGATTGCACGAAGGCAGAGCGCATTGGGGTGCGCCTGCAGGGATGGCGCGATGCTGTCGGCGCCTATCTCGGATCCGACGCATCCCCACTGGCTGCCTCTCCCGGAGGGTCCGCATGAGTTCCTCACGTCGTATCCGGCGCGTCCTTGTCACAGGCGGCGCGGGTTTTATCGGCTCCCACCTGTGCGATCGGCTGCTTCTCGCCGGATGTGAAGTGCGGGTGTTTGACAATCTGCTGACCGGCAGGATGGACAACATCGAGCACCTGCTCGGCCACCCCCGCTTCTCCTTTGAGCACTACGACGTCACCAACTTCCTCTACGTCTCAGGGGAGCTTGACGCGATTCTTCACTTCGCGTCCCCGGCAAGTCCCGCAGATTTCGAGCGCCTCCCGATCCAAATTATGAAGGTCGGCTCTCTCGGCACCCACAAAGTGCTCGGCCTCGCCAAGGCGAAGAAATCGCGCGTCCTGATCGCGAGTACGTCGGAGTGCTATGGGGACCCTGAAGTGAATCCGCAGCCTGAGACCTACTGGGGTCACGTGAATCCGATCGGTGTCCGCGGTGTGTACGATGAAGCGAAGCGCTTTGCTGAGGCCATGACGATGGCGTACCACCGCCACCATGGCGTCGATGTCCGCATCGTGCGCATCTTCAACACGTTTGGACCCCGCATGCAGATCAATGACGGACGGGCGATTCCAAACTTCTTCTGCCAGGCCATCCGCAACGAGGCCATCACGGTGTTCGGTGACGGCTCGCAAACCCGGTCCTTCTGCTACGTCGATGACCTCGTAGAGGGCATCGTGCGACTCTTACACAGCGATCACGTGGGGCCGGTGAACATCGGAAACCCAAACGAAATGAGCCTGCTTGACATGGCCAAGAAGATCATCCGCATCACGGGCAGCAAGAGCCAAATCATCCACAAACCGCTTCCCCCGGATGACCCGAAGGTGCGCCGCCCCGATATCAGGCTCGCCCAGCGAGTGCTCGGCGGCTGGGAGCCCAAGGTCTCCGTCGACGAAGGTCTCGAGCGAACGCGCGACTACTTCGTCGAGGCGCTCTCGAAGGAGGCGAGGGCCAGCGCGTGACCGATCCCCGCCGCATCCGCAATTTTTGCATCATCGCTCACATCGATCACGGCAAGAGCACGCTCGCCGATCGCCTGCTCGAGGCGACAAAGTCCCTCTCCGCCCGGGAGATGCGCGCCCAATTCCTCGACAAGATGGATCTGGAGCGCGAGCGGGGCATCACGATCAAGGCCCAGACCGTGCGCATGCGGTGGACGGCGCGAGACGGTGAGGAATATGTGCTGAATCTGATCGACACACCGGGTCACGTTGACTTCTCGTACGAAGTGTCGCGGGCCTTGCACGCCTGTGAGGGGGCAATCCTCGTCGTGGATGCTTCCCAGGGGATCGAGGCGCAAACACTCGCCAATGCGTATCTCGCGGTGGATGCGAATCTCGAGATCATCCCCGTGCTAAACAAGATCGACCTTCCCGCGGCAGATCCCGACCGCGTCGCGCACGAGATCGAAGAAGTGATCGGGCTGCCTGGCGAAGACATGCTGCGCATTTCCGCCAAGGAGGGCACGGGGATCCCCGAGCTCCTCGAGCGCATTGTCGAGAAAGTGCCGGCCCCCGTGGGCAATGCGCAGGCGCCCGTACGCGCCCTCGTCTTTGACGCCTGGTTCGACCCCTACGTGGGCGTCGCGCTGCTGGTTCGGGTGATCGACGGGATGCTGCACAAGGGGATGCGGATTCGCCTCATGGCCATGCGCAACGAGCACGAGGTCACGGAGCTTGACGTGATCGATCCACACCCGCGCAAGGTCGACTCGCTCTCGGTCGGAGAAGTGGGGATCGTAATCGCCGGCGTAAAATCCCTCGCCGACGTCCGCATCGGCGACACGGTCACCGAGGCGGGCCGTCCCGCTTCCGAGGCACTGCCGGGCTTCCGCGAAGTAAAGCCGATGGTCTTCACCGGCCTCTATCCGGTGGACGCCGAGGACTACGAGGCGCTCAAAGGAGCCCTCGAGAAGCTCCGGCTCAACGACGCCTCAATCAGCTACGAGCCAGAAACGAGCGCGGCTCTCGGGTTCGGGTTCCGCTGTGGGTTCTTGGGGTTCTTGCACGCGGAGATCATCCAGGAGCGTCTTGAGCGGGAGTACAGCCTAAATCTCATCACCACGGCGCCCACCGTGCGCTACCGCGTGGTGAAGACAACTGGTGAGACGAAGGAGATCGAGAGCCCAGCGGCGCTGCCGGCCGTCACCGAGATCGAGCGGATCGAGGAGCCGGTGATTCAGGCCACCGTCCACGTGCCCTCCGAATACCTGGGAAGCGTCCTGGCACTCTGCCAGGATCGGCGGGGCGTGCAGCGTGATCTCGCCGTGCATGGCACGCGGGTGCAGGTTCGTTATGAGCTCCCGCTGAACGAGGTCGTGGTCGACTTCCACGATCGGCTGAAGAGCGTGACGCGCGGCTATGGCTCCTTCGACTACGAGTTCATCGGATACCACCCGTCGGACCTCGTGAAGCTCGACATTCTGGTGAATGGCGACCCGGTGGACGCCCTTTCGCTGATCGTGCACCGTGACAAAGCCCAGCAACGCGGCGCTGAGCTCGCCTCGAAACTGAAAGAGTTCATTCCACGCCAGATGTTCGACGTCGCGATCCAAGCCGCGATTGGCTCCAAGATCATCGCGCGCACGAACGTCAAAGCGCTGCGCAAGAACGTCACCGCGAAGTGCTACGGGGGTGACATCACGCGAAAGCGCAAGCTTCTCGAGAAACAGAAGGAGGGCAAGCGCCGTATGAAGCGCGTCGGTTCGGTCGAGATTCCGCAGGAGGCATTCCTTGCCGCACTGCGCTTGGGGGATGAGTGACGCCCCCCGCGGACCGCAGCGGCGCAGCGTCGAAGGGCGAGACCAAGCGCGAGACCGGGACCGCAGCCAGGGCGGCGGCGCCCCCCAGCACGCTGCGCGCCGTCTGGGACCAGGTCGGCACACTCGTGCTCGCGGTGGTCATCGCGCTCGGCGTGCGGGCGTGCGTGATCGAGCCCTTCCGGATCCCCTCGGGCTCGATGCTTCCGACGCTGCTCATCGGCGACCACCTTTTCGTCAATCGATTCATCTACGGGATCAAGGTCCCCTTCACCGACTATCGGCTTCCGGGTCTGCGCGAGCCGCAACGAGGGGATGTGGTGGTCTTCACCGTGGCGCGCGATCCCGTCCGCGGCGAGGGTCCGGGCAGTGTCTACCCGGCCGACATGCGCCCCGACCTCCCGACCGAGAGTTTCGTGAAGCGGATCGTGGGAATGCCGGGCGACGTCATCGAAGTGCACGACGACGTCGTGAGCGTAAATGGGAAGGCGGTCGAGCAGCAGCCCACCGGCGATACTTTTCTCGACCCCCGCGGTTTCGCGTTTCAGGTGCGGCGTGAGAAAATCGATGCCCACGACCACCTGACCCTCCACGATCCCCACGATTCCGGAAAAGACGGGGCGTGGCGGGTCGAACCGGGCCGTTACCTCATGATGGGTGACAACCGCGATCAGTCCTTTGACAGTCGTTACTGGGGCACCGTCCGCGAAGCAGAATTCAAGGGCCCCGCGTTTGTGATCTACTGGTCCTGGGATTTCAAAGGAAGCTGGCTCTCGATGCTGAATCCCTTCACCTGGTGGGACCTGCTGCTTCACCGGATGCGCTGGGACCGGATCGGGTCGTCGGTGACCTAAGGCTCTCGAATCGCCCCGCGATTGACTGGCGGCGGGTCGAAGGGCTATCCTATTTCTCTGACATCCACTGCGGCTTCCCCTCCTTTTAAGTCCGTCCTGCGAGTCGGACAAAGGTGTCCCGGTGCCGAACCCCCATACGCCCCCGGATTCGCCCACTGCCAGGCCGACGGCTCAGCAGCCCGCGGCGCCTCGCTCCGGCGAAGAACGCGTGGTGCTCGACGATACGGCGATCCGTCGTGCCCTTGTCCGGATCGCCCACGAAGTTCTGGAGCGCAACGAGGGCCAAAGCCGCCTGTACCTGGTGGCGATCCCGAACGGCGGCGTGCCACTCGCTCGCCAGCTGGCCGAGAACCTGCGAAGCCTCTCGGGCCTTGAGCTGCCCGTGGGCATCCTCGACACCACGCTCTATCGCGATGATCTCACGCTGCGCGGCGAACGGCCGCCGCTGCGGCGCACGGAGATGCCGTCGGCGGTGGACGGCCGCATCGTCATATTGGTCGACGACGTGGCCAATACCGGCCGCACCATTCGAGCTGCCATGGACGCGCTCATGGACTTTGGCCGTCCCAGCGGCGTTCAGGTGGTCGCGCTCGTCGATCGCGGCCACCGGGAGCTGCCGATCCGAATCGACTACGTGGGGAAGAACATCCCCACGCATGCTCGCGAGCTTGTGATCCTGCGCGGGCGCGATGGCAGCCTCGAGCCTCCGCTCGAGGTGGTCGTTGTGCCAAAGGGGGGAGACGCATGATCGGGCGCGATCTGCTCGGTATCGAAGATCTCGACCGCGCTGACCTCGAGCGCATCCTTGAGACTGCGGAGCGGATGCAGGAGGTTGGCACGCGGGAGGTGAAGAAGGTCCCGACATTGCGCGGCCGAACGATCGTGAACCTCTTTTTCGAGCCTTCGACCCGCACGCGAACCAGCTTCGAGATCGCGGGAAAGCGCCTGTCGGCCGACGTCGTGAACTTCTCGCCTACCAGTTCGAGCCTGGCCAAGGACGAGAGCATCCTCGACACGGCGCGCACGCTCGACGCCATGGCGCCCGACGCGGTGGTGGTGCGGCACAAGGTGGCCGGTGTCCCAAAGCGCATCGCCGACGCGCTGGCAGCGCCGGTGATCAACGCGGGAGACGGGGCGCATGAGCACCCGACCCAAGCCCTCCTGGATCTCCTCACCGTGTACCAGGAAAAGGGGCGCATCGACGGCCTCTCGGTCGCGATCGTCGGCGACGTGCTCCACTCCCGCGTGGCGCGCTCAAACATCTATGGCTTCCTAAAGCTCGGCGCGGAGGTCCGCATCGCTGCGCCACCGACGCTAATTCCGCCTGCGATTGAGACCCTCGGGGTCAAGGCCTTCACCTCACTGCGTGAGGCGATCGACGGAGCGGACGTGGTGATGGCACTCCGCATCCAGCGCGAACGGCTCGACGGAGCCTACGTGCCGAGCATTCGCGAATACTCGGCCACCTTCGGGCTGGATCGCACGAAACTGCGCTTCGCCAAAGATGACGCCATCGTGATGCATCCGGGCCCTGTGAATCGTGGCGTCGAGCTCTCCCATGACCTCGCGGACCACCGCCCGAGCGTGATTCTCGACCAGGTGCGCAACGGCGTCGCTCTGCGCATGGCCGTTCTCTACCTGTTCGCCGGGCGACCGCTCGCTGCAGCACGGGAGGGCTGATCCGACCATGGGCCGAATCCTGATCCGACGCGGCCGGGTGCTCGACCCGAGCTCCAATCGCGACGAGACGGCCGACGTCCTGATCGAGGACGGGCGCGTAGCGGCCGTGGAGGCCTCGCTCGAGGTGCCCGGCGCTGAGGTCATCGACGCGCGTGGCCTTTGGGTGGCGCCCGGCTTTGTGGACCTGCACACCCACCTCCGCGAGCCGGGTCAGGAGTACAAGGAAGACATCGCATCCGGGGGACGCGCCGCGGTCGCCGGCGGGTTCACCACGGTCGCCTGCATGGCCAACACACACCCTGCCAACGACGATCCCGCGCTCACCGACTACATCCTCGACCGGGCGCGACAGGATTCGCCCGCGCGCGTACTGCCGATCGCGGCGGCTACCAAGGGCCTCGAGGGGTCCGTGATGACCGAGATGTCCACCATCCTGCGGGCGGGCGCAGTGGCCTTCAGCGACGATGGCAAGACGATCATGGATAGTGGCGTCATGCGGCGCGTGCTCGAGTACTCGTGCATGGTGGACGCTCCGGTGATCGTCCACGCAGAGGACTGCACGCTTGTCGGCCACGGCGTGGTGAACGAAGGGCCGGTCTCTACACGCCTCGGTCTTCCAGGCAACCCGGCGGTGGCGGAAGCCGTGCACGTAGCACGCGATCTTCTGCTCGCCCAGTTGACCGGCGCCCACCTGCACATTGCCCATGTCTCAACCGGCGCTGCGATCGACCTGATCCGGCGGGCGAGAGAGCAGGGGATCCACGTCACCGCCGAAGTGACTCCCCATCACCTCACCCTTACCGACGAGGCGGCACTCGGTTACGACACGAATGCGAAGGTCGCTCCCCCGCTGCGCTCGGCCGCCGATGTGCGTGCCTGTCGCAAAGGTCTGGCCGAGGGGGTGATCGATGCCGTCGCCACCGACCACGCGCCGCACGCCGTGCATGAGAAGGACGTCGAGTTCACGGCAGCCCCTTCGGGTCTGATCGGCCTCGAGACTGCGCTTGCGGTGGTGCTCGATCTTGTACGCTCGGGCGAACTCGAGCCCCTGGAACTCATGCGGCGGATGTCCACCAACCCCGCGCGCATCCTGCGACGGCCTGGCGGAAGTCTCGGTGTGGGCGCACCTGCCGACGTCGTCGTGTTCGATCCGCAGAAGGAGTGGCTCTACGACCCGGCCAAAGGCTTTTCCAAGAGCCGCAACTCCCCATGGGCGGGGCAAATGTTGACCGGTCAAGTGAAAGCCACCATCGTGGACGGGCGCCTCGTGTACGACGTGGCACGAGGAGTGCTCGCGCCGTGAGCTCTCGCACGGCCCTCGAGCCGGCAGCACTCCTTGCGCTCGCGGATGGAACGATTTACCGCGGGACTGCCTTCGGCGCCGCGGGGATCGGGGTAGGCGAGGTTTGCTTCAATACGAGCATGACGGGCTACCAGGAGATCCTCACGGATCCGTCCTACGCGGGCCAGATCGTCGCGATGACCTACACGCAAATCGGAAACGTCGGCGTGAACGCCGAGGACGAGGAGTCCGCGCGACCGGTTCTCTCGGGCTTCGTGGTGAAGGAGCTCTTCACCCATCCGTCGAACTGGCGCGCCCGCGAGACGCTCGACGCGTACCTCAGGCGTCACGGCGTTCCGGGCATCGCAGGCCTCGACACGCGTGCCCTCGTGCGTCGCATCCGCCAGACGGGCTTCCAGACCGGCGTGCTCTCCACCGATCCCGGCTCCCTCGACGAGCGCGCGCTGGTGGAACGTGCGCGCAGCGCGCCCACGCTCGACGGTCGCGACCTTGTGGAGGAGGTGACGACCCGCGCGCCGTACACGTGGAGCGAGGGGGCCTGGAAGGGTGTTGCGGGCCAGATTCCGCGCACGCCGCGTCCGGCGCCAGTCTACAGGGTGGTGGCGTATGACTTCGGTATCAAGCGGAACATTCTTCGGCTGCTGGTCGAGCAGGGATTCGAGGTCACCGTCGTTCCCGCGAAGACCCCCCCCGCCGCGACGCTTGCGCTGGCGCCCGACGCCATCTTCCTCTCGAATGGCCCCGGCGACCCCGCCGCGGTGACGGGCGTCCAGGCGATTGTGCGTGAGCTCGCCGACCGTGGCCTCCCGATCTTCGGGATCTGCCTCGGTCACCAGATTCTGGGGCTGGCACTCGGCGGTACGACCCGCAAGCTGAAGTTCGGGCACCACGGCGGGAACCAACCAGGGCAAGACCTCGCGACCGGGAAAGTCGCGATCTGCGCCGAGAACCATGGCTACGCCGTCGAGGCCGAGTCGCTCACCGCAGCCGGTGAGCCGGTGGAAATCACGCACAAAAACCTCAACGATGGCACGGTCGAGGGCCTGGCCCACGCCACGCGTCCGATCTTTTCGGTTCAGTACCATCCCGAGGCCTCGCCGGGGCCGCACGACGCGGCGTATTTCTTCCGCCGGTTTCGCGAGATGGTGGCCCGACACCGCGCGGGCGAGAGCGTGACCGGCGCCTCGATCGCGGCCGCACGCTAGCCCTACGAGGAGCCGCCCCCTTGCCCAAGAGAACCGACATCCACTCGATCCTCGTCATCGGTTCGGGTCCGATCGTGATCGGCCAAGCTTGCGAGTTCGACTACTCCGGTACACAGGCCTGCAAGGCCCTGCGCGAGGAGGGGTATCGCGTCATTCTCCTGAACTCGAACCCGGCCACCATCATGACCGACCCGGAGCTCGCAGACCGGACGTATATCGAGCCCATGACCGTGGAAAGCATCGCGCGCATTCTGGAGCGCGAGCGGCCGGACGTCCTGCTGCCCACGATCGGCGGGCAGACCGCCCTCAACCTTGCTGTCGAGCTGGCAGAGCAGGGAGTACTCGAAAAGTATGGCGTCGAGCTGATCGGCGCGAAGCTCGAGGCCATCCTGAAGGCCGAGGATCGAAACCTCTTCCGCGCAGCTATGCAGCGCCTAGGTCTGCGCGTGCCCGTTTCGGGTATCGCCCAGTCGCTTGAGGACGCGCGCAAGATCCTGCAGGACACAGGTCTGCCCGCGATCATTCGCCCGAGCTTCACGCTCGGTGGCACGGGGGGCAGCGTCGCCTACACGGCCGAGGAGTACGAGCCGCTGGTGGCTTGGGCGCTGCAACAATCGCCGAAGCATCAGTGCTTGATCGAGCAGAGCGTGCTCGGCTGGAAGGAGTACGAGCTCGAAGTGATGCGGGACACGGCGGATAACGTCGTGATTATCTGCTCGATCGAAAACTTCGACCCGATGGGAGTCCATACGGGGGACTCGATCACCGTGGCGCCCGCCCAGACGCTCACCGACAAGGAGTACCAGGAGATGCGCGACGCCGCGGTCGCCATCATCCGCGAGATCGGCGTCGATACGGGCGGCTCGAACATCCAGTTCGGAGTGGATCCGAACGACGGAACGCTCGTCGTGATCGAGATGAACCCTCGTGTCTCGAGGAGTTCGGCGCTCGCATCAAAAGCCACAGGCTTTCCCATCGCGAAGATTGCAGCGAAGCTCGCGGTGGGCTTTACACTCGACGAGATCCCCAACGACATCACCCGGGAAACACCAGCCAGCTTCGAACCCACGATCGACTACGTGGTGACGAAAGTACCACGCTTTACTTTCGAGAAGTTCCCCAGTGCGGACAGTCGGCTCACCACGCAGATGAAATCCGTGGGCGAGGTGATGGCGATCGGTCGTACATTCAAGGAGAGCTTGCAAAAAGCGTTGCGCTCCCTCGAGATCGGCCACGCGGGGCTCGAGCCGCCGGATGTTCCTGCGGGAGAGCGCGGCCTGCCCGCGCTCTGGGCGCAGATTGACGTCCCACGTCCGGGACGGCTCTGGGCCATTGCTGAGATCTTCCGTCGGGGCGTGTCCCTGGAGGAAGTCCAGCGTCGCTCGGCCATCGACCGCTGGTTCCTCGGCAACCTGCAAGAGATCGTGAAGTTCGAGAGCACACTTCGTGCCGCTGAAGCAGGAGAGCGCGAAGCATGGCTGCGCCGGGCGAAGCAAGCCGGCTTCTCGGACCGGAGACTGGCGGCGCTCTGGAACACCCGCGAGGACGAGGTGCGGGCGCTGCGCCACCGCCTCGGCATCCGCCCGGTCTACAAGCGCGTCGATACGTGCGGGGCCGAGTTCGAAGCCTTCACGCCCTACCTCTACTCGACCTACGAGGACGAGTGCGAGGCGCGGCCGACCGAGCGGAGAAAAATCATCATTCTCGGTGGGGGACCGAATCGCATCGGTCAGGGGATCGAGTTCGACTACTGCTGCGTCCATGCCGTCTTTGCGCTGCGCGAGGCGGGCTTCGAGACGATCATGGTCAATTGCAACCCGGAGACCGTATCGACAGATTACGATACGAGCGATCGCCTTTACTTCGAACCACTGACCCTCGAGGACGTACTCGAAATTGTAGACAGGGAGCGACCTGAGGGCGTCATCGTTCAGTTCGGCGGTCAAACGCCGCTGCGTCTTGCCGTCGCGCTGGAGAAAGCAGGGGTCCCCATCATTGGTACGTCGCCAGACGCCATCGACCGTGCGGAGGACCGCGAACGCTTCGACCAAGTGCTGGAAACGCTGAAGCTAAAGCGCCCGCCCGCGGGCCTTGCGCGCAGCCTTGCCGAAGCGGAGGCGGTCGCTGCCCGCCTCGGCTACCCGGTGCTCGTCCGACCGTCCTACGTCCTCGGCGGCCGCGCGATGCAGATCGTGTACGACGTCGAGTCGCTTCGAAGCTACATGCGCTTCGCCGTGAAGGCGTCCCCGGAGCACCCCGTGCTCGTCGACCGCTTCCTCTCCGATGCCACCGAAGTCGACGTCGACGCGATCTGCGACGGAAGGCGCGTCGTGATTGGCGGGATCATGGAGCACATTGAGGAGGCCGGGGTGCACTCGGGAGACAGCGCCTGCTCGATTCCTCCGTACTCCCTGACGTCGGCAGTGATCCAGGAAATTGCAGAATCGACGCGCCGCTTGGCTCTCGAGCTCGGTGTGCGAGGTCTCATGAACGCGCAGTACGCGGTCAAGGGTGGCGAAGTCTTCGTGCTCGAAGTCAATCCGCGCGCATCCCGTACGGTGCCTTTCGTATCGAAGGCGATCGGTCGTCCCCTTGCGAAGCTTGCGGCGTTGGTGATGGTCGGTAGGACACTCGACGAGCTCGGGTTTACAGAGGAGATCTGGCCGAAGCACTTCTGCGTAAAGGAGGCGGTCTTCCCTTTTATGAAATTCCCAGGCGTGGACGTGCTGCTCGGACCGGAGATGCGCAGCACGGGCGAGGTGATGGGAATCGATTCGGATTTTGGCCGCGCCTATGCCAAGTCGCAGATCGAGGCCGGCAACAGCCTCCCCACGCGCGGGCGAGTTCTTGTGTCCGTGCGCGAGGAAGACAGACCGCGCATCGCCGAAGCCGTGGCTGAGCTCGCGCGCATCGGTTTCGAGGTCATGGCTACCCCGGGTACGGCCGAGAGCCTTGCGGGGTTCGGTGTGCGCGTGGAAAGTGTGCTGAAGGTCGGTCGCGGGTCGCCAAACGTGCTCGATCGCATTTCGGCTGGGGATGTAGATCTTGTGATCAACACGGTCGGCTCCGATCCCGAATCCGTGCGTGATGGATTCGAGATGCGGCGTGCAGCCTTGCAGCGGGGGCTTCCGTACTTCACCACGGCCGCCGCGGCGCGAGCCGCTGCAGGCGCAATCAAAGCGCTTCGCCTCGAGTCGATTGGCGTGCGTTCGCTCCAGGAAATTCATTCCGCATAGGCGAGGTCCCCACACCGGGTGGTGAGTACCAGTCCCTTCGCGGCGGCGGTCGAGGCGGTCTACAAGCCGATCGCGTTCGCCACCCAAGACGACTTTGCCCACGCAGACCGCGTGCACGGACTCGAGGCCGCCGTCCGGCGGGCAGCCGACCGCGCGCTCACGCTCCAGATTCCGCAAGACGCGCGGCGTGCGCTCGGGGCTGTGCGGGAACTATTCGCTGAGCACCTGTCTCGGGAGGCGCTGCGCATCGAGGCGCCGAAGGCGCTGTCACTGCTCGCGCCTTTAAGGGCAGCCGGATTCGTCCGCCATGCGCTCGCACGCCCTCTCACGGTGCTTGCTGGAGTCGGCCCGAAACGCGCCGAAACCCTTGCTCGTCGCGGATTGCGGACGATTTCCGATTTGCTCTTTCACCTTCCCGCGCGCTACGACGACCGGCGCTCGCTCCAATCGGTAGGAGAACTTCCGGTAGGGCAACGGGCAACTTTCGTCGCCACCGTCCTGTTGTGCGACTTCGTTCCATCTCGCCGAAGAGGTGGGCGGCTTGCCCGCGTGTTCCAGGCGGTCGTGGGCGACGGGACGGGAACGGTGAGTCTCAAGTGGTTCCACGGCGGCGAAGCCATTCGCGGCGTGGTCCGCAAGGGCGCGACGCTGCAGATCACGGGCGAGGTCAGGCGCTACCGCTTCTCGAAGCAACTCGTGCACCCCGAGGTCGAGGTGCTCGATGAGGGGGAGGGCGCCGTATCCGGAGACCCGGCAGCCGGCGCAACGCGCCGGGTCGTACCCGACTACTCCGCACCGGAGGGTCTCCATCCGCGCGCATTGCGCAGACTCGTGTCGCTCGGGGTGCTGGAGTACGCCGATCTGACCGAGGGATACCTACCTTTGCGAATGGTTCGCGAGCGCCAGCTGCCGGAGGTTGCACAGGCGCTGCGCGCGATCCACATGCCTGGCGTCGAAGCCGACGTCGAGGCGCTGGCGCTTCGCCGCACGACCGCCCACGAGCGGCTCATCCTTGAGGAGCTCTACCTCCTCGAGGTGGGCCTCGCCCTGCGCCACGCGGCCCGTGCCGCGGAGCCCGGGATGCCGTTCGCAGCGGCCAGGGGTGAAGCTCCCCTCCTCGAAGCGGCGATCGCTGCGCTGCCTTTCCGGCTGACCGGCGCCCAGCGTCGGGCCTGGCGGGAGATCCGCGAGGACCTCGCCCGTCCGCATCCCATGAACCGCCTTCTGCAGGGGGACGTCGGCAGCGGAAAGACGGCGATTGCGTTTCTTGCGGCGCTCGCAGCCGCGCGGAGCGGATTCCAGACCGCGCTCATGGCGCCGACCGAGCTTCTGGCCGAGCAACACGAGCGCACGCTTCAACGGTTGCAGGGCCCGGACCAGGGCCCCCTCGCTTTGCGCATGGCGCTGCTCACGGCCTCTGTCCCGCGCGCGGAAGCCAGCGCGCGGCGCAGCGCCCTCACAGCAGGGGAGGTCGACCTCGCAATCGGCACCCATGCGTTGCTGCAAGAAGATCTGGGTTTTGCGCGACTTGGCCTTGCAATCGTCGACGAACAACACCGATTCGGCGTGCTCCAGCGCGCCGCGCTCGCACATCACGGCCTAACAGGGGCAAGTCCGCACGTCCTGGTGATGACGGCGACCCCGATTCCTCGTACGCTCGCGCTCACGCTCTACGGCGATCTCGACCTGTCCGTCCTCGACGAGCTCCCTCCCGGTCGCGCGCCAGTCCATACGGAAATCCTGCGCGAGGGGGAGGGCACACGCATCTCCGAAGCCATCCGCGCCGCAGCGGCGCGCGGAGAGCAAACCTATGTGGTTTATCCACTCGTCGAGGAGTCTGAGAAGAGCGATCTGCGGGCCGCCACCGAGTCGGCGCGAAAAATCGAGGCTGCCTTCCCCGATCTGCGCATCGACCTCGTCCACGGACGCACCGACGCCGCCGCGCGCGCCGAAGCCATGGCGCGCTTCGAGCGCGGGGAGACCCACGTGCTCGTGTCGACCACTGTGATTGAAGTGGGCGTGGATGTCGCGAACGCCACACTCATGGTGGTCGAGCACGCGGAACGCTTCGGATTGGCGCAGCTCCATCAGCTGCGCGGACGCGTGGGTCGAGGTGCAAGGCCTGGCCGTTGCATTCTCATGGCGCGTGGCGTGAGCGAGGAGAGCGAGGCAAGACTGCGCGCAATGGTGGAGACGAGCGACGGGTTTGCGATCGCTGACGCAGACTTGCGCATTCGAGGTCCCGGAGAGTTCCTCGGTACGCGGCAGCACGGGCGCTTGCCGGACCTGCGGGTCGCGGACCTGTTGCGCGATGCGCGGCTGATCGCTGCGGCACGGGAGTCTGCCCTCGAGACTGTCCGCCAAGACCCAGGCCTGCGGCGCGCGCCCGAACTCGCGCGGGCGGTGCGAGAGCGCTGGGGGGAGCGGCTTGCCCTGGCGGGCGTGGGGTAGGGAAGCGGAATGCACGACGGTTCCAGTATGCCAGTCGGCGGGGCCTATCCCTTCCACGCAGCGGTCGTCGCGGGCGCAGGAGCCGAAGCACGACGTCAGGAGCCGGGCGGAGCTGGAGCAGGGATTCCACGGGCGTCACTTCGGCATTGACGGACTACACGCCATCGACTAAAAAAGAACGAGTCATGGGCCATCGGCGAACGCTGCTTGGAAACCTCCTTGGCCTGCTCCTTACCGGGGCGGGAGAGGGGGCTCTC